>DATIER010000163.1:0-5233 GCA_035455605.1 Gaiellaceae bacterium
GAGTCCCACACCTCGAGCTTGAGCTCGACGTTCAGCGGGACGTCGCCGAACGCCTTGCCCTCCATGCGGATGTACGCCCACTTGCGGTCGGTCAGCCACGGCACGTAGTCCGAGGGGCCGACGTGCACGTTCGTGGCGCCGAGGTCGTAGTCGAGCATCGACGTGACCGCGTTCGTCTTCGAGATCTTCTTCGACTCGAGGCGCTCCCGCTCGAGCATGTTGAGGAAGTCGGAGTTGCCGCCGACGTTCAGCTGCATCGTCCGGTCGAGGTGCACGCCGCGCTCGCGGAACAGCGACGTGAGCACGCGGTGCGTGATCGTCGCGCCGACCTGCGACTTGATGTCGTCGCCGATGATCGGCACGCCCGCCTCCTCGAAGCGGCGCTGCCAGTAGGCCTCGCGGGCGATGAAGACCGGCATGCAGTTCACCATCGCGCAGCCGGCCTCGAGGATCTGCTCCGTGTACCACTTGGTCGCCATCTCGGAGCCGACCGGCAGGTAGTTGACGACGACGTCGGTCTTCGTGTCGCGCAGGATCCCGACGATGTCGTCGGTCTCGCCCGGCGCCTTCGTGACCACCTCGGAGAGGTACTTGCCGATCCCGTCGTGCGTCATCCCGCGCGAGACGGTGACGCCCGTCTTAGGGACGTCGGCGAACTTGACGGTGTCGTTCGGATGCGCCCAGATCGCCTCCGACAGGTCCTTGCCGACCTTGTCGGCGGTGACGTCGAAGGCGGCGGTGAAGTCGACGTCGCGGACGTGGTACCCGCCGAGGTTGACGTGCATCAGGCCCGGGACGAAGTGGTCGTCCTGCGCATCCTTGTAATACGTCAGGCCCTGCATGAACGAGTTGGCGCAGTTGCCGACGCCGATGATCGCGACGCGGACCTTCTCGTCCGAGCGCCGCACCTTGCCGTTGCTGCCGTTGCTGGTAGCCATGGGTTCCTTTCCTGCGAGGCGCTCGGTCAGCGTCTCCACGATCAGGTCGTTGACGTTCCGTCGTCGCTGCGCTGCGCGCGCCGTCAGCCGGTCCTTGAGCTCCGGCGGCATGCGCAGGAGCACCGAGCCGCTTTTGCCGGGCGGCTTGCCGGGGCGGTTGCTCTCGTCGAACGGGACCGCGAAGCGGGAGGCGAGGATCCCGACCGCGACGTCGTTGAGGCTGCGGCCGGTCCGCTCGACCTCCTCGGCGAGGAGCCGCTTCAGCCCGGCCGGCATCCGGACGAGCACATGCTTGCGCGCTGGTGCTAGCACAGAAGTGCTAGCACTATAGCCCGTCCTCGGACGGACGGGCCGGATCGTGGCTACCCGGCGCGGTCGCGGAGCTGGCGCCGGACGCTGAACACGCGCTGCAGGACGGTGAGCCATGCAGTCGCGGCCAGGAAGTAGATCGCCCATTGCAGCCCGCCCCAGGGCGCGAAGACGAGGCCCGCGGTGATCACGACCACGCGCTCGGCGCGGCTCCCCAGGCCGACGTCACCCTTCAGCCCGAGCAGCTCGGCCTTGGCGCGGGCGTAGGAGACGAGGAAAGAGCCGGCCATCGCGGCGAACGTGAAGCCGACGGCGACGTCGTTGCCCTCGCGCGCGAACACGAGCGCGACGGCGGTCAGGACGAAGCCCTCGCTGACGCGGTCCGAGATCGAGTCGACGAAGGCGCCGAACGGCGTCGCCTTGCCGCCCTGGCGCGCCAGCGCGCCGTCGAGGATGTCCAGCACGGAGCCGACGACGAAGACGACTGCCGCCAGCCAGTAGAGGAGCCACGGGTCGTGGTGCGCGTACCAGACGACCACCGCCGAGACGGCGCAGAGGGTGATGCCGGCCGCGGTCAGGGCGTTCGGGGTCACGCGCGTACGCGCGAGGCCACCGATCCACCGTGCCGCGAGCCTGCGCGTGCCGTCGGTGTAGCCGCGTTTGACCCAGGCCAGGGTCTCCGCGCGGCTCACGCCGTGCGGGCGCGAAGCCGCCGGAGCGGCTGCCCGTAGACGATCGCGATCGCGACCGTCGCGACCACGATCCCGCCGAGCACGTCGAGCCAGAAGTGGTTGCCGGTGGCCATCACGCTGAACCAGACCCAGGCCGGCCAGAGCAGCCAGAGCACCTTGGCGATCCGCGAGCGGCACACCGAGGCCAGGACGAGGCCGACGATCAGCGCGTCGGCGGCGTGCAGGCTGGGCATCGCCGCATACGGGTTGGCAGCGAACTCGACGAGCCCGCTGCCGTGGTTCAGCTGGCTGAAGCCCGACAGCGTGTCGTCGAAGCCGAAGTCCGGGAACATGCGCGGCGGAGCCGTCGGCAGCAGGACGTAGCCGACCAGCCCGATCAGGTTCGCGAGCAGGATGGTGTTCCGGAAGCGGATGAACGCCTCGTTCCGGCGCAGGTAGACCCAGAGCAGGGCGAGCCCGAGCACCGTGAACTCTGAGTTCCAGTACGTCCACGACGCTGCGGTCGCGAGGATCTGGGATCCGTCGACGAGCCGCTGCAGCGTCAGCTCGAACAGCGCGTGTGTGTGCTGCTCGATCCCGATCACGTGCAGGCCGTTCTCGAACGCCCGGGGCGGGTTGCGGTCGGCGATGCCGCGGGCGAGCTGGTACGCGCCGAGGAAGCCGAACCAAATCGCCAGCTGGCGACCGAAATCTGCATAGCCGCGTGGCAGCACGCGGCGGCCGGCTGAAACGAGGACGCTCATCGGAGCTCCCTAATTTTAACGTCCCCGGCCGTCGACCTCTTCCCTGGCCGTCAGCCGCCGATCTGGCTCATCGAGCGGGACGCCCGCACGAAGCCCGCGTCGTTGATCTTGTGCTTGAGCTCCTTGTGGCGCACGGCGAAACGGATCAGGCGCTCCAGCTCGGCGTCCGACACGCCGTCGCGGAGCGGTGTCTTCAGGTCCCACTCGCGACGCGAGAAGAGGCACGTGCGCAGCTGGCCGTCGGCTGTCAGCCGAATGCGGTCGCAGCTCGAGCAGAACGGCTCCGAGACCGGGTTGACGAACCCGATCTCGCCGGCCCCGTCGGCGAAGCGGAAGCGCCGCGCCGTCGAGGACGCCTTCGCCGGGATCTCGTCCAGCGGCCAGCGCTGCTCGATCAGCGCCCGGATCTCCCCGCCGGTGAGGACGTCGTCGCCGCGCCACGACTCGTCGGCGTCGAGCGGCATGAACTCGATGAAGCGGACGACGTACGGCTTGCGCCGCGCGAGCTCGGCCAGAGCCGGCACCTCGACCTCGGTGAAGCCGCGCATCGCCACGCAGTTGATCTTGATCGGCCGCAGCTCCGGGTGGCGCTCGGCCTCCTCGAGCCCGGCCAGCACGCGGTCGAGCGCGTCGCGCCGGGTGATCTCCGCGAAGCGGACGTGCGAGAGCGAGTCGAGCGAGACGTTGAGCCGTGTGAGGCCGGCGTCGACGAGCGGCTGCGCGAGCCGGTCGAGCAGGACGGCGTTCGTCGTCAGCGACAGGTCGTCGACGCCCGGCGTCGTCGCCAGCATCCCGACGAGCACCGGCAGGTCGCGGCGCACGAGCGGCTCGCCGCCGGTGAGCCGCACCTCGTCGACCCCCATCGACGCGAGCACGCGGACGAGCCGCGCGATCTCCTCGAAGCTGAGCACCTCCTCACGCGCGAGCCACTCGAGCCCCTCCGCCGGCATGCAGTAGCGGCAGCGGAAGTTGCACTTGTCGGTGACGGAGACGCGCACGCTCTTGATCTCGCGCCCCCAGGAATCACGCAACGGCTCCATGGCGGGAGCCTAGCCGACGTTTGCGGCGATGAAACCGGCGGAACGCTGCGCGCGGGAAGGAGGTGAGCCATGAGCGACTTCGTGAACGAGGAGCCGGACAACGGCGAGGAGCTGATCGACGACGAGGGCCGGAACCAGACCCAGCAGGCGATCGACGAGGACGGCGCCGAAACGAGCTGGGACGAGACGAACGACGAGCCGGCCCAGGGCGAGGGCGGCCAGGACGGCGTCTAGCGCTGCCTCCTAGACTCGCGCGGTGGCGCTGCTGGCGGTGATCGCGGTCACGGTCGTCTGGGGCGTCACCTTCGTGCAAGTCAAAGACGCAGTTGCGATCTACCCGCTGTTCGCGTTCCTCGCAGTGCGGTACGCGATCGCAACCGGAGGGCTCGCGCTCGCGTGGGGCGCGCGGGTGCGCACCCTCGGCCGGTCCGGCTGGACGGCCGGGGCGGTCGTCGGCGCGCTGCTCGGGCTCGGGATCGGGCTTCAGACCGCCGGGCTCGAGCGGACGACCGTCTCGAGCACCGGCTTCATCACCGGGCTCTACGTCGTGCTGACGCCGCTGTTCGGCCTGGCGCTGTTCCGCACGTCCGTGGCGGCGGAGGTCTGGCTCGGCGTCGGCTTCGCGCTCGCCGGCCTGGCGATGCTGAGCGGCGTGCCGGTCGGCTCGACCGGCGGCAACCTGCTCGTGCTCGCCGGAGCGGCCGCGCAGGCGCTGCAGATCGTCGCGATCGAGCGCTACGCGCACCGCTACGACGCGATCGCGCTGACGCTCGTCCAGATGGCGGTCTGCCTCGCCGGCTTCCTCGTGATCGCGCTGGCGCTCGGGCAGCTCGAGGTGCCGCGCGGCCGCACGGTCTGGGGCGCGCTGCTCGTGACGGGAATCTTTGCCAGCGCGCTCGCCTATCTGATCCAGGTCTGGGCGCAGCGCCGGCTCTCGGCCGCGCGGATCGCGATCGTCTTCTCGCTCGAGACCGTCTTCGCCGGGATCTTCGGCTACTGGCTTTCGGGCGACCGGCTCGGCTGGCTCGGCTGGGGCGGCGGCGCGCTGATCCTGGCCGGCATCGTCCTGGCCGAGCCGGCCGCCGTCAGGGTGCTCCGCGCCTTGCTATCATCCGACTGAGATTTTCTCAGCTTCATCCTCAACGTAAGGAGATTCCAGCATGGCAAAGACGATCGGCATCGACCTCGGCACGACCAACTCCGCGATGGCCGTGATCGAGGGCGGCGAGCCGGGGGTCATTCCGAACGCGGAGGGCGGCCGCACCACGCCGTCCGTCGTCGCGTTCACGAACGACGGCCAGAGGCTCGTCGGGGCGCCCGCCAAGCGCCAGCAGGTGACGAACCCGCAGAACACCGTCTTCTCGATCAAACGCTTCATGGGCCGCAAGTTCGGCGAGGTGAGCGAGGAGATGAAGATCGTCCCGTACGAGGTCGTGGAGGGCCCGAACGGCGACGTGCGCGTGCAGGCCGGCGGCAAGGACTACGCCCCGCCGGAGATCAGCGCGATGATC
>DATIER010000164.1:0-3588 GCA_035455605.1 Gaiellaceae bacterium
GAAGTTCTAGATGGCAGTTGACGTGGAGCAGAGCAGGGAGCTGAAGGAGCGCGTGGTCGAGATCAACCGCGTCGCCAAGGTGGTCAAGGGCGGCCGGCGGTTCTCGTTCACGGCGCTCGTCGTGATCGGCGACGAGGTCGATCGCGTCGGCCTCGGCTACGGCAAGGCACGCGAGGTGCCGCTGGCGATCTCGAAGGCCGTCGACGACGCGAAGAAGAACCTCTTCACCGTCCCGCGGCACGGCACGACGATCACGCACGAGATCCTCGGCCAGTTCGGCGCGGCGCGGGTGCTGCTGCGGCCGGCCAGCGAGGGAACCGGCGTGATCGCCGGCGGTGGAGTTCGCGCGGTGCTCGAGCTGGCGGGGATCCGTGACATCCTCGCGAAGAGCCTCGGCACGACGAACCCGATCAACATGCTGAAGGCGACGGTGCAGGGACTGCAGAGCCTGCGCCGCCCCGCCGAGGTCGCCGCGACGCGCGGGCTGACGATCAGCCAGGTGCTGCCGGTCGCCGCGAAAAAGGATGAGGAGGAGGCTCCTGCCGCCCCGGCGGCAGCCGAGCCGGAGAAGAGCGATGGCGAAGCTGAAGATCACGCAGACGCGTAGCGCGATCGGCCAGACCGCGAGGCACCGCGGCACGCTGCGCGCGCTAGGTCTCGGCAAGATCGGCCGTAGCGCCGAGCACGCGGAGAGCCCGCAGCTCGCCGGTATGCTCAGGAAGGTCCGTCACCTCGTGAGGGTGGACTCCGATGCCTGACGACCTGAGCCTCTCCAACCTGCAGCCCGCCCAGCCGCGCAAGGACCGCAAGCGCGTCGGTCGCGGCCTGGGCTCGGGCAAGGGGCGCTACTCCGGTCGCGGCATCAAGGGCCAGAAGTCCCGCTCGGGCTCTCACAAGATGCGGCCCGGCTTCGAGGGCGGCCAGAACCCGATCTACATGCGCCTCGGCAAGCAGCGCGGCCCGTACTCCAAGGACGCGATGCCGATGGGGCCGCACCGGACGCACACGCAGCCGGTCAACGTCGCCGCGCTCGAGGAGCGCTTCGACGCCGGCGCCGAGGTGACGCTCGAGGCGCTCGTCGAGCAGGGCCTGATCCGGAACACGCGCATCGACGTGAAGCTGCTCGGCCAGGGCGAGCTGACGAAGAAGCTCGCGATCACCGTGCACGCCGCCTCGGCGAGCGCGCGGGAGAAGGTCGAGGCCGCCGGCGGCACGCTGACGCTGCTGCGCGAGCCGAAGTCGCGCAAGCCGAAGCAGCGGGAGCGCGTCGGAGCCGAGGCCGCGCCCGACCAGCCCGCCGAGGCCGAGCCCGCGGCAGAGGAGAGCGAGGGCTAGGTGCTCTCCTGGCTCGCCAACGCCTGGCGCGTTCCCGAGCTCCGGAAGCGCGTCCTCTTCACGGGCCTGATCCTTGCGCTCTACCGACTGGGCTCGTGGATCCCGGCCCCCGGCGTCAACTCCGAGCAGATCAAGAACTTCTTCAGCGGCCAGGGCGGCACCCTGCTCGGCTTCCTGAACATCTTCTCGGGCGGGGCGCTGTCGCAGTTCTCGCTGTTCGCGCTCGGGATCATGCCGTACGTCACGGCCTCGATCATCCTGCAGCTCCTGACCGTCGTCATCCCGAAGCTGGAGCAGCTTCAGAAGGAGGGCGAGGCGGGCTACGCCAAGATCAACCAGTACACGCGCTACCTGACCGTCGCCCTCGCCGCGGCGCAGGCGACCGGCTACGCGTACCTGTTCGAGAAGCAGGGCGCCCTGACCTCGAACACGGGCCGTCTGGTGCTGATCATCATCACGCTCACCGCCGGCACCACGCTGCTGATGTACATGGGCGAGCTGATAACCAAGCGCGGGATCGGCAACGGCATCTCGCTGCTGATCTTCGCCTCCATCCTCACGTCGGCGCCCGCCGGGATCAGCGCCTGGTACAACGGCGGCGCGATGGAGAAGCTGTTCTTCCCGCTGATCGCGCTCGGGATCGTCGTCGCCGTCGTCTACATCCAGGAGGGGCAGCGCCGGATCCCGATCCAGTACGCGAAGCGGATGATCGGCCGGAAGATGACGAGCGGCGAGTCGACCTACATGCCGCTGCGCGTGAACATGGCCGGCGTGATCCCGATCATCTTCGCGGCCGCCCTGCTGGCGCTGCCGCAGACGATCGGTTCCTTCGCGCCCAACACGCAGAGCTTCATCAACCAGCACTTCGCCCCGTCTTCGTGGACGTACATCATCGTCGAGGCCGCGCTGATCGTGATCTTCACGTTCTTCTACACCGCGGTGCAGTTCAACCCGGTCGACCAGGCCGACAACCTGCGCAAGCACGGCGGCTACATCCCCGGCATCCGGCCGGGCCCGCCGACGGCGCAGTATCTCGACCGCGTGCTGACGCGGCTGACGCTGCCCGGCTCGCTGTTCCTGGCCTCCGTCGCCGTCCTGCCGAGCATCTTCATCAAGTACGGCGGCTTCTCGCAGGCGACCTCGCGCGCGCTCGGCGGCACCTCGGTGCTGATCGTCGTCGGCGTCGCCCTCGACACGATGCGCCAGATGGAGTCGCAGATGATGATGCGCTCCTACGAAGGCTTCCTGAAGTAGGCGCGTAGTGGCGAACATCCTGCTGCTCGGCCCGCAAGGCGCCGGCAAGGGCACACAGGGCAAGCTGATCGCGGCCGAGTACGGCATCCCGCACGTCGCGACCGGCGACATGCTGCGCGGCGCGATGGCCGCCGGAACCGAGCTCGGCCGGAAGGTCAAGCCGATCTACGACGCAGGCGGGCTGGTGCCGGACGAGCTGATGATCGAGCTGATCCGCGAGCGGCTCGGCGAGGACGACGCGCGCGAGGGCTTCGTGCTCGACGGCTTCCCGCGCACGATGCGCCAGGCCGAGGCGCTGGACGAGGTGCTCCGGGAGGTCGCGCACGAGCTAGACGTCGTCTTCGAGCTGCAGGTTCCGGACGAGATCGGGCGCGCGCGGATGCTGAAGCGCGCAGCCGACGAGGGCCGCGCAGACGACACGCCCGAGGCGATCGACAACCGCCTGCGTATCTACCACGCCGAGACGGCACCGCTGGTCGAGTACTACCGCTCGCGGGGTCACCTGGTCGGCATCCACGCGGAACGGCCGATCCCGGAGGTCTTCGCCGAGATCCAGCGCGCGCTCGAGCAGGTGGCAGTCCGATGATCATCCGCAAAGCGCCGTCCGAGATCGAGCGGATGGCCCGCGCCGGCGAGGTCGTCGCCGACTCGCTGGCGCTGGTCGGCGAGCACGCGCGGCCCGGCGTGACGACGCAGGACCTGGACGACCTCGCCGACGAGTTCATCCGCTCGCGCGGCGGCACGCCGACCTTCAAGGGCTATCGAGGCTACCCGGCGTCGATCTGCGTCTCGCCGAACTCGATGGTCGTGCACGGGATCCCCGGGCTGTACGCGCTCCGCGACGGCGACGTCCTCTCGGTGGACGTCGGCGTGACGCTCGACGGCTTCGTGGCCGACTCCGCCTACACGTTCGCGGTCGGCGAGATCTCGGACGAGGCGGAGCGCCTGCTCGAGGCGTGCCAGGCGGCGCTCGCCGCTGGCATCGAGCAGTGCCGGCTC
>DATIER010000165.1:0-2168 GCA_035455605.1 Gaiellaceae bacterium
CTCGCGCATCCGGTACTTCGTCCCGCCGTCATCCCGCCCGCGACGCAACAGTGGCATCGGCGCTCCTCCCGATCGCTCGACTGGTGCCGGATGCGCCTGGGAGGATTCGAACCTCCGACCAACGGCTTAGAAGGCCGTCGCTCTTCCGCTGAGCTACAGGCGCCCGCGGATAAGGGTAGGCGCTATCTGGCCCGGGCGCCGAAGTCGGCGGTGACGATCGTGGCGGGGCCGCCGCCGTAGACGCCGGGGGCCCTCGAGGAGTGGACGGCGCCGAGGCCGATCTCGCGCCAGCGGGCGTTCAGCAGGTTCGCTCGGTGCGCCGGGCTCGCGAGCCAGAGCCGGAAGGCGCGCGCGGCGCCGAGATCCGGGCCGCCCCAGACGAGGTTCTCGCCGACCGACCAGCTGCGGTAGCCGCGCGGCGAGTAGCGCTGCGCGATCCGCGCCGAGAACGACTGGCCGTTCGCCGAGTCGTGGCTGAAGTACCCGAGCCGCGCCATCTGGGACGAGTGCCCGCCGGCCGCCGCGCCGAGGGGGCCCGACACGCGGAGGCGTGCGAGGCCGTGAGCGGCGCGGAAGGCGTTGATCTGGGCGAGCAGCTGGCCCTGCAGCTGCGCCTCCGGCGCCGCCGAGCCCTGGGGGCGCGCCGACCCCTGCGCGGGCGCGACGACCGCCACCAGCACCGCTGCGAGCGCCGCAAGCGTCCTCGAGTTGCTGCGCATGCCGTTCCCATCGGCAGCTTCGGCGCCGAACTAGAGCGTCAGAGCGGCGCGGGCGCCGGACGCTCGTGCCGGTGCTCGAGCCAGTCGTTCACGAGCACCTGGATCGAGCCGGCGACCGGGATCGCTCCGAGCGCGCCGATGATCCCGGCGAGCTCGGCGCCGATCAGGATCGAGATCAGCACCGCGAGCGGCGAGAGCTGCACCGTCCGGCCGTAGACGATCGGCTGCAGGAGGTGGTTCTCGACCTGCTGGTAGACGACGAAGAACACGACCACGACGATCCCGGCGGGAACCGAGTGCAGGAAGGCGACGACCCCGATCAGGATCGCCGCGATCGTGGCGCCGGCGAGCGGGATCAGGTCGAGGATCGCGACGATCAGGCCGAGCGCGACGGCGTACGGCACGCCCATGATCAGGAGCACGATCGTCGTCGACCCGCCGGCGATCACGCTGATCAGCAGGTTGCCCGTGACGTAGCCCCCGACCGTCCGGTAGATCTCGTTGCCGACCTTGCGCCAGCGCGGCTGCGAGCGCTCGGGCAGGAGCCGGTAGAAGCGCTCGACCCACGACGGCCCCTCGAGCAGCATGAAGTAGGTCATGAACAGGATCGTGATCGTCGCGACGACGATCGAGATCACGCTCTTCGCGACCGAGATCGCGACCCCCGAGAGGCCGAGCACCTTCGTCGCCCCGCCGCTCTTGACCGCGGACTCGATCCGCTCCTGGATGTGGTACTTCGTCTCGAGGAAGCCGAGCCGGCCGCGCCCGTGCGTGATGTCGTGCACGTAGTCGGGCAGCTTCTGGACGAACTCGTTCACCTGGTGCACGAGCGTCGGCACGAAGGTGAACCCGATTGCCACGATCGCGAGCAGCGCGAGCAGGTAGGTGACTCCCGCGGCGGCTCCGCGGCGCTTGAGCCCGTGTGCCTGCAGCCACTCGACCGCCGGGTTCAGCGCCAGCGCGAGGAAGAGCGAGATCACCACCCACGTCAACACGTGGCGCGCGATCCAGATCACCTCGAGCACGATCGCGACGGCGATGATCGTCAGCAGCAGCGACAGGGCGGTGCGCAGCCGCAGGCGGACCAGGCGCTCCGGGATCACGGGCGGAGGATCGCTGGACCGTCGGACGTTTCCGCATCCCGCGCTCGTGAGAGGATGGCGCCGTGAGCCTGATCGGCAACCCGGTCGAGCTGCCGGCCACGCTGCCCGACGGGCGCGAGGTGACGATCCGGGTCGGCGTGCCGGACGACCCGTACATCCCGCGGCGCGAGCTGCGGACCGTCGACGTCGAGCTCTTCGGCGGCGACGAGCACCTCGCCGCCGTCAGCAGCGTGCTGCTGCCGGAGCAGGAGAGCGAGGCCCGCGCGCTGGCGCGGCGGATCAAGTCCGGCCTCGAGTCGGGCGAGCTCGAGCCGACCGCCGGCGCGCTCGAGCCCTTGGCCGACGG
>DATIER010000166.1:0-3006 GCA_035455605.1 Gaiellaceae bacterium
CGGCCGGCGCCGCCTCTACCTGGTGGGCGCTTTCGGCTCCGGGCTCGCGGTCTTCGTCCTGACGCCGCTCGTCTCGCAGATCGGCTACCACGTGCTCTGGAGCGGGCCGACGGTGCCGGTCTTCGGCACGCTCGACGTGACCCGCGAGGAGCTCCGGATCGGGCTCTTCCAGGGCCTGCGGCTGACGGCGGTCGCGCTCGCGTTCGCGGCGTACGCGCTCCTGCTCGACCACGACCGGCTCGTGCAGGCGGCCGGGTTCGCGCGGCGCTCCGTGCTCGCGGTCGCGCTCGCGACGAGGCTCGTGCCCACGCTCGAGCGCGACGCGGCGGGCCTGGCCGAGGCGCTGCGCGGGCGCGGGGTGGAGGTGACCGGCGTCCGCGGGCGCGCGACGCTGCTCGGCCCGCTGCTCGCCGGCTCGCTGGAGCGGGCGCTGAACCTCGCCGAGGCGATGGAGGCGCGCGGCTACGGCCGGCCCGGCGCCACGCGCGCGCCGCGTCCCGGCTGGACGTCGCTGGACCGGCTCGCGGTCACGCTCGCCGTGGCCGCGATCGCGATCGGGGCACTGTGGCTCTAGCCCGCGTCTCCGGGCTGAGCTTCGCCTACCCCGGGGGACACGAAGCATTGCGCGGCGTCTCGCTCGAGCTCGAGCCCGGCGAGGTGGTGGCGCTGCTCGGCCCTTCCGGCGGAGGCAAGTCGACGCTCCTGCGCGCGCTGGCGGGCCTGGTGCCGCACTTCCACGGCGGCCGCTTCGCGGGTCGAGTCGAGGTCGGCGGGCTCGACACGCGCCGCGTCCGGCCCGCCGACCTCGCCGGCACGGTCGCGACGCTGTTCCAGGATCCCGAGGACCAGGTGGTCTTCACCCGTGTCGGCGCCGAGGTCCAGTTCGGCCTGGAGAACCTCGGCACGCCGCCGGCCGCGATCGCGGCGCGGGCCGAGGAGGCGCTGGCGGCCGTCGGCGCGCTGCACCTCGCCGAGCGGCCGGTGGCCGAGCTCTCCGGCGGCGAGCTGCAGCGGGTCTGCCTCGCCTCGACGCTCGCGCTGCGGCCGCGGCTGCTGCTGCTGGACGAGCCGACCTCGCAGCTCGACCCGGAGGGCGCGGCCGCGGCGATCGAGCTCGCCCGCGGGAGCGGCGCGGCGGTGGTGGTCTCGGAGCAGCGGCCCGAGCGCGTCCTCGAGGCCGCCGACCGCGTGCTCTTCCTCGCCGGGGGCGTGCTGCTGCACGAGGTGCCGGACGCGTGGCTTCCGCGGGAGGCCGTCGTGCCGGACGCGGAGCCGTGCGGCGGGTCGAGCTGTCGGCTCGAAAACGTCTCCTTCGCGTACGGCGCGGTGCCCGTCGTGAAGGCAATGAGCCTGGAGGTCGCCCGCGGCGAGATCGTCGCGCTGGTGGGGCCGAACGGCTCCGGCAAGACCACGCTCGCGAAGCTCGCCGCAGGGCTGCTCGAGCCGCAGGCCGGCCGCGTCGTCCGCGAGGGACGTGCCTGCTACCTCTCGCAGGATCCGGGCCGCTACCTCGTGCGCGAGCGGGCGGACGAGGAGGTCGCGCTCGCCGTCGGCGGCGACCTCGAGCGCGCACGCGCGGCGCTCGCGCAGGTCGGCCTCGCCGGCTTCGACGACCGCCACCCGCGCGACCTCTCGAGCGGCGAGCGCGAGCGGCTGGCGCTCGCCGCCGTGCTCGTCGCCGAGCCCGACCTGCTCGTGCTCGACGAGCCGACCCGCGGCGTCGACCCGCCGCGCAAGGACGAGCTCGCCGCGCTCCTGCGGGCGCAGGCGCCGGGCCGGGCGACGCTCGTCGTGACGAACGACCTCGTGTTCGCCGGCGAGGTCGCCGACCGCTGCGTCTCGACCCTGGCGCGGGAGGCCGTCGTTGCCTAGGTTCCTGGCGGTCGGCGTCGCGGTCGGCGCGGCGGCCTGGACGGCCGTCAGGCCGGAGGACGCCGCGCTCGCGCTGCTCGTCGTGGCTGCGGCGCTGATCGTCGCGGGGGCGGCCTGGCTGGAGAGCGGCCCCGGCTCGAGCAAGGAGCTCGTCCTGATCGCGACGCTCGCGGCCGCCGCCGCCGCGGGACGCGTCCTGTTCGCGGCCGTCCCGAACGTGCAGCCCGTCACGGTGACGGCGGTCGTCGCGGGCGTCGCGCTCGGGCCGCGGGCGGGGATGGCGGTCGGCGGCCTCGCCGCGCTCGTCTCGAACTTCTACCTCGGCCAGGGCGCGTACACGCCGTGGCAGATGCTCGCGTGGGCGGGCTGCGGCCTGGTCGGCGGACTGGCCGCGCCGCTCCTGCGCCGCCGGGTGCCGCTCGCGCTGGCGTGCTTCGTGCTCGGCTTCGCGTTCGACGCGTTCATGGACGTCTGGGAGTGGCTCAGCTTCTACCCGCACACCTGGCAGGCGTTCACGGCGCTGTACCTGCGCGGGATCTGGTTCGACGCGGCCCACGCCGGCGGGAACGTCGTGCTCGCGCTCGTCGCCGGGCCCGAGCTGCGGCGCCTGCTCGAACGCTACGCCCGCCGGTTGAAGGCGGAGGTCGTGTGGGCCTGAGGCTCCTGCTGGCGACCGCCGTCTCGGCGACGCCCGTGGGCTTCCTGCAGGGGCACCAGCAGCCGAGCGGCGGCTTTGCCGAGGCCGGCGGCGCAGAGGGCCCGGCGCTGACGGCGTGGGCCGTGCTCGGCCTGCGGTCCGCCGGCGCGGGCACGGGCGGCGCGCTCGGCTACCTGCAGGCGCACGAGGACGCCCTCCCAGAGCTCACCGACGCCGAGCTCGTCGCCGTGGCGGAGGGCGCGCTCGGGCACCGGCCCGCCGCGTTGCTCGGCCGGATCCGCAAGGCGCAGCGCCCCGACGGCCGCATCGGCCCGAACGTGAACTCGACCATCTGGGGGATCCTCGCGCTGCGCCAGTCGCGCGTGCGCGCTCCGCGGGCGTCCCTCAGGTTCCTGCTGCGCCAGCAGGCCCGCAACGGCGGCTGGGCGTGGTACCTGCGCGGCCAGCCCGACTCGAACGACACGGCGGCCGCGATC
>DATIER010000167.1:0-6472 GCA_035455605.1 Gaiellaceae bacterium
GCCTCGGCGATCGACAACGTCTGGTCCCTATCGAACCTCGTGCTGATGACCGGTCACCTCGGCTACGAGTCGACGGGCCTGAACGCTCTGCGCGGCCAGAACAACGTCCAGGGCCTGAACGACGCGGGCGCGAATCCCGGCTACCTCCCGGGCTACCAACCTGAAGAGGACCCCGAAGTCAGGCGCAAGTTCTCCGAGGCCTGGGGCGTCGAGCTGCCCGAGGCGCACGGCTACCGCCTCGACCAGATGATGTCCGGTTTACACGACGACCGCATCAAGGCCCTCTACCTGATCGGCGAGAACCCGGCCCAGACCGAGCCGAACGCGCGCCACGTCGAGGAGGGTCTCGGCAAGCTCGAGTTCATGGTCGCCCAGGACCTGTTCCTGAACGACACCTCGAGTCGTTTCGCCGACGTCGTCCTCCCCGCGTCCAGCTTCGCCGAGAAGGACGGCACGTTCACCAACACCGAGCGCCGCGTGAACCGCGTCCGCCGAGCGGTCCCGTGCCCGGGCCAGGCGCGCGAGGACTGGCGAATCGTGATCGACCTCGCCCGCGAGCTCGGCGCCCGGTGGCCCGACTACAGGTCGGTCGAGGACGTCTGGAACGAGTTCGCCGATCTCGCGCCCAACTGGTCGGGGATCCGCTACGACCGCATCGAGGAGGTTGGCCTGCAGTGGCCGTGCGTCGACCGGGACGACCCCGGCTCGATGTACCTCCACTCGCCACGTCCGGCGCGTCCCAACGGGAAGGGCAGGTTCTTCCCGGTCGAGTACCAGCCGCCGATCGAGCAGCCCGACTCGGAGTACCCGTTCGTGCTCTCGACCGGGCGCACGCTCTACCACTACAACTCCGCGACGATGACGATGCGCGAGCCGGGCGTGACCGACAAGCTGGAGCAACCGTTCGTCGAGGTCAACACCGAAGACGCAGCAGCGCTCGGCATCGCCGACGGCGACCGCGTGCGGCTCGTCTCCCGCCGTGGCGAGCTCGAGGCGCGGGCGTCCGTCGGGGAGCGCGTCCACCCGGGCCTCGTGTGGATGGCGCTCCATTTCGCCGAGGCGAAGGTGAACTGGCTGACGCACGACGTGGGCGATCCGCTGGTCGGAACCCCGGAGTACAAGGTGTCCGCCGTTCGCGTGGAGCGCGTGTGATCGGCGAGCCTCGTATCGACGTCGACGAGTGCGAGTCGACCCAGCTGCTGCTCGGCACCGACGACCCGGAAGGCGCGGTGGCCGTGGCCGACCACCAGACGGCAGGTCGCGGCAGGCTCGGACGCTCATGGATCGCGCCGCCCGGCACGGGGATCACGGTCTCCGTGCTGCTGCGGCCGCCTCGGGACAGCAGGATCGCGCAGGTCTCCCTGGTCGGCGGGCTCGCGGCCGCGGAGGCGGTCGAGGAGGAGCTCGGGTTCTGGCGCTCATCCCAGATCAAGTGGCCGAACGACGTCATGGTCAATCGCCGCAAGGTGGCCGGGGTCCTGGCCGAGGCCCGCGACGGCGCTGTCGTCCTGGGAATCGGCATCAACGTCAACCAGACTCTGGACGAGCTGCCGCGGGACGTGAGGCAACCGGTCGCCTCGCTCCGCACCATCGACGGCCGCGAGCACGATCGGGCGGCGCTCCTGACCGACCTGCTGGCGCGGCTCGACCGGTTCTACGGGGCCTGGCGGGAGGGTGGGCTCGAGGCGGTCTTCCACGACCTCGGCTCACGCGACTTCTTGCGCGGGCGGCGAGTCTCGGTCGACGACACCGTCGGGACGGCGATCGGGATCACCCGGTCGGGCGCGCTCGAGGTCGAGTTCGACGGCGAGCGCCGGCTGATCGAGGGAGGCGAGGTCGCCTACGAGCGGTGAGGCGCGTCGACGAACCAGGGCGCGCACCGGCTCACGAAGCAGACGCTTCACTGCTCCGAGCTCCTGATCGAGCGGGCCGAGGAGGAGCCCGTGGTTCTGGCTAACAGAGAGCCCGCCGTAGCGGGCTCTCTTCGGGCTCCCCTTGGGAGGATCTCTGCGCTACTGGCCCATCTTCACGCCGGGCTCGGCCCATTCGAGCTCGATCGGCTGGACGGGCTTGCGGCCCGGGATGTTGGCCGCCTTCTTCCACTTGAACAGCGGCAACACGGTCCGGCCGCCGGCCGCTGCGAGCATCATCGCCGTCGCGGTGTACCAGGCGCACCCGGCCGAGATCACGAAGACCCAGCCGGCGACCTGCACCCAGCCGTGCGAGCCGTAGATGAACGCGCCGGCCGCGATGCCGGACCCCGCCGCGAGCGTGCCGAGCACAGCCGCGAGGCTGAGGCTCTCGGCGAGCGACGCGAGAAACCCTGAGGCGGTGATCGCGCCGAGCGCGAAGAACCAGAACCCGAGCTCGGGATTGTGGAACCACGGCGTCGGCGCGTGCAGCGCCCCCGCCGCGATCATGATGTTGAGGATCCCGTACGCGAGCCAGAACGCACCCCACATGCCGTGCATGGCAGTGGCGATCGCGTCCCGCGCGCGGTAGGCCCACATCCCGGCGACGAACTGCGCCAGGCCGCCGAACATGGCCGCGAAGGGCGCCAGCGCGAGCCCCGACGTCGGCGTCCCCCACCACCCGGCCATGTTCGAGGCGACGATGAAGGTCGCCCCGGCGAAGCCGAACAGGCCGAGGACCGACGGTGCGGCGATCGGCTGGAGGACGACGCGGGTCCCGAACCCGTCACGCGCGAGATCGAGGTCCGTCTGTCGGCGGCTCTCGTTGATCGTGCTGGACATCAGACCCCCTTTCTGCCGTTTGCTCTTCTCGTCTGCTCGCTCGTACACACGGTATGTATCGCGATACGAAGTGTTTAAACTCGACCGCCCCGGCAAGGAAGGAGCCGCATGAAGATCGGGGAGGCGTTGGCGCGGTGGCCGGTCGTGCGGCAGCTTCGGGAGGGCGATCCACTCGCTCTCGGCAAGGCCGTGCAGTCGAGACGCTCGCGCGAGCTACGCCCCCGGATCGAGGAGGCCGACCACGTCGTGCAGTCGATCTGCCCGTACTGCGCGGTAGGCTGCGGGCAGCTGGTCTACGTCAAGGACGGGGACGTCCAGCACATCGAGGGCGACCCCGCGAGCCCGATCTCACGCGGCCGCCTCTGCCCGAAGGGTCAGGCGTCGAAGTCCTACGTGCAGAGCCCGCTCCGCGAGTACAAGGTCAAGTACCGCCGGCCGTACGGCACGCGGTGGGAGGAGCTCTCGCTCGACGAGGCGATGGAGATGATCGTCGAACGAATCGTCGAGACGCGCGCGGCCACCTGGCAGGAGACCACGGACGACGGCAACCCCGCGAACCGCACCATGGCGATCGGCAACCTCGGCGGCGCGACGCTCGACAACGAGGAGAACTACCTGATCAAGAAGCTGTGCGTCGCCCTCGGCATCGTCCAGGTCGAGAACCAGGCGCGCATATGACACAGCTCCACGGTCCCCAGTCTGGGGACCTCGTTCGGCCGAGGCGGCGCGACCACCTTCCAGCAGGACCTGCAGAACGCGGACGTGATCACGATCATGGGCTCGAACATGGCCGAGAACCACCCGGTCGGGTTCCAGTGGGTGATGGAGGCCAGGGAGCGAGGCGCGCGCGTCTTCCACATCGACCCGCGCTTCACGCGCACGAGCGCGATGGCGACGGACTGGATCGGCCTCCGTGCCGGGTCGGACATCGCCTTCCTCGGCGGTGTCGTCAACTACATCCTCGAGCACGGGCGCTACTTCGAGCCCTACGTCAAGCACTACACGAACGCACCGGTGATCATCGACGAGTCCTTCGAGGACACGGAGGACCTGGACGGCTTCTTCTCCGGCTGGGACCCCGAGCAGGGTGAGTACGACGTCACGAGCTGGCAGTACGCCGGGATGGAGGTCCACGGCGCGGCCGGGCAGCGTGAGGAGGGATTCAAGGCGACCAAGGGCGAGCAGTCAGGCCACGGAGGCCACGGCGCCGGCCTGAGGCACGGCGAGCCGCCGCAGGAGGACGGGACGCTGCAGCACCCGCGCTGCGTCTTCCAGTTGCTCAAGCGGCACTACTCGCGCTACACGCCCGAGTTCGTCGCCGCGACCTGCGGCTGCTCGGTCGAGGCGTTCCTCGACTACTGCGAGGCCGTCTGCGACAACTCCGGCCGCGAGCGCACGGGGGCGTTCGTCTACGCAGTCGGCTGGACGCAGCACACGGTCGGCGTCCAGTACATCCGCACGGCGGCGATCATCCAGCAGCTGCTCGGCAACATGGGCCGCCCCGGAGGCGGCGTGATGGCCCTGCGCGGCCACGCCTCGATCCAGGGCTCGACCGACATCCCGACGCTCTACAACATCCTGCCGGGCTACCTGCCGATGCCGCACACCGAGTCGTACGGGGACCACGCCTCCTACATGGAGGCGAACACCTCTCCGACCGGCTGGTGGGGTCACTTCGAGGCGTACTGGATCAGCCTGATGAAGGCGTACTTCGGCGAGAACGCGAGCGAGGACAACGACTGGCTCTTCAGGCGGCTGCCGCGCATCGACGACGACAACTCGGCCTACTGGACGACCCTCCAGATGCTCGACGGCAAGGTGAAGGGCTACCTCATCGCCGGCGAGAACCCCGCCGTCGGCAACACCAACTCGCGCGCCCACCGGCTCGCGCTGGCGAAGCTCGACTGGCTCGTCGTCCGCGACGTCGTCGAGATCGAGTCGGCGGCCTTCTGGTACGACAGCCCCGAGATCGAGTCGGGCGAGCTGAAGACCGAGGAGATAGGCACGGAGATCTTCTTCCTGCCCGCGGCCACGCACACCGAGAAGGACGGCTCGTTCACCAACACGCAGCGCCTGCTGCAGTGGCACTGGCAGGCGACCGAGCCGAAGCAGGACTGCCGCTCCGAGCTCTGGTTCTACTTCCACCTGGGACGGATGATCAAGCAGAAGCTCGCCGAGTCCGAAGAGCCGCGGGACGAACTCGTCAAGGCGCTCCGCTGGGAGTATCCGACGCACTCGCAGATCCAGGAGCCAGACGCCGAGGCCGTTCTCGCGGAGATCAGCGGCTGGGAAATCGCGACCGGCAAGTATCTCGACGGCTACCCGAAGCTGAAGGCCGACGGCTCGACCGTCTGCGGCTGCTGGATCTACTGCGGCGCCTACAAGGACGGGATCAACCAGCCGGCGCGCAGGAAGCCGTACTGGGAGCAGGGAAGCTACGTCGCGCCCGAGTGGGCGTGGGCCTGGCCCGCGAACCGGCGGCTGATCTACAACCGGGCCTCGGCCGATCCGGACGGCAAGCCCTGGTCGAAGCGCAAGCAGTACGTCTGGTGGGACGCCGAGGACGGCAAGTGGACCGGCCTCGATGTGCCGGACTTCGTCGACGACAAGGATCCGAGCTACGTGCCGCCGGAGGGCGCCACCGCCGAGAAGGCGATCGCGGGCGACCACCCGTTCATCATGCAGGCCGACGGCCGAAGCTGGCTGTTCGTGCCCCAGGGCCTCGAGGACGGGCCGCTCCCGACGCACTTCGAGCCGCACGAGTCGCCCTTCGACAACCCGCTGTATTCGCAGCGCTCGAACCCGCGGCGCCAGCAGTTCGAGCGCCCCGAGAATCCGTACAACCCGAGTGGCAGCTCGGACGGCGCAGACGCCTACCCGTACGTCGCGACCACCTATCGGCTGACCGAGCACCACACGGCGGGCGGGATGTCGCGTTCCGTGCCCTACCTGTCCGAGCTTCAGCCGGCGATGTTCTGCGAGGTCAGCCCGCAGCTCGCCGCCGAGGCAGGGCTCGTCCACGGCGAGTGGGCGACGATCTACAGCGCGCGCGCGGCGATCGAGGCGAGGGTCCTCGTCACCGACCGGATCCCGCCCATCGAGGTGAACGGACGCACCACCCACCAGGTCGGGCTGCCGTACCACTGGGGCACGCGCGGTCTGACCACAGGCGGTGCGGCGAACGATCTCGCCCCGATCGTGCTCGACCCGAACGTCCACATCCAGGAGGTCAAGGCGTTCACGGTCGGGATCGTCCCCAGCCGGCGCCCGCGAGGGAGGGCGCTGCGCGAGTTCGTCGAGCGCAAGCGTGGCGGAGCCGGCCCGTGAGCTCGCTCGCCCAGCCGACGGTCGACACCTACGCGTGGCCCGACACCTACGGCGACGACGCGAAGCAGCGCATGGGCTTCTTCACCGACACGTCGGTGTGCATCGGCTGCAAGGCGTGCGAGGTGGCGTGCAAGGAGTGGAACCTCGTCCCCGAGGACGGCCTCGTGTGGACGGGGGAGTCCTACGACAACACCTCGACCCTCGGCGCGAACACCTGGCGGCACGTCGCGTTCGTCGAGCAGAACGAGCCGCTCCACCTCGACGGCGACCAGCCGGACGCGCTGCGCTGGCTGATGAGCTCCGACGTCTGCAAGCACTGCACGCACGCCGCCTGCCTCGACGTCTGCCCGACCGGCTCGCTCTTCCGCACCGAGTACGGCACCGTCGTCGTG
>DATIER010000168.1:0-5440 GCA_035455605.1 Gaiellaceae bacterium
GTACCAGGAGCCGTAGCGGACGTTGATCTCGGGGTCGTCGAGGTCGGCGACGCGGAACTTCGTCCCGCCCGTGTGGATCGCGATCCCCTCGGCGGTCGCCGGCAGCAGCTGCATCAGCCCGATCGCGCCCGAGCTCGAGCGCGCGTGGGCGCGGAACTTGCTCTCCTGGTAGATCACGGCGGCGAGCAGCGCCGGGTCGAGCCGGTAGTTGCGCGAGTGGCCGCGGACGATCGCGTCGTAGCGCAGCGGGTAGCGCAGGCGCACGTACCACGCCGGGTTCGTCGAGTTGACGTAGGCGAACGCGGCCCCGAGGGCGGCGACCGCGACGATCAGCGCAAAGACCTTCTTCAGCGGGTCAGCTCTCGTACGACCGCCTCCACGAAGTCGTCGAGCTCGTCGAGCGAGCCGTCGTTGACGTAGGCGAAGTCGGCCCGGGCCACCTTGACCGAGTCTGGCAAGAGGCGCGGCTCGCGCTCCTCGGCGGCCACGTCCGTGCGCGCGCTGCGCACCTCCGGCGGCGCGGTCACGACGACGACCGCGTCGAAGCGGTCCTGGCCGCCGACCTCGTAGAGCAGCGGTACCTCGGTCGCCGTGAGCGGCGGCGGGTCGTCGCTCTCTGCGAGGCGCTCGCGCCAGTCCAGGTACTCCTGCACGACCAGCGGGTGCAGCAGCCCTTCGAGCCACTCGAGCGCCTCGGGATCGGCGAAGACGATCCCGGCGATCGCGCCGCGGTCGACCTGGCCGTCGCCGCCGAGGATCCGGTCGCCGAAGCGCTCCAGCAGCTGCGCGCGAACGCCCTCGTCCTCGCTCAGCAGACGGTGCACGATCTCGTCGCTGGAGATGACGGCGGCGCCGTGACGCGCGAACGCCGCGAGGGCCTCGCTCTTGCCGGCTCCGATGCCGCCCGTGATGGCGACGGCGATCGGTCTCGCCAAGCTACTCGGTGGGCTCTTCGGCGGGTGCCTCGGCCTCGGCGACCGGCTCGGGCTCCTCGGCCGCCGGCTCCTCCGGCGGTGCCTCGGCCGCGGCGGCCGGCTCGAGCTCGGGCTCCTCCGCCTCGGGCACGGCCTCCGCCTCGGCCTCCGGCGCGACTTCTGGCGCCGCCTCGGCCTCCGGCGCGACGTCGGCGGCAGCTGCCTCCGGGAAGACTTCCTCCGAGAGATCGAGGTTCGGCGTGCCCTCGACGACCTCGGAGTCGTCCGCGCGCTGCTGGACGCCGCCGCCCTCCACCCGCTTCAGCGAGAGCGAGAGCCGCCGGCGCTCGGCGTCGACCTCGATGATCTTCGCGCGCACGAGATCGCCCTGGGAGACCACCTCGCGCGGGTTCTCGACGTGGTGCTGCGCGAGCTCCGAGATGTGAACGAGCCCCTCGACGCCGGGCATGATCTCGACGAAGGCGCCGAAGGTGACGACCTTCGTCACCTTGCCCTCGACCTCGTCGCCCTCGTGGTAGGTCTCGAGCACCTGCTGCCACGGGTCGCTCTGGGTCTGCTTCAGCCCGAGCGAGATTCGCTGCCGCTCGCGGTCGATGTCGAGCACCTTCACCTTCACGTCCTGGCCGATCTCGAGCACCTCGGACGGGTGGTTGACGTGCGACCACGACAGCTCGGAGATGTGAATCAGGCCGTCCATCCCGTCGAGGTCGACGAAGGCGCCGAAGTCGACGATGTTCGAGATCTGGCCGTCGACGACGTCGCCGGGGTTGAGCCGGTCGAGGATCGCCTGCCGCATCTCCTTGCGCTCGTCCTCGAGCACGGCGCGGCGCGAGAGCACCACGTTGTTGCGCGAGCGGTTGAGCTCGATCACCTTGGCGCGCAGCTCCTGGCCGAGGAACTCGTCCAGGTCCTGCACGCGGCGGATGTCGACGAGCGAAGCCGGCAGGAAGCCGCGCACGCCGAGGTCGAGGATCAGGCCGCCTTTGACGACCTCGATCACCTTGCCGGTGACGGGATCCTCCGACTCGGCCGCCTTCTCGATCGCCTTCCACGCCATCTCGAAACGGGCGCGCTTCTTGGACAGGATCAGCCGCCCCTCCGCGTCCTCCTTGGTGAGCACGAGCGCGTCGATCTCGTCTCCGAGCGTGACCTCGTCCGCCGGGTTGACGGAGCGCCGGATCGAGAGCTCGGCGACCGGGATCACGCCCTCCGACTTGTAGCCGATGTCGACCAGCACCTCGTCCTTGTCGACGCGAACGACGGTGCCGTGGACGACCTCTCCCTCGTTGATCGTCGGGAAGGTCGCCTCGTAGTTCGGCACGCGCTCGCCGTCCTCCGTCGTCGTCCAGACGGAGGCGTCGTCCAGCTGCGTGCCCTCTCGATTCACGGTCTCGCTCGCCATCGCGAAGTCGCTCAGTATAGCCGTGGGGCCGAGGATTCCCCGGCGTCGCGGCGCGTCCCCCGTGCGGGTGATGTGAACGCCGCTCCGGACGTCGATTCTGTGCATCTGAGCGGTTTCGCTGCGGCATGAGCAACGACCACACCCATCACAACGCGCGCGGCGCCTCGAGCACCGGCGTCGCGGCGCGCGACGTCGTCTCCTCGCTGCGCTCGCTGCTGGAGATCACGAAGGCCGTGCGCACGGGCGCCGACGTCGACTCCGTGCTCGACGGGATCGCGCGCGTGATCGGGGAGACGCTCGGCTTCGAGACGGTCGTGCTCAACGTCTACCGACCCGAGTGGGACGACTTCCACGTCGCGACCGTCCACGGCAGCGAGGCCGTGCGCGAGGCGCTGCTCGGCTCGGTCTACGACTGGGGCAGCTGGACGCCCCTGCTCGACCCGAGGTTCCTCCGGGCGGGCGCGTACTTCATCCCGAACGACGACTTCGACTGGTCGCAGGACGTCGGCAACCGGTTCGTCCCCGCCGACGCGCCGTGCGGCGACGGGCCCGACGCCTGGCACCCGAACGACGAGCTCTTCGTCCCGCTCGAGGACGCCGACGGCGGGATCGTCGGGATCATGTCGTTCGGCGACCCCGTCGACGGCAGGCGCCCGAACGACGAGCGGCTCGAGGTCGCGTGCGCGCTCGCGTCGCATGCCGCGCTCGCGCTCGAGGCGGCGCAGGAGAACGCCGAGGCGAAGCGGCACCAGGCCGGGCTCGAGCAGCTGCTGCGCGTCTCGTCGCAGCTGCCGCAGACGATCTCGACCGAGGCCATGCTCGCGTCGGTCTGCGAGGGCGTCTCGGGCGCGCTCGGCTTCGAGAAGGTCCTGATCCAGCTGGTCGACGACGAGGAAGGCCAGCTCCGGCCGGTCGCCGCGGCCGGCTGCACCAGCGACGAGGTGGCCGCGAGCGCAGCCCTGGAGCTCGAGCCGATCTCGCGCCTGTTCCAGCCCGAGTTCGACGTGGCCGGCTGCTACCTCGTCCCGCACGAGGAGGCGATCGGCCGCGTGGGCGCGACGCAGGTCGTCTACCGCTCGGCCAGGAACGGCCGCGGGCCGCACGCCTGGAACCACCACTGGCTGGTCGTGCCGCTCCACGACGCCGGCGGCGCGATCCGCGGCGTCCTCTGGGCCGACGAGCCGCGCTCGCGCCGCGTGCCGAGCGAGGAGTCGCTGCAGGCGCTGCGCATCTTCGCGAACCATGCGATGGAGGCGCTCGCGGTCGCGACGCAGCTCGAGGAGACGCGTTTCCTCGCCGACCACGACCCGCTCACGCGCCTCCCGAACCGGCGCGCGCTGCTCGAGGAGCTCGGGACGGCCACCGGCACGCAGCGGCCGACACCGCTCGCGCTCGTGTTCCTCGACGTCGACAACTTCAAGGAGGTCAACGACCGGCACGGCCACCTCACCGGAGACCGCGTGCTGTCGCGCTTCGCGTCGCTGCTCGCCGAGCTCGTCCGCAGCGGCGACCGCGCCTTCCGCGTCGGCGGCGACGAGTTCGCGCTGCTCCTGCACGGCGCGGCCGAGCAGGAGGCCCGCGAGGTCGTGGGGCGAATCGTGGACGCGGTGGAGGCGAACATCGACCCGCTCGTGCGCACGCTCACCGCCAGCTTCGGCATCGCGCCGAGGCGCGGGCAGGAGCATCCGCAGGAGCTGCTGCGGGTCGCCGACGAGGCGATGTACGCGGCGAAGCGCTCCGGCACGAGGATCGAGGTGGCGGCGTGAGCGTCGACCCGATCGGAACGGGCGCCGCACCGAAGCGCGTGAGCTCGCTCGCCGCCGGCATCGAGCCGCTCTCGCGCCTGGTCGCGCTCTCGCGCGCGATCGCGTCGGAGCAGGTCTCGCAGCGGATGCTGCGCGTCGCGAGCCGCGAGCTGACGAGGCTGCTGGACGCCGAGGCGTGCCTCGTCTCGCAGCTCGAGGACGGGCTCCTGCGCGAGGTCGCCGACTACGCGCACGCGGAGCGGCAGGTCGCGCGCGGGCTCAGCTATTACCTCGCCGACTACCCGACGACGGCGGCGGTGCTGGAGTCGCGGATGCCGTGCTCGATCTCGGCCGACGACCCCGGCGCGGACGCCGCCGAGCTGTTCGTGCTGCGGGAGATGGAGATGCAGTCGGTGCTGCTCGTCCCGATCGTCGCGGACGGCCGCATCTGGGGCCTCGTCGAGGTCTACGACTCGCGCCCGCGGGCGTTCCCGCCCGGGGAGCGGCATCTGGCCGAGCTCGCGTCGGCGCAGATCGGCGGCCTGCTCGCGGCCTTCGAGCACGAGGAGCGGGCGCAGCGGATCTACCGCGAGACGCTGGCCTCGCTCTCGAACGCGCTCGAGGCCAAGGACGCGGTCACGAGCCAGCACACCGAAGAGGTCGTGCGGCTGGCGGTCGCCGTCGCGGCCGAGCTCGAGCTCGACCTCGAGAACGTGCGCAACGTGGAGCTCGGGGCCGTCCTGCACGACATCGGCAAGGTGCGCGTCCCGGAGGCGATCCTGAACAAGCCCGGCCCGCTGAACGACGAGGAATGGGCCGTGATGCGGACGCACCCCGAGGTCGGCCAGCGGATCCTCGAGCCGATCCAGTCGCTCCAGGCGATCCTGCCGATCGTCCGCCACCACCACGAGCGCTGGGACGGCGCCGGCTATCCCGACAAGCTCTCCGGCAGGGCGATTCCCCTCGGCGCACGCGTCGTCGCGGTGTGCGACGCCTACCGCGCGATGACCGAGGACCGGCCGTACCGGGCCGCGCTCGACGAGGCGGAGGCGCGCCGCGAGCTCGAGGCGTGCGCGGGTGCCCAGTTCGACCCGGACTGCGTCGCCGCCCTGCTGCGGGCCCTCGACCGCCGCGGCGGCACCGCGGAGATCGTCGCGCTCAGGCCTCCGACGGCCTAGGCTTTCGCGTCGTTCCAGTCGTCGCCGGAGGCGACGTCGACCTCGAGCGGCGGGTCGAGCGGATACGCGCCGACCATCTCCTGCCGGACGAGCTCCTTGACGGCGCTCACCTCGGCCTCCGGCGCCTCCAGCAGCAGCTCGTCGTGCACCTGCAGGACGAGGCGCGACGCACGGCCTTCC
>DATIER010000169.1:0-6167 GCA_035455605.1 Gaiellaceae bacterium
AGAAGCGGATGAAGCAGGTCGGCTCGGTCGAGGTGCCGCAGGAGGCGTTCCTCGCGGTGCTCAACCTGGACGGGAAGAAGTGAGCGCCGGCGCACGCCATCTGTACGTGCACCTGCCGTTCTGCGCCTCGCGCTGCGGCTACTGCGACTTCGTCACGGTCGTCGGCCGCTTCGGTCGGCACGACGCCTACGTCGACGCGCTGCTCGCGGAGCTGGAGCTCGAGCGCGGAGCGCTCGCGCCGCGGCTCGAGAGCGTCTTCCTCGGCGGCGGGACGCCGACGCTGACGGCGCCGGGCGCGCTCGAGCGGCTCCTGCGCGCGCTGCCGGAGGCGGGGGAGGTGACGGTCGAGGCCAACCCCGAGACGGTGACGCCCGGGCTGGCGGCGCTGCTGCGGCGGGTCGGGGTCACGCGGGTGTCGCTCGGCGCGCAGTCGTTCCAGCCGCGGCTGCTCGAGGTGCTGGAGCGACGGGCCCAGCCGGCGGACGTGCGCCGGGCGTTCGCGCTGCTGCGCGACGCGGGCTTCGACAACCTCTCGCTCGACCTGATCTACGGCATCCCCGGCCAGAGCGCCGTCGACCTCGAGGCCGATCTCGACGAGGCGCTGGCGCTCGAGCCGGAGCACCTCTCGTGCTACGAGCTCGAGGCGAAGCCCGGCACGCGCTTCACGCACGCGCACGGCGAGGAGCTCGCCCGCCAGGCCGAGCGGATGGAGTCGTACTTCGAGCGCGTCGTCGCGCGTCTGACGGCGGCCGGCTTCCGCTGGTACGAGACGGCCAACTTCTGCCGCGACGAAGCGCGCGACCTTCGCTCCCGGCACAACCTCGCCTACTGGCGCGGCCGCGACTACCTTGGTCTCGGCATCGGCGCGGTCTCGACGATCGAAGGCCGGCGCTGGCGCACGACGCCGCGGCTCGGCCGCTACCTGGTTGCGCTGCGCGTCGGCGAGCGGCCGGAGCGCGAGGTCGAGGAGCTGCCGGCGCCGGTGCGGCGCTCGGAACGGGTGCTGCTCGGGCTGAGGCTGGACGAGCCGCTCTCGCTCGCGGAGCTCGACGATGCCGTGGACGCGGACGCCGTCGAGCGGCTCGAGCGCCTCGGGCTCGTCGCGCGCTCGCGCGGCGGCCGTGAGCTCGCGCTCACCGAGCGCGGGCGCTTCCTCGGCGGCGGCGTGACGGCGGAGCTGCTCGCCTAAAATTCCTGCAAGTGAGCAGGAACGTCGTCCAGCCAGACCTGAGCGAGCGCCAGCGCACGATCCTCCGCGGCGTCGTCGAGGAGTACGTCACGACCCGCCAGCCGGTCGGGTCGCGCACGCTGGTCGCGCACGCCGGGCTCGACGTCTCGGCCTCGACCGTCCGCGGTGAGCTCGCCGAGCTGGAGCGCCTCGGCCTGCTCACGCACCCGCACACCTCGGCCGGACGCGTGCCGACCGAGCAGGGCTACCGCTACTACGCCGACCGGCTGCTCGAGCGGCTCGACCCACAGCCGGGCGGGTTCCCGCTCGACCTCACCGCCGCCCGCAACGAGGTCGACGCGGCGTTGCAGAAGACGACGGAAATGCTCTCGGAGCTGACGCGCCTGCTGGCGCTCGTCTCCGCGCCGCCGCTCGGAACGGCAACCGTCCGGCACGTCGAGGTGCTGCTGCTGCAGCCGCACGTCGCGATGGTGGTCGTGATCACCTCCACCGGCAGCGTGACCAAGCGCGTCTTCCGCTTCGCCGACCCGGTCGACCCGGGTCTCGTCAACTGGGCGACGCAGTACCTGAACGACCGCGTCTCGGGCCTCGAGCTCGGCAGCAACCTGCTCCGCCGGCGGCTCGACGAGCCGGGGCTCGGCCGCCGCGAGGGCGCGTTCGTGGCATCGCTGCGGCCGCTGTTCGAGGAGGCGCTCGCGGCCGAGGAGCAGAGCCTGTACGTCGGGGGAACGGCCGGCCTGCTCGAGGACCTGCGCGGCGAGGAGCTCGCGAGCTACCACCAGCTGCTCGAGGTGCTCGAGCAGCGCGCGGCGCTGCTGGAGGTGCTCAGCCAGGCGCTCGAGCCGAAGGGGCCGTTCGTCCGCGTCGGCCCCGAGCTCGAGCACCCCGCGCTGCGCGACCTGTCGCTCGTGGGAGCCTCTTACGGCCTCACCACGCGCACGCTCGGCGCGGTCACGCTGCTCGGCCCGGTGCGGATGGACTACGAGAAGGCGATCCGCTCGGTGCGCGCCGCGGCCGCCGAACTGTCGCGCTTCGTCGAAGACGTGTACGACGACAACTAAAGCTACGCTCAGCGGCAGGATGGCGACGAGCCGGCGCGACTACTACGAGCTCCTCGGCGTCTCCCGGACGGCGGACGAGGCCGAGATCAAGAAGGCGTTCCGCCGCCTCGCGCGCACGCTGCACCCCGACGTCTCGAGCGAGCCGGACGCGGAGGAGCGCTTCCGCGAGGTGGTGGAGGCCTACGAGGTGCTCTCCAAGTCCGAGACGCGCGAGGTCTACGACCGCTACGGGCACGACGGCCTGCGCGGCGGCGGCTTCACGCCGACCACCTTCGACCTGGGGAGCCTCGCCGACCTGTTCGGCGCCTTCTTCGGCGACGACCTCTTCGGCATGGGCGGCCGGACGGGCCGCGCACGCGGCGCCGACGTCGTCGCCCAGGTCGAGATCGAGCTGGCGGAGGCGGCGAGCGGCACGAGCCGCCAGGTGCCGTTCCCGGTCACGGTCGAGTGCGCGACTTGCAGCGGCAGCGGCGCGAAGCCCGGGACGCAGCCGGTGACCTGTGCCGCGTGCGGCGGACGCGGCCGCGTGCAGGAGGTCACGCGCACGCTGCTCGGCGAGTTCGTGCGCGCCCAGACCTGCCCCGCCTGCGGCGGCGCCGGCCGGGTTGTCGACGATCCGTGCCTCGACTGCCAGGGCTCGGGCCGGACGGTCGAGGAGCGGTCGCTCGACGTCGACGTCCCGGCGGGGATCCACGACGGCCAGCAGATTCGCATCTCCGGCGAGGGCCACGCAGGCGTGCTCGGCGGTCGCGCCGGCGACGTCTACGTGCAGGTGCGCGTCAAGCCGGATCCGCGCTTCGTGCGCGAGGGCAACGACATCTTCTGCACCGTCGACCTGACGATGACCGACGCGGCGCTGGGCACGACGGTCAAGGTGCCGACGCTCGACGGCGAGCTCGAGCTGGAGCTCGAGCCCGGGACGCAGCCCGGGACGCTGCGGATCCTGCGCGGCAAGGGCATGCCGGTGCTGCAGGGCTTCGGCCGCGGTGACCAGCGCGTGCTCGTCAACGTCCAGGTGCCGAGGCGGCTGACGGACGAGCAGCGGCACCTGCTCGAGGAGTTCGAGCGCAGCGCGGGTGCCGAGACGTACGAGGCGGACGAGGGGTTCTTCCAGAAGCTGAAGAGCGCCTTCCGCTG
This sequence comes from Gaiellaceae bacterium, assembly GCA_035455605.1. Taxonomy (GTDB): domain Bacteria; phylum Actinomycetota; class Thermoleophilia; order Gaiellales; family Gaiellaceae; genus AC-32. The sequence goes on from DATIER010000169.1 coordinate 3,388, forward strand.
AGCAAGCTCCGCCGCGTCTCCGCGTCCGTCCCCGTCGAGCGCGCCGAGGCTGCGCGCGCGCTGATGCTCGAGCTCTTCCCGGAGGGCTTCGAGGAGCTCGACCGGCCGGACGGCGTCGAGCTCGTCGCGTACACCGACGCGTCCGGCGAGGAGCGGCTGTGGGCGGCCTTCGGCCAGGTCGCGGCCGAGGACGTGGCCGTCGGCTGGGAGGAGCGCTGGCGCGAGTTCCACCGGCCCGTGGTGATCGGCGGCCTCTGGATCGGGCCGCCGTGGGAGGAGCCGCCGCCCGACGCCGAGGCGGTCGTGGTCGACCCGGGCCGCGCCTTCGGCACCGGCGGCCACGCGACCACGCGCCTCTGCCTCGGGCTGCTGGGCGAGCTCACGCGCGGGAGCCTGCTCGACGTCGGCTGCGGCTCCGGCGTGCTCTCGATCGCCGCCGCCAAGCTCGGCTACGGGCCCGTCACGGCGCTCGACCACGACGTCTCGGCGGTGGAGGCGACCCGGCGCAACGCGACCGCGAACGGCGTCGAGCTCGACTGCCGGCTCGCCGACGCGCTCGACGGCGAGCTACCGGCGACGGACGTCGCCCTCGTGAACATCTCGGCTGCGGCAGTGGGGCGGATCCTGCCGGCGCTCGGCGCGGACACCGTCGTGACGTCGGGGTACCTCGAGCGCGAACGACCGGAGTCGGACGGGTTCCGTCACGAGCGCCGCGTCGCCGCCGACGGCTGGGCGGCCGACGTCTTTCGGCGCGAGGAGTAGAGTCCCGCGCCGTGGCGACCTTTTCGGTGCGCTTCCTCGGCTGCAAGGTCTCCCACGTCGACGCGCAGGAGATCCGGGAGCGGCTGCTCGTCGACGGCCACTCGGAGCTCGAGGACGGGGCGGAGGTCGCGGTCGTGAACACCTGCTGCGTCACGCACGAGGCGGTTCGCAAGTCACGGCAAGCCGCGTCGCGGGCGGCGCGCACGCACCGGCGCGTCTACGTCACCGGCTGCGGTGCGAGCCTCGACGCCGACGGCTTCGCAGGCCTGCCCGAGAACGTGATCGTGGTCTCGCGCCCGAGCGAGGAGACGCCGGCGGCCGTCGCGCGCGACGTCGGCGCGATCGGCTGCGTCCGGGCCGACGCGCGGCTCGACCGCGTCCGCGCGTTCGTGAAGGTGCAGGACGGGTGCAGCTTCTCGTGCGCCTTCTGCGTGATCCCGCAGGTGCGCGGCGCCTCGCGGAGCCGTCGTGCCGAGGCCGTCCTGGCCGAGGTGCGGCGCCGCGTCGCGCAGGGGCATCGCGAGGTCGTGCTGACCGGAATCAACCTCGGCTGCTACCGCGACCGGGAGGCGGGCTACGCGCTGCCACGCCTGGTGCGGGAGGCGGGCGCGACGCCGGGGCTCGCGCGGCTGCGGCTGTCGTCGATCGAGATCAACCACGTGAGCCACGAGCTGGCGGCGGCGCTCCGCGAGACGGCGACGGTCGCGCGACACCTGCACGTGCCGCTGCAGTCCGGCGACGACGGCGTCCTGCGTGCGATGGGCCGCCGCTACGACTCGGCGACGTACCTGCGACGGCTGGAGCCGCTGCGCGACCTCAACCTCACGACCGACGTGATCGTCGGCTTCCCGGCCGAGGACGAGGCGGCGTTCGACCGCACGCTGGACGTCGTCCGCGCGGCGGGCATCAGCAACGTCCACGTCTTCCCCTACTCGCCGCGCCCGGGCACGAGAACCGCCGCAGCCGACACGGTCTCGCTCGAGGCGAAGCGCGACCGGAGCGCTCGACTGCGCGAGGCGTCACGGGTCGCCAGTCTCGCCCGCTGGCGCGAGAAGGTGGGCCGCGAGGACGTCGTGCTCGTCGATCGCCCCGGCCGCGGCTACGGCGACGACTACTCGCCGTGGCTCGTCGACGCGCCGGTCGGGGAGCTCGTGCGCGTGCGCGCGGCCGAGGTCACGGAGGAGGGGATTCGCGCTGCCTGAGGACTGCCTCTTCTGCCGGCTCGCGCGCGAGGGCGACCGCGTCGGCGCGGCCGACGGCTTCGTCGCGATCCAGGACATCGCGCCGCAGGCCGAGCTGCACCTGCTCGTGCTGCCGGAGCGGCACGTCTCGAGCTTCCGCGAGATCTCGGAGTTCCCGGCCGAGGAGGCGAAGCGCATGCTGGAATTCGTCGCGGAGACGGCGAGGCAGGCGGGCCTCGACGACTACCGCGTGGTGGTGAACGTCGGCGAGGGCGCCGGCCAGACCGTCTTCCACCTGCACTGGCACGTGCTCGGCGGACGCATGGGAGGGATGGCCTGATGAGCCTGATCGCGCGGCTGGAGGGCGAGCTGAAGGAGGCGATGGCCGCGCGCGACGCGGACCGGCGCGACACGCTCAGGCTGATCCTCGCCAGCCTGCGCTCGGCGGAGAAGGAGCTGCAGCGGCCGCTGCACGACGACGAGGAGCTGCAGGTGCTCCAGCGCGAGCGCAAGAAGCGAACCGAGGCGGCCGAGGCGTTCCGCGCGGGCGGGCGGGAGGAGCAGGCCGAGGGCGAGGAGCGCGAGCTCGCGGTGCTGGAGGAGTTCATGCCGGAGCCGCTCTCGGAGGAGGAGCTCGAGGAGATCGTCGACGACGCGATCGCCGAGGTCGGCGCGACGAGCATGCGCGACATCGGGCGCGTGATGGCGGACGTGATGCCGCAGGTCGCCGGCCGCGCGGACGGGTCGGCCGTGAGCCAGCTCGTCCGCGAGAAGCTCGCCTGACACGGAACCGCGCCGCCGCCGTTCTCAAGGTTCACGCGCGCGCGGCCCCACCCG
>DATIER010000170.1:0-14718 GCA_035455605.1 Gaiellaceae bacterium
AGACCGGCGCGAACACGACCATGGTCTTCGTCCCGGCGCGGTTCGCGGCGGACGCGATCTACGAGGCCGTCGACGCCGGCATCGGCACGGTGATCTGCATCGCGGAAGGGCTGCCCGCGCACGAGATGCTCCGCATCTACAACTACATCCGGCCGAAGGAGATCACGATGCTCGGCCCGAACTGCCCGGGCGCGCTCTCGCCGGGTCGGGCGAACGTGGGCATCATCCCCGCCGAGATCTTCCGCGAGGGCCCGATCGGCGTCGTCTCGCGCTCCGGCACGCTGACGTACCAGATCGGCCACGAGCTGACCCAGCGCGGGCTCGGCAACTCGACGATCGTCGGCATCGGCGGCGACCCCGTCGTCGGTTCGTCGTTCATCGACGTGCTCGCCCGGTTCGAGGCGGACGACGAGACCGAGGTGATCGTGATGGTCGGCGAGATCGGCGGCGACGAGGAGGAGAAGGCCGCCGCCTTCATCGAGGCCGAGGTGACGAAGCCGGTCGTGGCCTACATCGCCGGCTTCACGGCGCCGCCGGGCAAGACGATGGGGCACGCCGGCGCGATCATCTCCGGCTCGTCGGGCACGGCCCAGGGCAAGAAGGACGCGCTCGAGGCGCGCGGCGTCCGCGTCGGCACGACGCCGACCGAGGTCGCCGAGCTCGCCGTCGAGGTCGCGTCGGCCCGCGCCTAGGCGCGGTTGAATCGGACTCCGACTTTTGTAACAGTCCGGCGGTAAAGGCCGGACAGGCCGGCCGAAGACTGAGGGGGGAAGATGAGGTACATCGTCGTGGCCGCGCTCGTCGCGCTGGTGGTCGGCGTCTCGACGGCCGTCGGCGGCAGCTCGCAGGCGTCGCAGCCGCAGGGGACGCTCGGCATCAAGAACGGCGTCATCTACGCATGCGTCGAGACCAGAGGTGGAGCGCCGACGCTCGGCGACATCAAATTGAGCCACTGCCACAAGGGCTTCAAGCGAATCGCCTGGAACATCCGCGGCCCGAAGGGCGCCCGCGGGGCCAGCACGCCCGGCCCACAGGGTCCGCAGGGACCGGCGGGTGCCGCCGGCGCGCAGGGCCCCCAGGGCCCACCCGGACCGACCGGCCCGCCCGGTCCTCCGGCCCGCACGATGCTGCGCCTGACGGGCGACTTCGCGGGGACGAACGCGAGCGTTGCGACGTCGCTGGACGGGGTCACCTTCGGGCCGTACTCGAACGGTGGTGCCTGGGGCGGCTCGGTCGTCTACCACGGGGCAGACAACCAGACGCTTGCCGATCTCAAGCAGTTGTCCTACACCGTCGATCACTCGTCGGCGGACGACTCGCCGATCGCGGCGCCGTACCTTCGGATCTTCCTGGACGGCGGCACGCACGACGTCATCTTCGATCCGACGAAGTGCGCGACCATCGTCCCGCCGGAGGATCAGTTCAACACCTTCGAGGTCACGACCGGTGACGTCCGCTACGACGACGACGCCTGTGGCGGCTCGGGCCAGCAGCCGTGGTCGAGCGTGGTCGCGGCACACGGGTCGGAGGTCGTCAGCGGCATCTACGTGACGACCGGTTTCACGGGCGGAACGGATCTCTCGGCGATCCTCCGCGGCCTGAGCGTCAACGGCCAGGCCTTCGTCTTCGGCCAGCCGTAGATCTCAGCGGGGCCCCGGCCGGCAGGCCCGGCCGGGGCCCTCTACCGGATGCGGATCCGCGCGCAGGCGAGACCGCTGTGATTGCCGGCCGCGTCGGTTGCCCGGACGCAGTACCGGTACGAGCCGCGCGCGGCGAAGGTGACGCCGACCCAGTAGGCGACGGCCGCGTCCGTCGTGCGCAGCGGGCGCGAGAGCGTCCTGAGCGGCTTCGTCCGGCGATAGACCAGCAGGCGCTCCGCGGTCCGGCCGCTGTCGTCCTGGACGTGGTAGCGGAGGCGCACGAGCCGGTGAGGCCGCCCGCTCGCGGCGTAGACGCGGACGAACGGGGCGCTGGTGTCGCGAGCCGCGGGCGCCGGTGGAGGAGGCGGTGCGGCGGGCGGCGCCGTGGGGACGGCGGTGGCGAGCGCGCGCGCCACGTCGATGCGCCCGTACCCGTAGTGCTGGTCCCACGTGCAGCCGGCGCAGGTGCCGTACGGGTCGGCGCCGTAGGAGCCCGAGCCGACCTTGGCGGCGCTCAGCGCGAGGATCTCGCGCACCTGCGCGACGCTCGCCTCGGGGTGGAGGCTCCTGATCAGCCCGACCAGTGCGGTCACGTACGGCGAAGCCATCGAGGTGCCGCTCAAGTAGCCGTAGCTGTTGCCCGGGAGCGTCGAGAGGACGGAGACGCCGGGGGCCGAGACGAAGACGTCCGGGCTGCCGTAGTTCGAGAAGGTGCCGGGGAGGTCGCCCAAGTCCGTGGCCGCGACGCCGATCGCGCCCGGGCAGGCGGCCGGGTAGGTGGGCGTCGAGACCGGCGTCCCGGGCGGGTCGCCGTTGCCGGCGGCCGCCACGACCACCGCGCCGTACGCGCTGGTCGCGGTCTGCACCGCGTTGCAGAGCGTGACCGGGTACGCGCCGCCGGTCGTGCCGAGGCTGAGGTTGATCACCTTCGCCCCGTGCTGCGCCGCCCAGGCGATCCCGTCGGCGACGTCGGAGAGCGCGGCGCCCTGGGAGGCGTCGCCCGGGAACACCCGCACGACGACGAGCGGCGAGTCGTACGCCAGGCCGGCGACGCCCAGGCCGTTGTCCGCGATCGCGCCGGCGATGCCGGCCACGTGCGTGCCGTGGCCGTCGCCGTCGGTCGGCACGCCCGGGGTGCAGGCTCCGCTGACGCAGGTCGCGCTCGAGGGCGAGATGCGGCCGACCAGGTCCTCGTGCGTCGCGTCGACCCCGGTGTCGACGATCCCGACGGGCGCCGTCGGCACCGCCGAGAAGGTCGCCGGGAAGACCGACCACCCCTGGACGGCGGAGATCGCGGGCAGCGCCCACTGCGAGCCGTAGAGCGAGTCGTTCGGCGTCGTCACGTTGAAGAGGTGGAGCACGCGGTTCGGCTCGGCGTAGACGACGTCGGGCCGCCCGCGGTAGTCGGCGAGCGCGCTCGCAACGCCCTCGCCGGGCTGCGGGTCGACGACGGTGACGCCGCCGGTGACCGAGCCGGTGGCATCGTCGCCCAGCGCCGCGACCTTCGCGGCCGCCGTCGCCGGGTGCGCGAACTTGACGAGGATCGTGCTGGCGGCGGACGCCCCGCCCGTCCAAGAGCACGCGAGCGCGCAGACGAAGGCCAACGACAAGACGCAGCGTGCCACCTTCGCTAGGTCGGCACCAGCGGGCCGCTCCTCCACCCCCAGTTCGCGCCGGAGGCGCGCCTAGACTGCCCGCATGGACGTGATCTCGTTCGCGCGCGGGATCCCGGCGCCGGAGTGCCTGCCGGGCGCCGAGCTCGCCGACTGCGCGAAGGCCGCCGTCGACCGCGACGGCGACGTCGTCCTCTCCTACGGCAGCACGCTCGGCTACGCGCCGCTGCGCGAGTGGCTGGCAGAGCGGCACGGCGTCGAGCCCGGCCGCGTGCTCGTCACCAACGGGTCGCTGCAGGCGTTCCACTTCGTGCTCGAGCTGCTCGGCGCGAGCGGTCGCGTCCTCGTCGAGCGTCCGACGTACGACCGGCCGCGGAAGATCCTCGCCGCCGCAGGGCTCGACTTCGCCGAGGTGCCGGTCGACGAGCACGGCCTCGACGTGGACGCGCTCGAGCGTGAGCTCGAAGCGGGGCCGACGGCGCTCGTCTACACGATCCCGACCTTCCAGAACCCCACGGGCTCGACGCTCTCGCTCGAGCGCCGCCGCAGGCTCGCGCAGCTCGTCCGCGACCATGGGCTGCAGCTGCTCGAGGACGATCCGTACGGGCTCGTGCGCTTCGACGGCGAGACGCTCCCGTCGGTCTTCGAGCTCGACGGCGGTGAGCGCGTCCTCTACTCGTCGTCGTTCTCGAAGACGGTCGCGCCGGGACTGCGGGTCGGCTACGCGATCCTGACGGGCACGCTGGCGCCGCGGCTCGAGGAGCTCGTCGCGTCGACGTACATCACGCCGGCGCTGCTCGCCCAGGCGACCGTGTACGAGTTCCTGCGGCGCGGCCTGTTCGAGCCGAACCTGGAGCGGGTCTGCGGCCTGCTGCGCGCACGGCGCGACGCGATGCTCGAGGCGCTCGAGCGCGAGCTCGGCGGCCGGGCGACCTGGAACCGGCCCGACGGCGGCTACTTCCTCTGGCTCGAGCTGCCGGACGAAGTCGACGCGACGGAGCTCCTGCGGAGCGCCGCCGAGGCAGGCGTCACGTTCGTCCCCGGCCCTGACTTCGGCGGGCGGCGGAGCTCGGCGCGGCTCGCCTTCAGCTACGTCTCGCCGGCGGAGATCGACGACGGAGTGCGGCGGCTGGGGCGGCTAGTCGCGGCGCCGGCGGCGGCGTCGGTATAGCTGCGAGACGAGCACGCCGAGCACCAGCCCGATCCCGACGCTGAGCAGGATCAGCCAGATCTGCGAGAGGCGCGCGGTGCCGAGGACGAAGTGGACGTGCACCTGCTTGTCGTTCTCGAGCACGAACGCGATCGCGTAGGCGGCGACCAGGCCGATCACGAGCAGTCGGAGGTAGAGCCGTGGCTGGTAGCGGCGGCCGAACCCCTCCTGCGGCTCCTCGGTCGCGCTCGTTCGCGGTGAGGTCTGCCGGGGCTCGTCCTCCACGGCCGCCGAGTCTAGGCGGCGGAGCGGCCCGCGAGCGGCGCGAGCGGCCTCGGCACGAGCCGGGGCTGGGGCGGCGGGAGCAGCGAGCCGCGGTTGTGCGCCCGGAACGTCGGGCATGGAGTCTCCAGCGAAAGGGCGCAGAGACCCGCCCGCTGGAAGTAGCAATCCTCGCACGTTGCCTTGCCCGCTTTGCTCATCGCCTAGTTTGCTCCCCTAACTCGCCTGCCCGAACACCGCGGGATGATAGGGCGCACAGCAGGCGAATCAAGGCTTGCCTGCCGAGAAAACTGCGCAATTTGCGGGGCTTTCGACGTGGCCGAAAAGATCGTGTCGCGGCCGGCTCAGCGCAGCGTTTTCAGCGCCCGCAACGCCTGTGGAAAGTTCTTCACAGGAATGATCCGGACGCCATCGGCGTAGCGCCTGGCCTCGCGCGCATTGTCGCCGGCCGGGACGAGGAAGACGTCCACACCCGCCGCGCGTACCCCGAGGGTCTTTTGCTTCACGCCTCCGATCGGCAGCACGCTGCCGTCGAGGGCGAGCTCGCCGGTCGCGGCCACCCGGTGTCCATGCGTGACGTCGTGGCCGAGCTCCTGCAGGATGTCGAGCGCGAACGCGAGCCCCGCCGACGGGCCGCCGACGCCGCCGGCATCGATCCTGATCCGCACCGGCAGCTTGACGCGCAGGTCGTCGCGCGCCGAGATGCCGACGAGCGCGCGCTTCGGGTCCTGCGGGTCCGGCACCGTCTGGATCGTCGCCGTCCGCACCTTGCCGCCGCGGCGGTAGACGATCGTGACCCTGTCGCCCGGCTTGTGCCTCGCCAGGATCTCCCGAAGCCGATTCACCGACGTGACCTTCTTGCCGTCGGCCTCGAGGATCACGTCGCTCGTCTTCAGGACCTTCGCCGCCGGCGTCCCCGGCTCGACCAGCACGACGATCACGCCGTTGCTCGAGGCGCGCACCTTGTGGCCGAGATGGTTCAACGCGACGACGGCCGCGACCTTCTGGGACTCCGTCATGTCCTGCTGGCCGATCTGCTGCTCGACCGTCGAGCTGATCGGCGGCGCCTTGACGACGGACGATCCCGACGGCCGGGTGAACGGCAGCAGCCGTTCGAGCAGCCGCGCCTCGCGCTCCCGGACGTCGACGAAGTAAATCGGCCCCGGTGGGTGGCTCCGCTTCTCGCCGGGAACGGTCACGAGGGGGTCGGCCGGGTGCGCGGGGTCGACGAGCTGGATGTCGTAGCCGCTGGCGGGCGAAAGCCACAGCACGAGCGCCGCAGCGCCGAGGAGGACGAGCCCGGCCACCGCGAGCCGCGCGGGCGTGAGCCACCGCATCCCGCCGAGGATATTCGCGTCAGAGGAGGCTGCGCGTCAGTCCGCCGTCGACGGGAATCACGGTTCCCGTGACGTAGGACGCGGCCTCGGAGGCGAGGAAGCAGACGACGTCGGCGATCTCGCGGGGCTGCCCGATCCGCCGCAGCGGGATGGCCTCGGTGTCGGTGTCGCCGAGGCGGTCGGTCTTGATCTTGCCCGGCGCGATCGTGTTCACGGTGATCTGCTTCGGCCCGAGCTCGCGCGCGAGCGTCTTCGCCCAGCCGACGACGCCGGGGCGCACCGCGTTCGACAGCGCCAGGTTCTCGATCGGCTCGCGCACCGAGCTCGACTCGATGTTGATCACGCGCCCGCGCCCGCTCCGCTCAAGCTCCGGCAGGCAGAGCCGGGTGAGCCGGATCGCGGACAGGAGCAGCAGCTCGACGGCCGACTCGACCTGCTCGTCGGTCATCTCGAGCGCGGAGTTGCGCGGCGGGCCGCCGCTGTTGTTGACGAGGATGTCGATGCCGCCGAACGCCGCAAGGGTGCGGTCGACGAGCCGCTTCAGGTCGGCCGGATCTGAGACGTCGCCGCGGACGGCGAGCGCGCCGAGCCGCTCGGCCTCGCGCTCGAGCAGCTCCCGCCGGCGGGCGAACATCGTCACGTTCGCCCCCTCGGCCGCGAGCGCCTCAGCGATCGCGAGCCCCATCCCGGCGGAGGCCCCGCAGACGATCGCCGTGCGTCCGCTCAGGCCGAGGTCCACCGGCGCCCTCTCAGCTCGAGCTGCCGAGCACGCCGACCACCTCGCGAACGGCGTCGGCGGAGGCATGGAGCGCCTCGCGCTCGTCGTCGCTCAGGTCGAGCTCGACGATCTCCTCGATCCCGCCGGCGCCGAGCTTGACGGGGACACCCATGTAGAGGCCGTCGATCCCGTACTCGCCCTCCAGGTACGCGGTGCACGGGAGGACGCGGTGCTCGTCGAGCATGAGCGAGTCGACCATCTGGGCGGCCGCCGCGCCCGGGGCGTACCACGCGGAGGTGCCGAGCAGGTTCACGATCTCGCCGCCTCCCTTGGCCGTGCGCTCGACCATCGCGGCGATCCGGTCTTCGGCGACGAGCTTGCGCAGCGGGATCCCGCCGACCGTCGTGGCCGAGACGACGGGCACCATCTGGTCGCCGTGGCCCCCGAGCACCATCGCGGTCACGTCCTTGACCGAGGAGCCCGTCTCCCAGGCGATGAAGGTCGAGAACCGCGCCGTGTCGAGGATGCCGGCCATCCCGAAGACGCGCTCCTTCGGCCAGCCGGACGTGTTCTTCGCCACGTGGCACATCGCGTCGAGCGGGTTCGAGACCACGATCAGGATCGCGTCCGGCGACGCGCTCACCACCTCCTGGGTCACGGAGCCGACGATCTTCTCGTTGGTCGTCACCAGGTCGTCGCGGCTCATCCCGGGCGAGCGCGGGAGGCCGGCCGTGATCATGACCACGTCCGACCCGGTCGTCTCGCCGTAGCCGTTCGAGCCGACCACGTACGGCTCGTAGCCGAGGACGGCGCCCATCTGGTTGATGTCGAGTGCCTTGCCCTGCGGCAGGTTCTCCTTGATGTCGACGAGCACGACGTCCGCGTAGTCGCGCGTCGCCAGTACCTGCGCGCACGTCGCGCCGACGTTCCCGGCGCCGACGACGGTGACCTTGCGCCGCCTGCTCACGAGACCGGCGCTCCCAGCGCGTCCACGATCGCGTCGGCGACGTCGCTCGTCCCCACGGCCGTCGGGTCGTCGCGGCTGGGCTTCATGTCGTAGGTCACGCGCTCGCCGGAACGGATCACGTCCGCGATCGCGTGCTCCAGCCGGTCGGCCGCCTCGCGCTCCTCCAGGTGGCGGAGCATCAGCACGCCGGAGAGCATCATCGCCATCGGGTTGACCTTGTTCTGCCCGGCGTACTTGGGCGCCGAGCCGTGCGTCGGCTCGAACACCGCCGCGTGCGTGCCGAAGTTCGCGCCGGGCGCGAGCCCGAGGCCGCCGACGAGCCCCGCGGCGAGGTCGGAGACGATGTCGCCGTAGAGGTTCGGCAGCACGAGCACGTCGTACTCCTCCGGCCGCTGCACGAGCTGCATGCAGAGGTTGTCCACGATCCGGTCGTCGAACTCGACGTCCGGGTTCTGCTCCGCGACCTCGCGCGCGACCCGGAGGAAGAGGCCGTCCGAGAACTTCATGATGTTCGCCTTGTGGACGGCCGTGACCTTGCGGCGGCCGTTGCGGCGCGCGTAGTCGAAGGCGAACTCGACGATCCGACGCGAGCCGCCCACCGAGAGCGGCTTGATCGAGATCCCCGACTCGGGCGGCACAGTGCCGCCGCGAGCCGCAACCCACTCGGCGAGCTCCGTCGCGTGCGCGGAGCCCTCCTCGTACTCGATCCCGGCGTACAGGTCCTCGGTCGCCTCGCGGACGATGATCAGGTCGACGTCCTCGTACCGCGAGCGGACGCCCTCGTAGCTCTTGCACGGGCGGACCTGGCCGTACAGGTCGAGCGTCTTGCGCAGCGTCACGTTGACGGAGCGGAAGCCGCCGCCGATCGGGGTCGTGATCGGTCCCTTGAGCGCGACGCCGGTGCGCTTGATCGAATCGAGCACGTGCCCTGGCAGCGGGTTGCCGCCGTACTGCTCCATCACGTCGGCACCTGCGTCCTGGACGTCCCACTCGAACGCGACGCCCGTCGCCTCGAGCACCCGTCTGGTCGCCTCGGTGAGCTCCGGGCCGGTCCCGTCGCCGGGGATGAGTGTCACCTCGTGGGCCACGGCGCCGGACTCTAGCGGAGCACTACACTTCCGGCCGTGGACGACTTCAAGCCAGGCCTCGAAGGCGTCGTCGCGGTCGAGACGGAGATCGCCGAGCCTGACCGCGAAGGTGGCTCGCTCCGCTACCGCGGCGTCGACATCGAGGAGCTCGTCGGGCACTACCCCTACGAGGCCGTCTGGGGTCTGCTGGTCGACGACGACCTCAACTCGCTGATGCCGGACCCCGAGCCCTACGAGCCCTCGGGACTGACCGGCAACGCTCCGGCCGACCTCCAGGCCGAGACCGCGCGACTGGCCGGCGAGTGGAAGCTCGGCAAGCTGAACGAGATCTCCGACGAGCAGGCCCGCGCGGACCTCGGCCGGCTCTCGGCGCAGATGATGGAGATCGTCGCCCGCTCCGCCGCGAAGGCCGACGGCCACGAGCCGGCGCCGGACGACGTCGTCGCGCGTGGCACGACCGCGTCCGAGAAGTTCCTGCTGCGCTGGCGCGGCGAGGCCGACCCGAGACACGTCAAGGCGATCGACACGTACTGGATCTGCACGGCCGAGCACGGCCTCAACGCCTCGACCTTCACCGCCCGCGTCGTCGCCTCGACCGGGGCGGACTGCGGCGCCGCGCTCTCGTCGGCGGTCGGCGCCCTCTCAGGGCCCCTGCACGGCGGTGCTCCTGCGTACGTGAAGCCGATGCTCCAGGAGGTGCAGGAGCTGGGCGACGCCGAGCGCTGGGTGCGTGACGCGCTTCAGTCCGGCAAGCGGATCATGGGCTTCGGCCACCGCGTCTACCGCGCCGAGGACCCACGCTCACGCATTCTCAAGCGGACGGCGAAAGAACTGGAGGCGCCGCAGGTCGAGGTCGCGGAGCAGCTCGAGCAGGTCGCGCTGAAGGCGCTGCAGGAGCGGCACCCGGAGCGCGTGCTCGCGACGAACGTCGAGTACTACTCGGCGATCGTGCTCGACGTCGCCGAGATCCCGCCGCCGCTCGCGCCCGCCATGTTCGCCTGCTCCCGCGTGGCCGGCTGGTCGGCGCACATCCTCGAGCAGAAGCGCACGGGCCGGCTCTTCCGGCCGTCGGCCCACTACGTCGGCCCCGGCACGAGGCCCGCGTCGTCGGTGGACGGAGCCGCCCTCCGCACTTGAGCCTCGCGGAAGCCGGGGTCGAGGCGAACGCGCTCGCCGAGAGCGGGAACGAGCGCGACCTGGCCAAGCTGCGCGCGGCCTGGTCGGAGGAGCTCGAGGCGCAGGCGCGCTCGGTCGACTACCGCGAGCGGGCGGCCGCCTTCCGTGCCGTCGGGCAGTTCCGGTTCCGCCAGAAGGAGGAGCTGCTGCGCCGCGGCCTCGAGGACGACAGTCCCGCCTGCCGCGGCTCGGCGCTGCTCTCGCTGGAGCTGCTCTCCCGCGACCACCCGCGCACGATCAACTCGGTGCGGCCGCTGCTGCACACCCTCGCGAACGCGGACGACAACGAGGCCGTGCGCCGGCTCGCGATCCTCGCGCTGCGAAACGGCTCGCCGCAGCGCGACACGATCGTCCTCCTCCAGGGGATCGCCGAGGAGGAGGGGCTTTCTCGCGAGACGCGCCAGGCCGCGGCCAAGGTGGCCGCAGGGCTCGACAAGCGCGCGAAGGCGCGCTAGCCGCCGGTCCTAGACGCAGTTACAGGTACGGCCGCGGAGCTCGGTGCCGCAGGACGGGCAGATCCGCCGCCGGCGCTTCCACTCCAGGGCGCTCTTCTGCAGGCCGGCCATCGACATCAGGAGGCCGACGCCGGCGATCGAGGCCGCCAGGATTGCCGTGTGAGGGTCGAGCATCATCGTCACCCGTTGATTCCTGCTCGTCACGAGCCCGAAACGTTCCGGCGCCGCGCGTGGGGGTGGCTGCGGAAGTAGACGTCCCGCCGGCGACGGTCGGAGACATGCATGTACAGCTCGGTCGTCGCGAGGTCGGCGTGCCCGAGCATCTCCTGGACGCTCCGTAGATCGGCGCCGCCCTCGAGCAGGTGGGTCGCGAACGAGTGGCGGAGCAGGTGTGGATGGACTCGCTCCGGCTCGAGGCCCGCGCGGCCCGCGAGCCGGCGCAGGATCAGGAACGCGCCGGCGCGGGTGAGCGCCCCGCCCTGCGCGTTCAGGAAGAGCTCGGACCGGTGGCGGCGGTCGAGGTACGGGCGCCCGTGGGCGAGGTAGCGGCGAAGGGCCTCGACGGCGTGGCGGCCGACCGGGACGACGCGCTCCTTGTTTCCCTTGCCGGTGCAGCGGACGAGCCGCTGCTCGAGGTCGATGCCGTTCTTGTCGAGCCCCACGGCCTCGCTGACGCGTAGCCCCGCGCCGTAGAGCAGCTCGACGAGGGCGCGGTCACGCATCGCGCGCGGGGTCGAGCCGGCCGCCGCGTCGATCAGCCGCTGGGCCTCCGCCGGCGAGAGCGTGCGCGGGAGCTTGCGCCGGCGCCGCGGCAGCTCCAGCGCAGCCGCCGGGCTGTCCGACCGGGCGCCCAGCAGGACGAGGTGGCGGAAGAAGGAGCGGACGGCAGCGACCCGACGCGCGATCGTCGCGGCGGAAAGGCCGGCGGCACGGAGCTCGGCCAGCCAGCGCTCGAGGTCCTCGTGGGTCGCGCTGGAGGGCGGGCCGCCGAGCCAGTCGCCTAGCGCGCGCAGGTCGCGGCGGTACGCATCGACCGTCCTGGGCGCACGCCGCGCCGCGAGCAGCGCGAGGAAGCCCTCGACCTCGGGATCGGGTGCAGCCGGGTCGGGCCGCGGCGTCTCCATCGGACGTCCCTTCTTCGCCCTGCGCGCGCGGACGCCTGCCGTAGAGTCCGCGCCGGATGGGCGCGAACGAGGACCTCGAGGCCGCCGCGTCGCTCTTCGAGCGCGCCGCGGCCGAGCTCGAACTGGCCGTTCGGCACTGCCGTACGGCCGCCGGGCACATGCGCGAGAGAGAGGTGCCGCGCGGCGCCGCACACGCCTGGGCCGCACACGGTCACGTCCTCCGCGCGGGAACGCTGCTCGAGGAGCAGGCACGCGTGCACGCGCAGAAGTCGAACCCGGACGCCGGCTAGCACGCGTCGCGGCCGGCGGAGCGCGAACGTCACACACTCGGCGCGAAGCCGTCACGGACACGTGACGAGTTCGGCCGTATCGTGTCGGAGGGCGGGGGTGGTGGGCACCCGCCTCTCGCGCGTGAACTTCCGGGAGCTCTAGGAGCGCGGGTGCGCCCGGTCGTAGACCTTGCGCAGGCGGCGGGCGTCGACGTGGCTGTACATCTGCGTCGTCGAGAGCGTGCTGTGGCCGAGCAGCTCCTGGATCGTCCGCAGGTCGGCGCCGCCCTCGAGCAGGTGCGTCGCGAACGCATGCCGGAGGCGGTGGGGGTGGGGGAGCAGCCGGCGGAGCGTGCTCGTGTCGAGCCGGCGGCCGCGGGCCGACAGGAAGAGCGCGTTCTCGGCCCCGCGCGCGAGCTGCGGGCGCGACTCGCGGAGATAGCGCGCCACCAGGTGCGCCGCCTCCTCGCCGAGCGGGACGACCCGCTCCTTGCCGCCCTTGCCGCGCACGTGGACGAGCTCCTGCTCGAAGTCGACGTCGGCCAGGTCGAGGTCGACCGCCTCCTGCGAGCGGAGGCCGGCGGAGTAGACGAGCTCCGCCAGGGCGAGGTTCCGCAACGGCAGCGGCCCGTCGCCGTCGAGTGACTCCAGCTCGCCGTCGATCTCCTGCGGCCGCGGCGCCTCCGGGAGCCTCCGGGGTCGCCGCGGCGCGAACGACGCATCCGGCACCCGGGCAGGACCGAGCGCATGCCGCAGGAACGCCCGCACCGCCGCCAGCTTGCGCGCGATCGTCGCCGGCGCCAGCTTCCGCGGCCGCGCTCGGCCGAGCTCGGCCGCGTACTCGGCGAGGGCGCGCACGTCGACGTCGTCGAGCCGCGTGCCGCGCCGTCGCAGCCACGAGCAGAACTCCTCGACGTCCACGCGGTAGGCACGCCGGGTCCGCTCCGACAGCGCGGGGCTCTCGAGGAACCGTCGAACCGCCTCGTCCACGACGAGGGTCCTTCGCCGCCGGAGCCGCGATTCCGCTAGCCGACGGCCGCGACGATCTCGTCGCTCAGGCTCGGGAAGCCGCGCAGGAACTCGACGCGCTCGGCCTTGAAGCGCTCGACGAGCGACCGGTAGTCGTCGCCGCGCCCCTGCTCCTCGTAGAGCTTCCGCGGCTGCAGGATCTCCAGGTCGTCGATGCCCGGCACGGACGACGCGACCAGGTACCCGAAGTCGGGGTCGCGCTCCCACACGATCGTGCCTTCGGCGATGCCCTTAACGATCGCGGAGGAGTGCTTGATCCGGACCTTGCGCGAGCGCTCGTCGGCTTCGGGCCCGCCGACGCGGCCGGTGTTCAGCACGTAGACCTCGAGCGGATGCTGCGCGAGCAGCTCGAGGAACCGGTTGCCCTGCAGGTCGTGCGGCATCGGGAAGAACGGGTTCGTCCCCGGCACGCGCAGGAACTTCCCGGCCTCGTCCGCGCCGCCGGCGCTCGTGCCGGTCGTCTCGCCGAGCATGAAGAAGGCCGCTGCCTGCGGCCCTTCGAGCCTCGCGACCGCCGGGACGATGTTCTCGTTCTTGTTCAGGATCAGGAGGAAGTGCGCCTCCTCGATCTCGTTGGCGGAGGCCGCCTCGATCACCTCGAACGGGAAGGTCGCGCGTCCGTTCGAGGTGTAGTTCGTGTCGTAGAAGTCGACCTCGTCGCCGTGCTGCGAGACGTTCTCGAGGTACGAGCGCGGCTGCGTGACGGCGCCGTAGATCGTCGGCTCGTCGTCGGGGTTGAGCCCGAAGGTCTTTGCGAAGCAGCCGTTCTCGGTCGCGTAGACGCGGCCGTTCGGCATCCAGGCGACGAAGTCGTCCTGCACCGGCAGCGAGCCGTTCTGGCGCGTGAAGGTGGTCGTCGTCTTGCCCGTGCCCGAGAGGCCGACGATCAGGCCGACGCGCTTGCCGTGCTCGGTCGGGATGATCTTGCAGCCGGCGTGGAGCGGGATGCCGCCGCGGTCGTAGACGAGCTTGTTCCACATCCGCAGCCCGCCCTTCTTCGACTCGCCGAAGTAGTCGGAGTTGAAGACCCGCGTGACTCCCTGCTCGAGGTCGACGGCGATCAGGCGGTCGTCGGGAAAGCCGTCGGCCTTCAGGTTCGGCGTGTAGATGACCGTCAGCTCGGGCTCGAGGTCGTCGCCGTCGGCGGGCGTGAAGTAGAGCTGCTGCTGCATGCCGGCGATGTTGGCGTTCGCCGCCTCGATGTAGAGCCGCGCCGCGGTGCGGAACTCCGCGTCGTTCCCGATGTAGCCGTCGATCACGACCATCTCCCGCCCGCCGATGTACTCGTCCTGGGCCCGGGCCCAGCGCTCGCCCTCCTCGCGGGTCATCGCCTGGTTCTGGCCGTCGGGCTCGTCGGTGACGATGAAGGTCGAGCGTTTCGAGCGGCTGACGACCTCCGTCTGGACGTTCACGCTCCCGTAGGCGGTGCGCCGCGCGTTCGGCATGCGCGCCGCGAGCTCCTTCAGCTCGTCGGGATCGGGATTGTCGATGACGTCGGCCGCATCGGGCAGCCGGAAGAGCATCCTCGCCACGGCGGGGAAGCATACCCGCGTCGCGCTCTTCGGCACCGTCGTTGCGGGCACAATTGCGGCATGCCCGTGCTCGCCCGTCTCCGTAGCGCCCGGACGCCCCTGCTCCTCCTGCTCGGCGCGGTGGCGATCGGGCTGATCCCGTGGACCGCATACCTGACCTCGACGCTTCCCGGGCGGCAGGTGGCGCACCACTGGGATCTCGCCTGGGGCGGCCTCGACGTGTTCGAGGCGCTGGCGCTCGGCGCGACGATGGTGGCGCTGCTCCGCCGCAGCCCGCAGTTGCCGCTCTTCGCGGCGATCGCCGGGACCGCGCTGCTCTGCGACGCGTGGTTCGACCT
>DATIER010000171.1:0-8721 GCA_035455605.1 Gaiellaceae bacterium
CGCGAGGTCTACCGCTTCCTGCGCGACGAGTGCGGCGCACGCTTCATCCAGTTGATCCCGATCATCGAGCGGGTCGCCGAGGCCGACGAGGACGGGACGGTGCCCTGGAGCTCCTGGCGCGACCGGCCGCTCTACACGCAGCAGGGAAGCCACGTCACCAACCGCTCGGTCACGGCGAAGCAGTACGGCCGTTTCCTGATCGACGTCTTCGAGGAGTGGGTGCGCGCCGACGTGGGCGAGGTCTACGTGCAGCTCTTCGACGTCGCGCTCGCCAACTGGGTCGGCGAGCCACCCGGGCTCTGCATCCACTCCGAGACCTGCGGCCTGGCGCTGGCGCTCGAGCACACCGGCGACCTCTACTCCTGCGACCACTTCGTCGAGCCGGCCCACAAGCTCGGCAACATCAAGATGACGCACCTGCTCGAGCTCGTCAGCTCGCCCAAGCAGCGCCAGTTCGGGCTCGACAAGCGCGAGACGCTGCCGCGGTACTGCCTCGACTGCGACGTCCGCTTCGCCTGCCACGGCGGCTGCCCGAAGGACCGCTTCATCGAGACCCCGGAGGGCGAGCCCGGGCTCAACTACCTCTGCGCCGGCTACCAGGACTTCTTCCACCACGTCGATCGCCCGATGCGCTTCATGGCCGAGCAGCTGCGACGCGGCGGAGCGCCGTCGGCGATCGTCCAGCTCTACGCGGCCGAGGACGCGCGCCGTGGTCGCAACGATCCCTGCAGCTGCGGCTCCGGTCGCAAGTGGAAGCACTGCCACGGCGCTTCGGCCGTGGCTGCCACGTCAACCGGGAGCTGAGGAGGAGCAGTGTCGACGCTGATCATCCTGATCGTCACCTTCGGCCTCGGATTCGTCATCTTCGCGGCGCTCGCCGCGGGACTCACGACCACGCTGCAGTCGGTGGTAGCGCCCCTGAAGCGAAACGCGCCGGCGACCCTGGCTGTGCTCGTCGCCAACTTCGTCCTCGTCCCGCTGTTGACCGCCCTCACGCTGCACGCGTTCGGGTTCACGGCCCAGGCGACGATGGCGTTCGCGCTGCTCTCCGTCGTCGCCGGCGCTTCGTTCGTCGCGATGTTCACGAAGCTCGGCCACGGGGACGTGGCCTTCGCGTCGTCGATGTCGTTCCTGCTGCTGGTCGTGACGATTCCGTTCATGCCGCTCGTGCTCCCCTGGTTGCTGGGGGTCCTGGACGTCCCGCACGCGAACGTGACCACCTGGCACCTGCTGAGGCCGCTCCTCTGGTTCCTGGTTCTCCCGCTCGGCATCGGACTGATCGTCAGATGGCGCTATCCGGCGCTCGCCCAGGAGCTGGCACCGCACTTCGGCCAGGTGGCGCTCGTCAGCGTCGCCCTCCATATCACGCTGATGTTCGTCGCCTATTGGGACCAGGTCACCGCCGAGCTAGGCACCGGGGAGTACCTCTACTCGATCTTCATGCCGATCGGCTGCGTGGTGATCGGGTACGGGGCTTGCGTCCTGTTCACGCGAGGCGTTCCGCCGCCCGCCGACGGCGCGATCTCGCTGCCGGCCGCGCTCGCGACTGCTCAGAAAGGCTCCCAGGCCCTGATCTGCAGCCTCATCTTCGCGATGGGCACCTTCCCGATCGCCGGCGTGGTCGCTCTCGGCTCGTCGGTGATCACGGTCGTGATCCTGGTCGTCGGGGCCGCCGAGGTCGGCAAGTGGTACGAGCGCCGGCACGTACCCGAGGCGACGACCCAGCGCGTGACCGTACCGGCATGAAGCGCCGGCGCGAAGGCCGCGTGTGATCCTCCTTCTCGGAGTCCTCACGGCCCTGGCAGCAGCGTGCGTGGCGCCGGCTGGCGCGGCGATCGTGGCGGTCCGGCGCGGCGCCGAGGCGTCCGACCTCGCGGCCGTCGTCCCCGGCGTCGCTCGACTCCTGTTCCGACTCCTGCGCGACCGGTCGATCCCGGTGCGCGTCCGGGCGCGAATCCTGATCGCGGTGGCCTACAACGTGCGGCCGATCAACTTGATCCCGGACTTCGTCCCCGTGCTCGGCTTCGCCGACAACCTGATCGTCACCGGCTGGGCGCTCAGAAGCACCGTCCGCGGGGCCGGGCGCGAGGTGGTCGCGAGGAACTGGAACGGAAGCCAGGCAGGGCTCGCGATGGTGTTCCGCCTCGCGGGGCTCGAAGAGTTACCCGCGAGCTCCGCCGCCTGAGAGGCTCGCAGGGAGCGGCATGAGCTGGGCGACGAGATTCCGGATCCGGCAGTACGTGACGGGGAGCCTGTGGCTGGTGCCGTTGCTCGGAGTCGTGCTCGGCGTGCTGCTCGGCTTCGTCGACGTGCGGGTGGAGAGGTCGATCAACCTGCCGCCGAACTGGACCTACTCGCCGTCGACGGCGACTACCGAGCTCTCGGCCATCGTCGGAGCGATGGCGGCGCTGACGGGATTCGTGGTGACGGTGACGGTGCTCGTCGTCCAGATGGCGATCGGGACCTTCTCCGCCCGGTTCATGCGTCTCTGGTATCGCGACCCGATGCTGAAGGCCGTGCTCGCGGTCCTGGTCGGCACGCTCGCATTCACCTTCTCGCTGCTGCGCCGAGTGGAAACCACCTTCGTGCCGAACCTCGGCGTGTCCATAGCCAGCGGTCTCGTGCTCGTGAGCCTGCTGCTCTTCGTGGTGTTCCTCGACGAGTATCTGCACAAGCTCCGTCCCGTCGCCGTGGCCGCGCTCGGAACCGGCTACGTCCGGCACGAGTTCAAGCGCCTCGTTGCGGCGCTCGATGCTCCGGACGTGTTTGCCGAGCCGTCGGTGTCGAAGCGCGACCACCCGGGCTTCGTGGTACACAGCGCCGCCGCAGGCGCGATCCAGGCGATCGATCTGACCGGGCTCGTCGGCTGGGCGCGCGAGCACGACTGCCTGCTCGTCCTGCAGCACCGCATCGGTGACTTCGTGCCGACGGGTGCCGCGCTGATCGACGTCCACGGTGGCCGGGCCGGCACTGCTCGGGACGAGCAGAAGCTGCGGGGAATGGTCGCGCTCGGAAACGAACGCACGATCGAGCAGGATCCCGCGTTCGCGATCCGCGTCATCGTCGACGTCGCGGCGAAGGCGCTGTCGGCCGCGATCAACGACCCGACGACCGCCGTCCAGGTGCTGAACCAGCTCGCCGAGGTGCTCCGGATCATCGGGACGACCGACCTGGCGCGCGGGCGCTGGCCGGCGCGGAACGGACGACCGCACGGTCTCGTGATCCCGACGCGCAGCTGGGCGGAGTACCTCGCGCTGGGCGTGACCGAGATCCGCGAGTACGGCGCATCGTCGATCCAGGTGGTGCGGCGGATGCGCGCGATGCTCGAGCAGCTTGAGGTCGAGGTGCGGTCCGAGAACCGCCGAGCGGTCGCCGAGGAGCTCGCCCGGCTCGACGACACGGTCGCGAGCGCCTTCGGCCGGTCGGTCGACCTCGATCGCGCACGGATCGCGGATCCGGAGGGCATGGGGGGACGCGTCGACGTCGCGGGCGAGGCCGTCGCGACCCGCTGACGATTCACCTAGGTGAACCGGGTGCCGGCGGGCCTGGTCACCTAGTTGTCGATGACCATCGGTCGCGAGTCGAGCGAGAGGAACGAGCGATGGGAGTCACCGACGAGGCCGGCCACGGAGCGGCATAGATGGGCGCCACGGGATGGGCGTTCGTCTCGGCCGTGGTCGTCGCGCTCGGCGTCGTGCTGCAGCAGAAGGGCGCGATGGAAGCACCACCCGCGAACACGGGCGGCTTCATCACCGGGATCCTCTCGAAGCCGGTCTGGCTCGCGGGGCTCGTCTGTCAGATCCTCGGCTGGGTGACGCAGGCGATCGCGCTCGACAAGGGCGACCTGTTCCTCGTCCAGCCGATCATCTCGCTCCAGGTCGTCTTCGCCCTGCCGCTCGGCATCTGGATCACCCACCAGCAGGTCGGACGGCGCGAGTGGCTGGGAGCGGCGGCGGTGCTCGTGGCGCTGGGAGTCTTCCTCGCCGTCGCGCACCCCTCGGCCGGCCGAACGTCGGTCCCGACCGCCGTCTGGATCGCCGCCACGCTGGTCGTCGCGGGGCTCGTCGGCGCGCTCACGCTCCTCGGCTCGCGTCGGCCGGCGGCGCAGAAGGCCGCGCTCTTCGGCACGGGGGCCGGCATCCTCTTCGGCTTCCAGGCGGCCGCCATGAAGGCGTTCGACACGGTCGTGCCGGGGGGGATCTCGGCGCTCGTGACGAGCTGGACGAGCTACGCGCTCCTCTTCTCGGCGCTCGGCGGGTTCTATCTTCTTCAGACCTCGCTACAGGCCGGAGCGCTCGCGCCGTCGATCGCCTCGTCGAACGCTGCCAACCCTGTCACGAGCGTGGCGCTCGGGCGGACGATGTACCTCGAGACGCCACAGCGCACCGCCGGCGGCAAGGTCGCATCGCTGGTGGCGCTCGCCGTGCTCGTCGTCGGCCTGATCCAGCTCGCGCGGGGGCAGGCCGCGGGCGACCCGACCGCGCAGCCGGTGCCGCGACCTTCCTGACGTGACGGCCCTTGCCGGAACCCGGGATGATCGACCGGCGCCGGTCAGCCCCTGAAGCGCAGCTCGTAGCGGCTGACCTTGCCGTCGCGAACCGTCACCTCGACCTGTCGCTCGCGCTCGTACGCGAAGTCGCCGCTCTCCTTCAGTCGGTAGATCTCCCGCAGGTCGCAGACGACGTGTCCGTCTCCGAGATCCCGCCATTCACCCTCGCTGAACTCGAAGTCGAAGGTCTCAGCGGACGAGCCCCACGCGCGCCAGGTCTCGAGCTCGTCGACCCCGTGCAGCGTGCGCTGGGGCGTGACCCATTCCACGTCCGGAGCCACCAGCTCGAGGACGGCATCGCGCTCACCGGTCTTGACGGCACTCTCGAGCGCTGCCCGGAACCGCTTTGCCACCTCCAGGTCGGTCGATGGCTGCTCCGCCATGATGAAGCAAGGTACAGGCACCTCCTGGGAGTTGCCGATCCTGGCCGCCGCTTGGACAGCCGAGCCCAACGAGCAGCTCATCGTCTGCGGATCACGCTCCGAAAACGCTCCGCCTCCTCGCCTCGTGGACAGCTCCGCCGCGGGTCTGACAGAGCGTGCGACCTGGGTGCGACCCGCGGGCGTCAGAAGAGCACGATGTCGAAGCGTGCACCGCGAGAAACACCTGCTAAAAGCACGATTCCGTCTTGGCGCTCCGACCCCCTCTCTACCTGCAATTCAGCACAGACAACACAGCGATCTTGCAGGACTTCTCTTGAAGCCCTCTGACGGACTCGAACCGTCGACCCCTCCTAACATCGAGCAACGAGGCGGGAACCGCGGGCACGCGCGGACCACGCCGGCCAAAGGAATCCCGCAAGTCGGAGGAATCGGCTGAGGACGAGTGACCGGGCGTGGACGCGCGTGACCGCGTTGGTGTTCCCTCAGTGTTCCCTTGCTGGGTCGTGACCCGTGTCGCTCGGGGTGGGCGCGAGGAGGGCAGCTTTCAGGGATCCTTCCGAGGGGACGGAGCCGCGCTCAGCGGACCGTCAGGACGACGTTGCCGGTCTTCTGGTGCGTCTCGACATAGAGATGCGCGTCGACGATGTCGTCCAGTGCATAGGTGCGGTCGACGACCGGGCGGTACTTTCCCGCCTCGATCAGCTCCGCCAGCGTTAGGAGGTCCGGCTTCGTGTATCGGACGATCCCGAGCTTCGCCTTCTTCGACACCAACGCGAGGATCGCGTCGTGCCACATCAGTCCCGGATCCGTGGTGAGGTAAATCCCGTCCGGCTTCAGCGACCGTCGGCAGTGAAGGAACGAGGTCTTGCCGGCCGCGTCGAGGACGACGTCGTAGGTCTTCCCGTTGCTTGTGAAGTCCTCCGTCTGGTAGTCGACGACCTCGTCGGCGCCGAGCGAGCGCATCCGGTCGACGCTCTTCCTCGGGCAAACGGCGGTGACCTGCGCACCGAGATGCTTCGCCACCTGTACGGCGCCGATGCCGATCGAACCGGATGCCCCGAAGACGACGATGCTCTGCCCCTCCACGAGGCCGGCGCTGCGCAGCAGTGAGATGGCGCTGAGCCCGCCGTCTGCGACTCCTGCCGCCTCCTCGTGGGTCAGTTCGCCCGGGACGTGTGCGATCGCGTCCGTCTCGCGGACGCACACGTAATCGGCATTCGTGCCCGAGCCGATTCCGAACACGCGGTCGCCCGGGGCGAACTCAGTGACGGAGTCGCCCGCGGCCTCGACCTCACCCGCGAACTCGATGCCAACTCTCCCGCGCCGGGGTCGGAAGATCCCCGTGAAGAGCCGGCTGACGAGGTACTCGGCACCGCGAAGCCCGCAGTCCGTCCTAGTGGCCGATGTCGCGCGCACGCGTATGAGCACTTCGTCTCCCGCCGCGATCGGCTGCTCCACATCTGCGATGCGCAGGACGCTCGGCGGCCCGTACCGGTCGAAGACAACCGCTCTCATTCCCCCCGCCTCTCCAGTCGCTCAGGTGGTGCATACGCGGGGACTGTCCGATTCCAGCACGCTTGAGGCTTCCAAGAGGATTGTTCCTGGTGGCGCCCCATCATGCCGACGATTGCAGACATCGCTCTGGGCATCCCGCGCGACTGCACGTCCCACGACCATCGCATCCGCGTGCCCTCAGACGTCGGCTCGAACGTGAGCGCGCCGACGGTGTCCATCATGGGACGAACAGGTCGCTGAGGCCAGGCGCCGTGGCCGGTCGAAGCCGGTGAACCCGATCATCAACAGCCGCGCAAGAACACGGAATCGGCGCCGTACGAGTGACCTGCCGTAGACGCGCGTGCCCGCAGTGGTGTTCCGTCAGTGTCGCCTTCACGAAGTCTGGCCGGCGCAGAGCCGCGCTCAGACGAGAAATACGCGCAGGTGAGGGTTCGCGTCCGGGCTCCTGCGGAATCGACGTACTACGATCGGTCGCGCGGTCGAGTTCATCCCGCCCGTCTTCGCCGTTCTGCTCGGACTCGAGACGCCCATGTCCCGTCCACCACCATCTGCGGCGCGTGCCGGGTTTGGTGAAGAGCAGGACGAGCGCGACACAGGTCGCGCCGGCATAGGTGGCATGGCCGGAGGGGAAGGAGGCGCCGACCGGATGAAGGAGGCCATTGGGCGGGCGGGCGCGATCGATCAGGGTCTTGAGAAGCGTGGAGAGCAGCGGCGCCATGCTCTCGGCGACGGCGACGGCGAACGCGACGAGGACGAGCGAGCGACGTCGGCGAACGAGGAGCAATCCGACGAGCCCGAGCGCAATGGCTCGTCCGAGCCCGCGCCCTCGGACCAGCTGCGGTCGAGGTCGAGTGGTCCTGCCGGTACGAGGACCGCGATCAGAACGACGAGCGCGAGCAGTCCAGCGGCTGTCCAAAGCGCATGGGTCGGATGCGCGAAAAACGATTCAGCTGACACGCGCGAGGGGCCTGCTGCGGCTGACTCCGGCTGGACGGTCGAATGCATGTCCCCCGAAGGGCCTCATGTCCTTCCGTCGCGTTCGCGATCCTCGACCGGTTGCCATCAGCTGACTGCACGCGGGTGTCACGGATTTCGATCGTGAGTGCAACAGCTTCATCAGCTGTACATGCGCGCGAACATCCACGACCAGAGCTCGACCTCGGCGAGCAGCAATGCGAGCACCCAGAGGATCACCGCGAGCTCGCGGCTACGCGACGGCTCCGACTCGTTGCGCGTCAATCGCCGGCGATCACCGTCTAGCCGACTCGCGCTGAAATCGGCTTCGGGGTCAGGCCGGCTGTGGGCGCGCGTTTGGTGACTGATCTCGCGCTTCTGCTCGGGTGCCGTCTCGGTCATCGTTTCCAGCTTCATTCGTTGGTGTCGGTCTGCGCCGGCACGGATCTATGGCTGCCTTCCAACCATGGCGGGAGGCGCTGCCAGCCGGCTGCCACGCCCGGCGACCCGCGCTGCCCCCTCAGAGTGCCCTTGGTGCCCTGTGGGGTGCAGGCTCCGGCCGCTGGTGTTTCCTCAGTGTTCACTTGTCGCTGCGCCGGTACGCCTGGCCAGCGTTCGTACCTATTGCCTCGGCCGCTCGCCGCAACTGCCAGGCGGCCGCCACTTCCTCCGTCGCGCCTGCGCTCGATTTGTCAGGGCAGCAGCCCCGACGGGGAGACGCCCGGATGGCGGGAGGAGATCCTGACGCGCAGCGCGGCGGGCCGGATCGCAAACCGGAGTGGCGGGCTCAGATCGGCCGCCTCGCCGTCGACGCCGGCGTGCAGCGGTGCGCGAGCCGTCACCTCGAAGGAGGTCGCGCCCCAGGCTCGTCCCGGCACCGGCCGAGGGGCTGGAGCGTCGAGGACGACGATCCCGAGCTCGCCGCCGTCGAGCGTTCGTCGGGTGCCGGCGAGCAGCGGCCGGTCGAGCGCGTAGGGATTGTTCGAGACGAGCACGACGGCCGGCGAGCGGTGTTCACGGCCGAGGTCGTCGACGAGCTGTAGCTCCGGCAAGGATGCGCTCGGCCCGAGCACCGCGCGCGCCGTCTCGAACAGGGTTCGCGCCTTCTCGTCGCGGTACTGCTCTTGGCGAACGGCGTCGCCGTAGATTCCGAGCGAGACGTTGTTCAGAAACAGGCGACCGTTCACCTCGGCGACGTCGATCCGCCGCTCGACCCCGTCGACGAGCGCATCGAGCGATCCGACCAGGTCGTGCGGATCGACGCCCAGGTCTTTCGCGAAGTGGTTGCGGGTACCGGCGGGCACGCAGACGAAGGGAAGG
>DATIER010000172.1:0-4644 GCA_035455605.1 Gaiellaceae bacterium
TCGCGACGGCGTCCGCCTCGAGGCGGGTCGGCGGGTGTCCCGCCTGCGCGAGCCCGTTGGCGAGCGCCATCGAGACGCACGTCGCATGCGCCGCCGCGATCAGCTCCTCGGGGCTCGTCTTGCCGCCTGCCTCGGGCTCGAAACGCGACGCGAAGGTCACGGCCTGGCCGGTGATCGTGCCGCTGCTCGTCAGGTCGAAGCTGCCGTTGCCGCTGCGGAGGTCGCCTGCCCACGTCGCGTGCGCTCGCCGTTCGACTGCCATCGTCCTCCTTTGGGTCGGTTGTGCCGAGGGCTCGAGGCTACCCGGCCGCGGCTCAGTGGTGATGGCACCAGCGGCCGCCCGCGGCGAGGCGGTCGAGGACAGCGTTCTGCTGGCGCTCGTAGGCGGCGTCCGTTGCGTTGCCGCGGCGGTAGTCGTGCAGGCCCGCGACCGTCGACTGGACGTCCGGCGTGACGCCGGGGCCGATCATGGTCACGCGGTACTGCGATCCGTTCCCCGGCGGGCGCTTGCCGTGTGGGTAGAAACCGGCGCAGAAGACGCCCGTCGGGCGATGCGGCAGGAACGCGTTCTCGCGTCGCCAGCCGCTGCCGTAGCGCGAGCCGAAGGTGTCGAGGTAGAGCAGGCGGCCGTACCCGTCGGTCGGCGCGCCGCGGGCGGTGCTCGCGAAGCCGAAGACGGGCTTGCCGAGGTACGTCGCGCGGCCGAACACCTCGTGCCACCGGCCCCCGTAGATCCAGTCCGCGTCCAGCTCGATCCGCGCCACCGGGGTGCTCCAGTGGGAGACGCGAATCGCGTACCGGTGCTGCCGGGCGGTCCAGGGGAGCACGCCGAAGTTCGGCTGGTCGACCATCCACTCCTGGACGGCCCAGTACGAGCCGTTGGGCGCTCTGCAGGCGGCGACGAGGAACGGCAGGCTCGGCCCGTCGTACGCGCCGCACGCGCTGGAGAATCGCTTCCAGAGACCGCGGCCGCCGCTGTAGTCGATCCGGAACCGCACCTGGCGGAAGTAGGGGTTCGGCTGGCGCGCGTTCACCGCGCCCGTCACCAGCACGTGCCGCGCCGCCCCGCTCTTCGGGTAGTAGACGATCGCGCGGTTGCCGGCGTCGACCTTGAGCGTCACCGGCACGCGCCCGCGCACGACGTCGACGAACTGGCTCGCGTGGGCGGCGGGCGCTAGCAGGACGGCCAAAGCCGTCACAGCGATGATGGCGGCTCGGTTGTTGCCCATGACCCCGGGCCGACATGGAAGCACAGATCAGTCGCGCGTGCTTTCCTCGCCCGAGTCCTCGGGCCGGTAGTAGCGCTTGCCCTTCAGCGGCTCCGGCAGGTAGTCGACGTCGAAGCCCGCGGGGTCGTCGTGCGGGTAGACGTAGCCCTGGCCGCGGCCGAGCTTCCTCGCGCCGAAGTAGCTCGCGTCGCGCAGCTCGTCCGGCGGCCGCGTCTGCCCGAGCTCGCGCACGTCCGCGGTCGCCTCCTTGATCGCGACGTACGACGCGTTCGACTTCGGGGCGCGCGCGAGGTAGATCGCGGCCTGGGCCAGGCTCAGCCTCGCCTCCGGCAGCCCGACGTGCTCGACGGCCTGCGCCGCGGCGACGGCGACCAGCAGCGCCTGCGGGTCGGCGTTGCCGATGTCCTCGGAGGCGAGGACGATCATCCGCCGCGCGACGAAGCGCGCGTCCTCGCCGCCCTCGAGCATTGCGGCCAGGTAGTAGACCGCGGCGTCGGGATCCGACCCGCGCATCGACTTGATGAACGCCGAGATGAAGTCGTAGTGCGCGTCGCCGCCCTTGTCGTACACGAGCGGGCGCTTGCGGGCCGCGTCCTCGACGTGCTGCTCGTCCACGGGCGCGCCCTCGGCCCGCGCCGTCTGGACGGCGAGCTCGAGGATGTTCAGCGCGTTGCGCGCGTCGCCGCCGGCTCTTCGCGCGACCAGCGCCGCGATCCCGTCCGGCACCTCCGCCTCGAGCGCCCGGACGCCACGGCCGACGATCTCGCGCAGCTCGTCCTCGCCGAGCGGCTCGAGCTCGTAGATCTGGCAGCGCGAGAGGAGGGCCGAGTTGACCTCGAAGTACGGGTTCTCGGTCGTCGCGCCGATCAGCGTCACCAGGCCTTCCTCGACAGCCGGCAGGAGCGCGTCCTGCTGCGCCTTGTTGAAGCGGTGGATCTCGTCGAGGAAGAGGATCGTCCGCCGCCCGTTCGCGCCGAGCCGCTCGCGCGCCCGCGCGAGCACCTCGCGGACGTCCTTGACGGTGGCGGAGACCGCCGACAGCTCCTCGAACGCCGCACCGGTCGTCTCGGCGACGATCCGCGCCAGCGTCGTCTTGCCCGTCCCCGGCGGCCCGTAGAGGATCGCGGAGCCGACGCGGTCCTCGGCGATCGCGAGCCGCAGCGCCGAGCGCTCGCCCAGCACCTGCTCCTGGCCGACGAACCCGTCGACGCTCCGCGGGCGTAGCCGGAGCGCGAGCGGGGCGACGTCGGACATCCGCTCCCGGGCGGCATCGGCGAAAAGGTCGCTCACGCCGAAAGTATGCTCCCGCCGTGGCCGTCGAGGACTTCTCGCAGCCCGTCCTGGACGGGCCGGGCGCGAGCGACTACGAGCGCTACCCGCGCATCGACGCCGAGCTGGCGAATGACGACGACTGAATCGTCGCTTCGCAACGAGGTGACGCAGCTCCTGCAGGAGCTGATCAGGCTCGACACGGTCAACCCGCCGGGAAACGAGACGCAGGCGGCCGAGCTCCTGCGCGAGTACCTCGGCGACCACGGCGTCGAGAGCGAGCTCTATGCGCGCACGCCCGAGCGCGCGAACCTGGTCGCCCGGCTGCCCGGGCGCGGTGGAGGCCCTAGCCTGTTGCTGCTCTCGCACACGGACACCGTCGTCGCCGACCCGGCGGAGTGGGATGCCGATCCGTGGTCGGGCGACGTGCGCGACGGCGAGCTCTGGGGCCGCGGTGCGCTCGACATGAAGAACCAGGTGGCGGCCGAGGCCGTCGCCGTCGCCTCGCTCGCACGCGAGGGCTTCGAGCCGGCGGGCGACCTCGTGCTCGCCGCCTGCGCGGACGAGGAGGTCGGCGAGGGCTTCGGCCTGCCGTGGCTCTGCGAGGAGCACCCGGAGGCCGTGCGCACCGACTACGCCCTGAACGAAGGGGCCGGCGAGCGGATGGAGCTCTTCGGCCGCCCGTTCTACCTCTGCTCCACCGCCGAGAAGATGAGCTCGCCGTTCCGGCTGCGCGTGCGCGGCCATGCCGGTCACGCGTCGGTGCCGGGCATCGCGGACAACGCGCTCGTGAAGGCGGCGCCGCTGATCGAGCGGCTCGCCGCCTACCAGCCGGAGCTGCGGCTGGGCCCGGAGACGAGGGCGATGGTCGAGGCCGTCACCGGACAGGAGCTCGGGGCCGAGGAGGCCCTACGCCTCGCGCGCGAGCGTGACGAGGCGGTCGCCGAGCTGCTCGAGCCGCTGCTCGCGCTCACGCTCTCGCCGACGATGGTGTCCGCCTCCGAGCGGCGGAACGTGATCCCGCACCTCTGTGAGGTGGTGGTCGACTGCCGCCTGCTGCCGGGCCAGACCCAGGCCGAGGTGGAACCCGCGCTGCGGGAGGCGCTCGGCGAGGGCGACTACCAGCTGGAGTGGATCGAGGCGCGTGGCGGCACGCGCTCGGAGCTCGGCACGCCGCTCTGGGACGCGGTCGAGAGCTTCGTCGCGCGGATCGAGCCGGAGGCCGCGCTGCTCCCGGTGTGCGTGGCGGGCTTCACGGACAGCCACTGGCTGCGCGAGGCCTTCGGCACCGTCGCGTACGGGTTCTTCCCGTCCCGCGCGATGGACCCGCAGCTCGCCTCCCGCCTGATCCATTCCGCGAACGAGCGGATCGCGATCGACGACCTCGAGCTCGCGGTCGACTGCTTCCGCCACGCCGCCGTCCACGTCACCGGCGGCTAGGCTGGTCGTCGTGGACGAGAAGATCCGCCTGGGTGGGATGGCGCTCGTCAACGGCGTGCTCGTGCACGGCCCGCACTCGTGGGCGTGCGCGGTGCGCGGCGCGGACGGCGAGCTGAAGGTCGCGGCGCGATACAAGACGTTTCGCGCGGCCGAGGTGCAGAACCCGATCCTGCGAGGCCCGGCGCGGATCGCCGAGGTGTTCGCGCTGCTGCCGCAGGTGCGGCGGGGGCTGCCGGAGGCGAAGCTCCCGTTCCAGCGGCCGCAGGTGCTCGCCGCGATGCTCGGCACCGCGGTCGTCGTTCGCAGCATCAAGGAGTCGGAGCGGCTGACGCCGTTTGCGCGCGAGCTCGCCGGCGGGATGCTCTCGCTCACGCCGGCCGTGCTGGCCCTTCGCGGCTCCGACCTCGCCGCCTACCACGGCGCGGAGCACATCTCGATCGGCAGCTACGAGCACGGCGAGCGCCGGGCGCGGGAGCACGAGCGCTGCGGGTCGCACCTGCTCGGCCCGCTGGTGGCGAGCACCGCGGTCGGGATGACGCTCGCGCAGAAGGCGCCGGCGCACCTGCGCGGCCCCGCGCGCCTGACGGCACAGGTCGGCGCACTCGCCGTCTCGACCGAGGTCTTCGGCTGGATGACCCGCAACCCGGCCAACCCGGTCTCACGCGCGCTCGCCTGGCCCGGCCACGAGCTGCAGCACCGGCTGGCG
>DATIER010000173.1:0-10338 GCA_035455605.1 Gaiellaceae bacterium
TCGCGGGCACGGTTCGTCCACGCCGCGACGGTCGCCGCGCGCGCGGCTGCGCGCTCGAGGCCGTCGCCGGTGCCGCAGAGGACGAGCCGGGCGAGCTTCGGCGTCGGCTCGTCGCGCTTCCAGCGGGCCGTCTGGTACGCGCCGAGCTCGGTTCCCTCGACGATCGCGCGCGCCTGCTCCTCGGCCGGCAGCGGCAGCGAGTCGTCGATCGCCCACGCGAGCGTTCCGGCGAAGCCGGAGGTCTGGCGCGCAACGGCCGCGGCCGCCGTGCGCAGGGAGTCCGCGTCGCCGGCGTCGCCGACGCCCGCCACGGCCACGCGTGCGGCGCCGAGCTTGCCGTCCACGTGGACGAGCGCGGTGCGGCCGGCATCCCGTTGCAGCTCGCCCTCACCGGCGAGACGTCCGAGCAGCCCGCCGAGCGAGGTGTCGAGCGTCGCCGCCGCGCCGGCGAGCCCGTCCCCGGGCGCGAGCGGGACGGCGACGACGTCCGCCTCGACCTGCTCCGGCGCCACCGCCTGAACCTCGACTCGCATCGCCGCGCGATGCTAGCCGACCGCCTTCCTAGGCTGCCGCTACATGCGAGGGGTTCACCGATTGCGCCTCGTTGCCGATAGCAGGCTCGTGGCGCGCGGTACGTCACTGCGGCAACTGCGACCGGCCCGTTTCCGGCGGAGCCGCGTGCCCGCGAGCGCCGAGGAGCTGACGGCCCGGCTCGAGCTCCTCGTCGCCGAGCGGCAGGAGCTACGGCGGCGCTGCGCGAGCGCGAGGGCGCTCGAGCGGAACCGCCTCCAGATCGCGCGCACCCAGTGGGAGCTCGGGCACGTGCTGATCGACCGCCACCTGCAGCCGGTCGAGAGCGCCGCCTGACTCCCTCCTAGACCTCCGACCACTCGGCGGAGTGCCACGGCGCGAGCTCGACCTCGACGGTGATCGCCTTCTTGCGCGTCGCTTCCGGCACCACCTCGGAGAGGCCGAGGTGCTTGGCCAGGAACGGCGCGAGGTGGCGACCGACGATCTTGGCCGGCGGCCACCAGAGCGGCTCCGTGTCGACCATGGAGGCCGGCGTGCCCGGCTCGGAGCGCAGGAAGCGCGGCACCATCCCGGTCAGCAGCAGTCCGCGCAGGACCGGCCGGAACGGCTGCGGATCGATCGCGACCCCGGCGCGCGCGGCGATCGACTCGGCCGCGGCGTCGGCCTGCTGCGCCGCGATCCCGCCCTGCTTGAGCGGGAACGTCGTCGCGTCGCCGGCGGCCCAGGCGTCGACCTCGCCGGCAATCTGCCCGTGGTCGTCCGTCGGGATGAAGCCCTGCGAGTCGTGCGGCACGCCCGCGAGCCGCGGCCCTTCGAGCCGCGGCAGCGCCACGGCGACGTCGGCCTCGAGCTCGCCGTTGGGAGCCGTCGTCAGCACGCCCTCGCCGAACCCGAGCGGCGTGGCGCTGGTGACGAGCCCGATGCCCCGGGCCGCGAGCAGCTGGGCGACGGCGTCGCTGGCGGCGCTCCCGAAGAGCGCGAGCGGCGCGTCCTCGGCGGTGACGACGGTGACGTCGACGCCCGATGACCCCTCGTCCACGAGCCACGCACGCGCGAGCAGCGCGAGCTCGTAGAGCGGCAGGGCCCAGGCGGCGCCGGCAGGGACGGCGAACACGATGCGGTCGATCTCGCCGGTCGCGGCGCCGTCCATCACGCGCTCGAGCGCCTCGGCCTCGTGCGGGCCGCGGAAGCAGAGCGCGCCGGGAACAGCGGTGACGGGCACGGCGCCTGGCGCGAGCAGCAGCTCGTCGTACGAGATCGTGTCGGAGGAGGCCGTGCGCACGAGCCGCTCCTCGGCGTCGACGCCGGTCACGATCGCCTGCCGGAAGCTCGCGCCCGCGGCCTCGGCCAGCCGGCGGAGCGGGAACGTCCGCACGCTGCCGTGGCCGAACGGCTCGGCTACGAGCATCGGCCGGTAGGTGAAGTCCTCGTCGGGCGCGACCACCTCGACGTGGATCGCCTCGGGCGCGAGCGCCCGTAACGCGAGCGCGCCTTCGAGTGCTGCGACTCCGCCTCCGACGATGACGACGTTGGTGCGTTCGGGCATCTCCGCCACCTCCCGCGACCAGTGTGGGCGCGCGGCCGCCGCCGGCCATCGGCGCAAACCGCGGATCTCGCTCAGGAGTTTTCCGTAGATACGCTCGCAGCGTGCGCGCGGAACTCGACCGGCGGGCGATGGCGGCGCTCTCGGCCGGCCACGGCGCGACCGACTTCGCGAACGGCGCGCTGCCGGCCCTGCTGCCGTTCATGGTCGACCGCTTCTCGCTCTCCTACACGCTCGCCGCAGTCGTGATGCTCGTCTCGACGGCCGCGTCGTCGCTCGTGCAGCCGCTCTTCGGCGCCTGGTCGGACCGGCGCGGGCTGAGCTGGCTGCTGCCCGCAGGGGTCGCCCTCGCGGGGATCGGCGTCGCGCTGGCGGCGGCCGCGCCGACCTACTGGCTCGTGCTCCTGCTCGTGGTCGTCTCCGGCCTCGGCGTTGCCGCCTACCACCCGGAGGGCTCGAAGTTCGCCGCCTACGCGAGCGGCCGGAAGCGGGCGAGCGGGATGAGCCTGTTCTCGATCGGCGGGAACGTCGGCTACGCGCTCGGGCCGACGGCGACGACGCCGCTCGTGCTCGCGCTCGGCCTGACCGGCGGCCTGCTGCTCGCGCTGCCGGTGCTCGCGGTCGCGGCGGCGCTGCTGCTCGTGCTGCCGTTCCTGCGCAGCTTCGCGCCGGAGCCGGGGTCGCGCTCGGTCGTGTCCGGCAAGGACCGGCCGGGGGCGCTCGCGCTGCTGCTCGGCGTGATCGCCTTCCGCAGCGTCGCGTGGTTCGGGCTGATCACGTTCGTCCCGCTCTGGGAGGTGTCGCTCGGGCACTCGAAGTCGCACGGGTCGCACCTGCTCTCTCTGATGCTGCTGGCGGGCGGGCTCGGCACGCTCGCGGCGGGGCCGATCGCCGACCGGATCGGCCGCCGCCCGGTCGTGATCGCGAGCATGGCCGCGACGGCGCCGCTGACGCTCGTCTACGTCCTCGTCGGTGGCGTGCCCGGCGCGGTCGCGCTCGCCCTCGTGGGCATCTGCGTGATCTCGACGTTCGGCGTCACGATGGTGATGGCCCAGGAGTACCTGCCGCACCGGATCGGGATGGCGTCCGGGCTGTCGATCGGGCTCTCGATCGGCCTCGGCGGCGTCGCGGCCGTCGGCCTCGGCGCGCTCGCCGACTCGGTCGACCTGCGCTCTGCGATGTACGCCGCCGCGGCCGCGCCGCTCGCCGGGCTCGTGCTCGCGCTGCTGCTGCCGTCGAGCCGTCCGCAGGCGCGCCTCGAGCCGGAGCCCGTGCTGTAACCTCGCGCCCGATGGAGGCGAGAGAGTTCTTCGAGACGCTCGAGTCCCGCGTCGACCAGTCGAAGGCGAAGGGGATGACGGCGAGCTACAAGTTCGACATCGACGGCGCGGGCACGTGGCTCGTCGACGTCGACGACGGCAAGGTCCGCGTCAGCGAGGGCGACGGCGACGCCGACTGCACGATCTCGGCCTCCGCCGAGACGTTCAGCAAGATCGCGAGCCGGGAGCAGAACCCGACGGCGGCCTACATGTCCGGGAAGCTGAAGGTGAAGGGCGACATGGGCCAGGCGATGAAGCTCCAGAAGCTCTTCTAGCCCCGGACCGTCCCTTTCGGCCATGCCCCAGGGACAGTCCCTCGGGCATGGCCCTTTCGGACGCTGGCGCGGGCACATTGCCGTAGCGGAGCGTTGATCGCGCCTCGGAGCCGTCCCTTTCGGCCACGGCCGAGGGACTGTCCCGGGGTCTAGGCTCTTCGGGCCGCGCCTACTCCTCGAGCTCGACGAGCACCTCGCCGCCGCCGACGCTGTCGCCTTCGCGCACGCGGACGGCGCGCACGACGGCTTCGTACGGCGAGACCACTGGCGTCTCCATCTTCATCGCCTCGAGCACGACCAGCGGCTGCCGCGGCTGCACCCGGTCGCCCGCGGCGGCGAGCACCTTGATCACGGTGCCGGGCATCGGCGCCGTGAGCGTCGACTGCTCGTGGCCGGCGTGATCGACCGACGCGTCGAGGTCCGGCGGCGGGGCCGGCCGGGGAGAAGGAAGGTTGAGCCGGAAGCCGCCGCGCCACGGCCGGTCCGGCAGGCGCAGCGGCGGCGGCGAGAGCGGCGGGTGCTCGATGAGGAAGGCCGTCGTCGTCTCGCCCGCGCGCAGGGCGGGATGCGCGACCAGCCAGCGCAGGAACGGCAGGTTCGTCACGACCCCGGCGACCTCGGTCTCGGCCAGCCCCGCCGCGAGGCGCTCGAGCGCGTCCGTCCGCGTCGAGCCGTGCGCGACCAGCTTCGCGATCAGCGGGTCGTAGCCGGTGCCGACCTCGTCGCCCTCGGCGACGCCCGCGTCGACGCGGATCCCGCCCGGGAGCCGCAGCCGCTCGACCCGGCCGGCCTGCGGCAGGAACGTCTTCGGGTCCTCGGCGTAGAGGCGCACCTCGACCGCGTGCCCGACGATCCGCGGCTCGGCGCGCAGCGGCTCGCCCTGCGCGATCCGGATCTGCTCGGCGACGAGGTCGGCGCCCGAGACGAGCTCGGTGACCGGGTGCTCGACCTGGATGCGGCCGTTCAGCTCCAGGAACCAGAAGTTGCGCCCGTCGAGCATGAACTCAGCCGTCCCTGCGCTGCGGTAGCCGATCGCGCGGGCGAAGGCGACGGCCGCCTCGCTCATCCCCGCCCGCAGCGCCGGGTCGAGCGCGGGGGAGGGCGCCTCCTCGAGCACCTTCTGGTGACGCCGCTGCACCGAGCACTCACGCTCGCCCAAAGCGACCACGGTCCCGTGCGCGTCGCCGAGCAGCTGGATCTCGACGTGGCGCGGCCGCTCGACGTAGCGCTCGCAGAAGACGCGGTCGTCGCCGAACGCCGCCTGTGCCTCGCGCCGCGCCGCCGCCAGCGCCTCGTCGAGCTCGTCCGGCGAGCGGACGACCCGCATCCCGCGCCCGCCGCCGCCGGCCGCGGCCTTGATCATCAGCGGGAAGCCGACCTCGTCCGGCGCGCCCTCGGGGACGACCGGCACGCCGGCCTCGCGCGCCAGCCGCTTCGCCTCCAGCTTGTCGCCGCCCGCGCGGAGAGCGGCCGGCGGCGGGCCGATCCACGTCAGCCCGGCCGCCTCCACCGCCTCGGCGAAGTCGGCATTCTCGGCGAGGAAGCCGTAGCCGGGGTGGATCGCGTCGGCGCCGCTCTCGCGGGCGGCCCGCACGTGCTCGGACGCGTCGAGGTAGGACGAGATCCCGACGGTCTCGTCGGCGGAGCGCGCGTGCAGCGAGCCGGCGTCGTCCTGCGGCGCCACGGCCACCGTGGCGATCCCGAGCGAGCCGCAGGCGCGGAACACCCGCAGCGCGATCTCGCCGCGGTTGGCTACGAGGAGCTTCTCGACGCCCACGACGGGTCGCGCTTCTCCAGGAATGCGCGCAGGCCCTCCTGGCCCTCCGCGCCTGCGCGCAGGCCGGCCGCGAGCCGCGCCAGCTCGTGCGCGTCAGCCGGCTGCTCGCGTGTGAGCCGCTTCGCCGCGCGCGTCGCCTGCGGCCCGGAGCGCAGGATCGCGCCGAGCTGCCGCTCCACTGCGTCGTCGAGGTCGTCTGCGACCTTGTCGACGAGCCCGGCTCGCAGGGCCGTGCCGGCGTCGAACCGCTCGCCGGTCACGAACAGCGACCGCGCGGCGCCGGTGCCGATCCGCGCGAAGACGAACGGCGAGATCACGGCCGGGATGATCCCCAGCCGCACCTCGGAGAAGCCGAAGGTCGCGTCGGGCGCGGCCACCACAACGTCCGCGCAGGCGACGAGCCCCGATCCGCCGCCGAGCGCGTAGCCCTGGACGCGCGCCACGAGCGGTGCGGGGCAGGCGTCGACGGCGGCCATCATCGCGTGGAGCCGCAGGGCGTCCTCGACGTTCTCCTCGAGCGTCAGGTCGATCGAGGCGCGCTGCCATTCGACGTCCGCGCCGGCGCAGAAGCTCGGGCCGTCCCCTGCGAGTACCACGGCGCGCACGTCGTCGCCGACCGACGAGAACGCCTCCGTCAGCTCCGCGATCAGCCGCGCGTCGAAGGCGTTCCGCCGCTCCGGGCGCGCCAGCGTGACGCGAAGGACCTCGGCCCCCTGCTCGATCCTGAGCGCCTCCATCGCGCCAGATCGTAAGCCGTCGCTTGCGATGCCGACCTGGAGGCTGTGCCAGCTTTGCTGGTGCAGCCGTTCTAGAGTTGCCGGCGATGTTGCGTGGAGCGCTTGCGGCCGCCGTCACGCCGCTCCGGGAAGAGGGCGCCGCCCTGGACGAGGAGGCTTTCCGGCCGTACCTCGACTTCCTGGCCGCCGCGGGCCTCGACGGCGTGCTCGCACTCGGGACGACCGGCGAGGGGATCCTGCTCTCGGCGGCCGAGCGGCGGCGGGCGGCCGAGCTCTTCCTGGAGGGGCCGCTGCCGGTGATCGTCCACTGCGGCGCGCAGACGACGGCCGAGACGTCGGCGCTCGCCGAGCACGCGACTGCGAGCGGCGCGGCCGGCGTCGCCGTGATCTCGCCGCCGTACTTCGCGCTGGACGACGACGCGCTGCTGGCGCACCTCGCCGCCGCTGCGCGGGCCGCCGAGCCGGTGCCGTTCTACGTCTACGAGTTCAAGGCGCGCAGCGGCTACGCGGTGCCGGTGCCGGTGCTCCAGCGGCTGCGCGGGCGGGCGCCGAACTTCGCGGGCCTCAAGGTGTCCGACAAGCCGTTCGAGTCGGTCGAGCCCTACCTGCTCGAGGGTCTCGACGTCTTCGTCGGGGCCGAGGAACTCGTGCTGCGCGGACTGGAGCGCGGCGCGGCCGGCGCCGTCTCCGGCCTCGGCTCGGTCTACCCGGAGCGCGTGGTGGCGCTCGTCCGGGACGGAGATGGTGACGTCGGCGCGCTGCGCGCCGAGCTCGACCGGTTCCCGTTCCAGGCCGCGGCCAAGTACGTGCTCGGCCGGCGCGGCGTGCCCGTGCGCGAGGACGTCCGCGCGCCGCTGCGAACGCTGCGCGACGACGAGAAGCGCGAGCTGGACGCGTGGCTCGAATCGTCGTAGCCGGTGCCGGGGCCACGGGCGCGTCGGTCGCGTACCACCTGGCGTTGCTGGGTGCGCGCGACGTCGTGCTCGCCGACCGCGGCCGCGTTGCCGGTGGCGCGACGGCGAAGGCGATGGGCGGCGTGCGCCAGCAGTTCTCGACCGCGGCCGAGGTCCGGCTCGCGCAGGCGAGCATCCAGTTCTTCGAGGAGCTCGGGCCGCCGCTCTTCGACCAGGTCGGCTACCTCTTCGTCGCGACGACGGAGGAGGGGCTCGCCGGGCTCGAGGAGCGGCGCGCGCTGCAGGAGGAGCTCGGGGTGCCGGCGGAGCGGGTCGACCCGTCCTACGTCGAGGGCCTGCGCACCGACGACGTGCTCGGCGCGGTCGTCTGCCACACCGACGGCACGGCCGACCCGCCGGCGGTCGCGCGTGACCTCGTCCGGCGCGCGACGAAGCTCGGCGTCGAGGTGCGCGAGGGCTCGGACGCGACGGAGCTCGACTTCGACGTGCTCGTGATCGCCTGCGGCCCCTGGTCGGCGCAGGTCGGCGAGGCGCTCGGCCTGGAGCTGCCGGTGCGGCCGCTCTGCCGGCAGCTGCTCGCGACCGGGGAGCTTGCCCTGCCGGAGCGGCTGCCGATGGTGCTGGAGGCCGAGAACGGCTTCCACTTCCGCCGCCGCGGCTCGCGGCTCGTGCTCGCGATGACCGACCCCGAGCCGCGCTGGGGCTTCGACGAGGTCGTGGACGAGTCGCTCCTCGACGACCGGCTCGGGCGGCTCCGCCACCGCTATCCACCGGCCGCCGCGGTCGGGATCGAGGACGCGTGGGCGGGCCTCTACGACATGACGCCCGACGCGCACCCGATCCTCGGCGAGGTCGCCGACGGCGTCTACGCCGCGTGCGGCTTCAGCGGCCACGGCTTCATGCAGTCGCCTGCCGTCGGCCGCGCGCTGGCGGAGGAGATCCTCGGCGAGAGCCCGAGCATCGACCTCGGCCCGTACCGCCTGTCGCGGTTCGCCGAGGGGGTCGACTTCCCGGAGACGCTCGTCCTCTAGGGCCGCGTCGTTCCAAGTAACAGACTGTTACTTGTTCGGCTCGAACGCTGTCGGAGAACGGGTTCGCCGGGCCGGCGCTCCAAGTAACAGACTGTTACTAGGTTTCGAGCTCGAACTCTTCGCCGACCTCGGGGTCCTTGCCGATCAGCTCCCGCGCCTCGGCGGCTGCCGCGCCGTCGCCGGAGTACGAGATCAGGCCGAAGCGCTCGCCGGCCGGGTCGGAGATCCACTGGTCGCCCTCGGGCAGCGCCGGCAGCTTCGCGCGCAGCTCGTCGAGCGTCGTCTTCGAGTCGGCGAGGCTCCAGAGGAGCAGGCGAACGGTCACGACGCGTCCCGAAGTCGGCCTCGCAAGCGACGCCTCACTCGTCGGGCACGCCGGGGGTCGGGAGGCGCGCCAGCAGCTCCTTGATCCGGCGCAGCACGTCGGCCTCCTCGTGGCCGAAGTCGTCCAGGTACGCGTGCAGCGCGGCGTGCAGCAGCCTCACGTCGTCGTCGGTCAGCTCCAGCGTGTGGTTCAAAACGGCCCCCTCGGCTCGTAGCTCCCGCGCCGCGCGCCGACGGCGAGCAGCGTCATTCCCTCCGGCCCCGCGACCGGCACGCGCGTCGTCTCCGGGTCGAAGCGCAGGAACGTGCCGACGCGTACCGGCACCTCCTCGCCGTCGACGCGATAGGCGCCCGAGCCGCGAATGCAGACGTTGACCTCCTCCTGCCCCGTCTCGGACTCGTCGTGCTCGTACCCCTCGGCTCCCGGCGGCAGGTTGATCCAGTTGATCCCGAACGCGGCGACGCCGAGCTCGCGGCGCACGAAGTGGAACGCGCCGCCGGGCCCGCTGCCCTCGATCTCGTCGACGTGCGCCACCGAGTAGCCCACGCCTACATCCTGAACACACCGAAGGTGGTGTCCGCAATCGGCGCGTTGAGCGCTGCCGCGATCCCGAGCGCCAGCACCCGGCGCGTGTCGAGCGGGTCGATGATGCCGTCGTCCCAGAGCCGCGCCGTCGAGTAGTAGGGGTTGCCCTCAGCCTCGTACTTCGCGCGGATCTCGTCCGGGTCGGCGTCGCCGACCATCGTCAGCACCGTCGCCGCCTGCTCGCCGCCCATCACCGAGATGCGCGCGTTCGGCCACATCCAGAGCTGCCGCGGCGAGTAGGCGCGGCCGCACATGCCGTAGTTGCCGGCCCCGAACGAGCCGCCGGTGACGACCGTGAACTTCGGCACCTCCGCGCAGGCGACGGCCGTCACGAGCTTGGCGCCGTCGCGGGCGATCCCGCCGGCCTCGTACTCCTTGCCGACCATGAAGCCGGTGATGTTCTGCAGGAAGACGAGCGGCACCCGCCGCTTGCACGCGAGCTCGACGAAGTGGGCGCCCTTCGCGGCCGACTCGCCGAACAGGACGCCGTTGTTCGCGAGGATCCCGACCGGGTAGCCCTCGATGCGCGCGAAGCCGCAGACGAGCGTCTCGCCGTAGAGCGCCTTGAACTCGTGGAAGCGGGAGCCGTCGACGAGCCGCGCGATCAGCTCGCGCGGGTCGACCTGGTGGCGGAAGTCGGTCGGGATCAGGCCGTAGAGCTCCGAGGGGTCGGCGGCGGGCTCCTCCGGCGTCGCCTGCTCCCACGGCGGCTCCTTCGGCGGCGGGCTGAGGTTGCGGACGATCTCGCGCACGAGCGCCAGCGCGTGCTCGTCCGAGGTCGCGTAGTGGTCGGCCACGCCGGAAAGCCGCGCGTGCACGTCGGCGCCGCCGAGCTCCTCGGCGCTCACCTCCTGGCCCGTCGCCGCCTTCACCAGCGGCGGGCCGCCGATGAAGATCGTGCCGGTGCCCCTGACGATGATCGTCTCGTCGCTCATCGCCGGCACGTAGGCGCCGCCGGCGGTGCAGGAGCCCATCACCGACGCGATCTGCGGAATGCCGGCGGCCGAGAGCCGTGCCTGGTTGTAGAAGATCCGCCCGAAGTGGTCGCGGTCGGGAAAGACCTCGGCCTGCAACGGCAGGAACGCCCCGCCTGAGTCGACGAGGTAGATGCACGGGAGGCGGTTCTGCCCGGCGATCTCCTGCGCGCGCAGGTGCTTCCTCACCGTCAGCGGGAAGTAGGTGCCGCCCTTGACGGTCGCGTCGTTGGCGACGACGACGCACTCGCGCCCCTCGATCGTGCCGATTCCGGTGACGATCCCGGCGCCCGGCGCCTGGTCGTCGTAGACGTCCCACGCGGCCAG
>DATIER010000174.1:0-2521 GCA_035455605.1 Gaiellaceae bacterium
CGCGTTCGCGCTGGCGCCGCCGGTGTTCAGCATCTCCGAGCTACGGGAGCTCTACGTGGCCGCGCTCGGGCACGCGGTCTCGGCGACGAACCTCCAGCGCGTCCTGCTGCGCCGCGGCGTGATCGAGCCGACCGGCGAGCGTCGCGGCCCCGGACGCTCGGGCGGACGGCCGGCGGCCCTCTACCGCTTCCGCTCGCAGCGGCTCGAGATCACCGACCAGGTCGCCGTGCTCAGGCCGCCGGCCTGAGCGCACGCGCCGGCGGGCACACGACCCCCCGGCCGAGGGATGCCGCCGACCGCCGCGCCTCCTACCGTGGACGCAAGCGGAAGGAGGAGGAAGGGGTCATGCGGAGCTCTCTGGTAGGTGGCGTCGTCGTGCTCTCGGCGCTCGCGCTGGCGTTCGTGTCGGTCGCGCTGACGCTCAGGGCATAGCGGCGTCGAACGCTGCCCGCGTCCGCTCGTCGAAGAGCACGAAGCGGACGCGCTCGACCGTGTCCTGGGCGGCGAGCGCCTCGGCGGTGGCGGCGACGGCGACCTCGGCCGCCAGCTCGACCGGGTAGCCGTAGACGCCGGTCGAGATCGCCGGGAAGGCGACGGTGCGGCAACCGAGCTCGGCCGCGAGCGCGATCGCGCTGCGGTGACAGGCCGCGAGCGTCTCCGGCTCGCCTTCGCCTCCGCCGCGCCAGACGGGGCCGACGGTGTGGATCACGTGTCGCGCCGGCAGGCGGTGGCCGGCAGTCGCCTTCGCCTGGCCGGGCTCGCAGCCGCCGAGCAGCCGGCACTCCTCGAGCAGCTCCGGCCCGGCCGCACGGTGGATCGCGCCGTCGACCCCGCCGCCGCCGAGCAGCGACGAGTTGGCGGCGTTCACGATCGCGTCGACGCGCTGCTCGGTGATGTCGCCGAGGGCGGTCTCGATCATCGGGTGACCGTCACGCGGACGGTCTGAACGGCGTTGTTCGCGTACCCACCGAGGTTCCAGGACATCTCGAGCGGCTGCGCGTTGCCGGCCTCGTCGCGGGCGCGCGACGCGAGCACGTGCTCGCCGGGCTCCGCCTGCCAGCGGAAGCTCCAGCCGCGCCAGGCCCAGCGCCCGTCCTCCGGCTCGAGGCCCGCCGCCGCCCAGGTCGAGCCGCCGTCGACGCTGACCTCGACGGAGGCGACCGGCGCGAGCCCCGACCAGGCGCGCCCCTCGAGCACGACCTCCCCCGCCGGCACCGTGCGGTCACGGGTCATGAACTCCGGGATCCCGGGCGGCACCAGCAGCGACCGCGGCTGCATGCGGTCGAGCGGCTCGCCCTCGTCCTCCTCGGCCTGGCGCAACCGGTAGCCCTGCCGGTTCTGGTAGCCGGCGAAGGGCGCGTCGACGAGCTCGATCCGCTCGAGCCACTTCACGTTCGTCATCCCGTACCAGCCGGGCACGACCAGCCGCAGCGGGAAGCCGTGCTGCGGCGGCAGCGGCGCGCCGTTCATCTCGTAGGCGAGCAGCACCTCGTCGCGCCGCGCCTCCTCGAGCGGCAGCGACCGCTGGAACGCCTGCTCCTCCCCGCCTTCGACGCCGCGGTCGAGGCCGGTGAAGAGCACCTCGACCGCGCCGTTCGCGATTCCCGCCTCCTCGAGCAGCGGCCGCAGCGGCGCACCGCGCCAGCGCGCGGTGCCGACCGCCTCGTTCAGCCACGGCTGGCTGACGGGGCGCGGATCGAAGCGCGCGCGGCCGTTCCCGGCGCACTCCATCGTCACCGTGTGCTCCGCCGCGGGTCGCGCCCGCAGGTCGTCGAGCGACAGCTCGAGCTCGCGCTCCCCGGCGACCGTCAGCCGCCACGACCCCGGCTCGACGACCGGCACGTCGTAGTGGATCAGCAGGTAGTGGAGCCCGACGGGTGTGACCGGCCAGCGCAGGGCCTCGAGCGGCATGCCGTGGTTCCTCGCCGCGAGCTGGAGCTCCTCGAGGCTGATCCCCTCCACGCGCTCAGCCTACTGCGACGGGCGCGGCCGCAAGGGCCAGCTCGTCGTCGGCCTG
Organism: Gaiellaceae bacterium; assembly: GCA_035455605.1. Lineage (GTDB taxonomy): Bacteria > Actinomycetota > Thermoleophilia > Gaiellales > Gaiellaceae > AC-32. Next base: position 2,018 of record DATIER010000174.1, read on the forward strand.
CTCGATCACGACCGGGTCGTGCGTCGCGCAGACGACGGCCGCACCCGTGTCGCGGGCGAGGGCGACGAGGAGCGCGGCGAGGCGCAGCGCGTTCGCCTGGTCGAGCCGGGCGGTCGGCTCGTCGACGAGCAGGAGCCGCGGCCGCGCCGCCACGGCCCGCGCGACGGCGACGCGCACCTGCTCCCCGGCGGAGAGCCGCGACACGCGCTGGCCCGCGCGCTCGCCGAGGCCGACGGCCGCCAGCGACTCGTGCGCGTCCCCGTCGAGCCCGCGAATCGACTGCCCGAGCTCGACGTTCTCGCGCGCGCTCAGGAACGGGACGAGCCCGCTCTGCTGGGGCACGAGCGCGATCGCCCGGCGGCGCAGCTCCGCGCGCGCGGCCCGGTCGAGCGCGTTCACGGCCGCTCCGTCCACGAGCACCTCGCCCGCGTCCGGCAGGTCGAGCCCGGCGAGCAGGTGCAGGAGCGTCGTCTTGCCGGAGCCGGACGGGCCGGTGACGGCGGT
>DATIER010000175.1:0-18103 GCA_035455605.1 Gaiellaceae bacterium
GCGGGAGCAGCGCGATCACGACGGCGAGCGCGAGGAGCCGCCGGTACCGCAGCCGCCGGTAGAGCGGCCGGCTCCTCCGTCGGCGTCTGCGCCGTCTGGCGCGGTAGTCGGCCGCCTCGGCGACGGTGAGGTACGCCGGGACTCCGGCGGGGCGGCGGACGGATGGACGAGAGGCCACAGTTCCTCCGAGGCTGCGACCGTAGCGGCGGTTTGTGAGACCGCCGTGAGAGGGTTTCCGACACGACGGCAGGTGGCCCGCCAGGCGACGGGCCACCTGCGCCGCACGCCCTCCCCCGAGGCTACGAGTCGGTCGGCCGGAAGTAGCGGCCGAGCTCCCAGTCGGCCACGTCGTTCCCGAGCTTCTCGCCCTGCTTGACCGAGTTGCGGAAGTGGAACCCGATCCAGACGCGGGCGTCGACCTCCTGCCGCTGGATGTCGCCGACCGTCCTGAAGTGCTGCGTCACCGAGAGGTTGGGGCTGCCGCCCGCCCCGCCCGGCATGGTCACGTCGAGGTGCCTCGTGCCGAGCGCCGCCGCGAGCGTGTCGGTGAACGCGGCCGTGAAGCAGCCGTGTTGCGACGGGTACTCGGGATGCGCCGGCGTCGACAGGAGCGGCGCCCAGCTCGGATCGGCGGTCGTGTCCGGATTGCCGTCGAGGTCGGCGTTCCGGATCGCGGCGACCGGGCGCCAGGCCTCGTAGAAGAACTTCGAGTCGTAGCAGCCGATGCCGGCGTCGGCGGTGACGATCATCCCCATCGCGAACAGGTGGGCCGCCTCGTCGACGTCGAGGTCGTGCTGGGCGACGACGTTCTGCATCGTGACGTTGAACTGGTTGATGTTGTTGCCGTTCCAGAAGTACGCGATGTCCGTCTGATCCTTGGTCCGCACCGTGCTGTCGACGGCGCCGTAGGCCTCGGTCTCGTTCAGGTCCTTCGCGTAGCGGTCGCTGGTGATGGACGGCGGCGGCTCGGCCCGGAACTGGGCCGCACCGTCGAGCAGGAACGGCCGCATCGTCGCGACCCACGGCGTCTGGGCCGTCTGCGTCGACGACTGCAGCTGCCACTTGCCCGGGATGATCGGCCCGACCTGGCCGTAGGCCGGGGTCGGGGCCTTGAGCCCGTCGCCCGTGCGTAGCGAGATCAGGTCGTGCGCCGCCGCCTCGCCGACCGCGACGCCGTCGGCGACGCCGCCGCTCAGGGTCGCGAGGTACGCGGCGTACTCGGCGTCCACGGTCGCCGCCTGGTCCGGCAGGTAGTTGTCCAGGACCGTCCGCGCCGCCGCCGCGACCGCCGCTTGCACGGAGGCGCCCGGCGCCGGCGTGAACGCGAAGTCGTGGTACGGCTGGTACCGGCCGTCGATCTTCGTGACGGCGTCGTAGACCGCGGCCTGCACGTAGGCCATGTAGATCATGCCGTCCGTCTGCGCCTTGGGCGGCGTCGACGAGCGAACCGCGCTCACCGCGTAGGTGTTCCAGGTCAGCACCGCGTCCGGGGGCGCCCCGGGCTGCGGATGCGACTGCGCCGGTGCCACGGCCATCGACGCGACCGTCGCCATCACTGCGATGCCCAGGGCCACGGGCAGCGCCCTTCGCCTGACGAGTCTGTTCTTCATCCTCGCTCCCCTCCTTGCTCTCGACGACCTGTCGTGGTGTGAGGGGTCGCGGGCCGGCGAAACGCCTTCGGCTCACCTCGAGCGGCGAGCTCTGCCGCCTCGTCGTGCGAGAGCTCCATTCGATGCACGTCCCGCGCGTGGCACCGGATCTGGGCGGCGAGCCCCCGCACGTCGGCGGCACGCGCCTCGAACCCACATTCGCAACGAAGCACTCTGTCCACGGCTCCTCGCGGCGACCGTAGGAATTGCCCCCTAAACCGAGGCAAAATGGAGGCAAGAGAATGGCTAGCGGACCGCAGCTGAGGGTCTTCCTCGCAGGTCGCGTCGCCCTCGAAGCCAACGGCCACGTCGTCGACGAGGCGCGCTTCCCCGGACGGCAGGGTCGGCTGCTCTTCGCGTACCTCGTGGCGGAGCGCGGAAGACCTGTCCCCCGGGACGAGCTCGCGGAGGCCCTCTGGGAGGACGTGCCGCCGGCGACTTGGGAGAAGGCGCTCACGGTGATCGCGAGCAAGCTGCGGGGAGTCCTCACGGACAGCGGACTCGACGGCGCTGCCGCGCTGACGGGTGCGTTCGGCTGTTACCGGCTCGAGCTCCCCCAGGAAAGCTGGGTGGACATCCTCGCCGCAGAGAGCGCGGCGGCGGACGCAGAAGGCGCGCTCGCGGCAGGCGACCTCAGCACGGCGAGAGCCGAGGGCGCGCTTGCGTCCTCACTCGCTCAGCAGCCCTTGCTGCCCGGCGACGACGGAGCCTGGGTCGAAAAGAAGCGACGCGAGCTCACCCAGGTTCGCCTCCGGGCGTTGACGGTCCTCGCCGATGCGTGCCTGCGCTCGGGTGATAGCTCGGAATCGGCGACGTGGGCGGAGCAAGTGACGGCGCTCGAGCCGTTTCGCGAGTCCGGCTACCGGCGCCTGATGGAGGCGCATGTCGCGGCCGGCAACCGGGCCGAGGCGCTCCGGGTCTACGAGCGCTGCCGGCGCCTGCTCGCGGAGGAGCTCGGCACCTATCCGTCGCCGGAGACCGAGTCCATCTACCGCAGTCTTCTCGACGCGCCGCCCGGTCCCCGCGAGCGATCGCCCGCAGGAGAGGCGCCTCCGACTCCCGAAGGAGAACGAGCTCGAGGATCGCCCGGACGACGCCGCGCGGCGCTGCTCCTCACGGCGCTGCTCATTGCCGCGGTCGTCGCGGCCGCGCTCGCGCTGGTGAGCCATGGGGGACACCCTTCGCCCAGAGTCCTGCCGAACAGCGTCGTCCGGATCGATCCACACACGCTGAAGGTGACGCAGGTCGTGCCAGTCGTCGATGCACCCGATCTCGTCGTCGCCTCCGGCGGTTTCGTTTGGATCACGAGCCATATCCTCCGCGACACGAACTCGGGCGCGCTCCGAAACGCAGGCGACCGCGCGCTCACACGGCTCGACCCGTCCAACGGCAAAGCGGAGGTCGTGGGAGGAGGGCTCGCGCCGTGCGGCCTGACCACCGACCCGTCCGGCGACGTCTGGCTCGCCAACTGCTACTCCGGAACTGCCGGACCGCGCGACAACGTCGTCCGCGTCGACGCGCGCACGCTTCACTTCAAGAAGACGTTCTCCGTCTCCGGTGGCGAAGGTTTCCTCCGCGGCTTGGCCTACGGCGGCGGCTCACTCTGGGTCACCGCGCTCTTCGGCGGCGACTTCTCGAACGACAGCACGTTGACGGAGGTCGATCCTCAGACCGGCGCGGAGCACACGTTTCAGCTCGCACCCGAATCCGGAGGGCTTGCCTGGTCGGAGGGCTATGGCGACCTCTGGATTGCCAACTTCATGAGCGGCAGCTTGACCCGACTCCACGCCGCGAGTGGGGCCATGAAGACGACATCCTCGGGCGGGAATCCAGCCTTCCCGGTGGTCGAAAGCGACGCGGTCTGGGTCGCCGACTGGGGGGAACCGCGAGTCGTTCGCCTGCATGCGGTCGGCCCGGTGAAGCCGCGCACCGTCTGGCTACCGATCAAGAACTTCACGGCCACCACCTGGGACGTCGCCGCGGGCGCAGGCGCCGTCTGGGCCACGACGCCTCGAGACCATGCGGTGTGGCGGATCGACCCGAAGACGAGCTCCGTGAGGCGCATCAGTGTGCCGTTCGCTCCGACCGGCGTAGCTGCGGATGCAAACGCCGTTTGGGTGACCGTCCGCAAGGGCTAGCCCGTGTCCGAGCGGTCGTGGAAGACCGCTTCGACGTTGTTGCCGTCGGGGTCGAGCACGAAGGCGCCGTAGTAGCCGGGGTGGTACTCGGGCCGCTCGCCGGGGCCGCCGTTGTCGCGGAAGCCGGCCTCGACTGCCGCACGGTGGAACGCCTCGACGCTCGCCCGGTCGGGCGCCGGGAAGGCGAGGTGGACGTTCTCGGTCACCGGGTCGTCGCGGACGAGGGCGAAGGAGCGACGGCCGCTCGTGACGTGGAAGCGGTCCGGCGCGCCGTCGTGGACACGCAGCCCGACAGTCGGCGCCACGGTCTCGTAGAAGAGGCGCGACTCGGCGAGGTCGCGCACGCGGATCCAGAGGTGGTCGAGCCGGTTCTCGCCGGCCCGCGGCTCGCCGTGGTGCACAGCTTCGACGGAGTTCCCGTCCGGATCACGGACGAAGGCGCTGTAGTACGTCGGCGAGTACTGGGGCCTCGGCCCTGGCGCGCCGTCGTCCGGATGCCCGGCGGCGGTCATCGCCTGCCACCAGGCGTCCACCTCGCCGCGTGAGTGAGCGACGAGCGCCAGGTGCAGGTTGCGCGTCACGGGCCGGTCGTCCTCGTGGCCGATCGCGAGATCCTCCCACTCGTAGAACCAGTCGCCGCGGTAGGGCGCGCCGTAGCCGAGCTGCGCCAGCGCCAGCTCGTAGAAGCGCCGCGAGGCCTCGAGATCGGAGACGCTGACCCCGACGTGGTCGAAGACGTCGAGCACGGCCGCAGTCTCTCAACCCGGAGGCGCGGTGGAGCTGCGGACGACGAGCTCGGTCGGCAGGATCTCGCTCCGCGAGCGGGCGGCGGCGGACGGGCCCCGCTCGATCTGCTCCAGCAGCAGCTGCGCCGCGAGGCGGCCCTTCTCCTCGTGCGGCTGGGCGACCGTCGTCAGCGGCGGGCTCGCGTTGCTCGCCACGAAGCTGTCGTCGAAGCCGATCACCGACAGCTCGTCGGGCACGGCGACGTCGGCCTCGGCAGCGCCCTGCAGCGCCCCGATGGCGAGGATGTCGCTCATGGCGAGGATCGCCGTCGGCGGCTCCGGCGCGTGGAGGAGGTCGAGCGTCGCCTCGCGCGCCGGGTCGGGCGCGTTCGGTCGGCACGTGCGCACGAGCTCCGGCTCCCAGGCACCCGCGAGCCCCTCCTCGTAGCCGGCGAGCCGCTCGCGGCTGATGTCGAGCTCGAGCGCGGCAGCGGCGTCCAGCGTCGTCACGAACGTGAGCACGCCGACCCGCTCGTGGCCGAGCTCGCGCAGGTAGTGCGCGGCGGCGCGGGCGGCGGCGCGGTCGTCGATGCCGACGAACGGCGCCTCGCTCCCGCGCGGCTGGTCGACGACCACGACGGGGAGGCGCCGCGCGAGCGCCGCCTCGACGCGCGGGTCGTTCCGCGCCGCGGAGTAGACGATGAACCCGTCGACGGCGGCCTCGCGGACGGTGCGCGCCGCCTCCGCCCGCCGGCGCGAGTCCGGGATCAGCAGCAGGCCGGTGGGCTCGTCCTCGAGCCCGCGCGCGACGCCGCGCAGGAACGCGGGCGCGGCCGGGTCGGTGAACTGGTAGCCGAGGCGCTCGGAAAAGAGCACGCCGATCGCGCCGGCGCGGCCCGTCCGCAGCCGCCGGGCCGCCGGGTCGGGCCCGGGGTAGCCGAGCTCCTCGGCGGCGGCCAGCACCCGCGCTCGCACCTCCGCTGAGACCAGCTCGGGACGGCCGAAGGCCTGCGAGGCGCTGCCGACCGAGACACCGGCCCGCTCGGCGACGTCCCGCAGTCGCACCCGTCTTCGTGCCACGAGCGGGAATGGTACGCGCTTCTGAACCGTTTCAGAAAGCATGCCTCGTGAATCGGTTCATGAAAGGAGACGCCGCCATGCTCGACCTCCTCGCAGTGTCTGACGCGGTGCGCCGCACGACCGCGGCCGCGATCGACCCGAAGCGCCCGCCGGAGCCCGAAGCGGAACGTGCGCGACCGAAGCGCTCGGCCGTGCGCTCGACGTCGGCGGCAGCGCTGCGCCGGCTCGCGGAGCGGCTCGAGCCGTCGGCGTCCACGTAGGCCGTACGATCCGGGCCGTGATCCTCGAGAACGGCGTCATCCGGACGATGGACCCGGCGCTGCCGCTCGCGCGCTCGCTGGCGATCGCGGGCGAGCTCGTCGCCGGCGGCGTCTCCGCGCACGAGACGGCGCTCCCGGGGCCCGAGCGCGTCGATCTCGGCGGCCGCTGCGTCGTGCCCGGCTTCACCGACTCGCACGTCCACTTCCCGACCTGGGCGCTCGCGCAGGACGAGGTCCGACTCGAGGGGACGACGTCGGTCGAGGAGGCGGTCGCGCGCGTCCGCGACTCGCTCGACGACGCGGGCGGGACCTGGCTGCGCGGTCGCGGCTGGCGCAGCAACGACTGGTCGCCGGCGCGCGAGCCGACGAGGCACGACCTCGACGCGATCGCGCCCGACCGGCCGGTCGCGCTGATGGCCCGCGACTCGCACTCGGTCTGGCTCAACTCGGCCGCGCTCGCACGGGCGAACGGCGACCTGCAGGTGCCGGGCGGCGTCGTCGAGCTCGACGAGAGGGGCGAGCCGACGGGCGTGCTGCGCGAGGAGTCGTGCTGGCACTTCCGCGACCGCTACATCGAGACCACCGACGACGAGTACGTCGAGGCGATGCGCGCCGGGATCAAGCTCGCGGCCTCGCGGGGCGTGACCGCCGTCCACGACAAGGACGGCTGGCTCGGCGCGATGCGCTTCTGGCAGCGCCTCGAGGCGGAGGGCTCGCTCGGCCTGCGCGTCTGGCAGTCGCTGCCGGCCGAGCGCGCCGACGAGCTCGCGGCGGTCGACGTGCGCGGCGGCCTCGGCTCGCCGCGGCTCAGGCTCGGCTACCTGAAGGCGTTCATGGACGGCACGCTCGGCTCGCAGACGGCGCGGATGCTCGACGGCTCGGGCGTCGAGATCACCAGCCGCGAGGGCCTGGAGGACCTGATCCGCAGCGCGGCCCGCGCCGGCTTCCCGATCGCCGTCCACGCGATCGGCGACCGCGCCAACCGCGACGCGCTCGACGCGTTCGAGGCGACACGCGCGGACTGGCAGCCGCTCGGCCTGCGCCAGCGGATCGAGCATGCGCAGCTGCTCGCGCCCGAGGACGTGGCGCGCTTCGCCGAGCTCGGCGTCGCCGCCTCGGTCCAGTTCAGCCACGCGCCCTCCGACCGCGACCTCGCCGACCGCTTCTGGGCCGACAAGACGAGCGAGCCGTACGCCTTCCGCTCCCTGCTGGAGTCGGGCGCGGTGCTCGCGAACGGCTCCGACGCGCCGATCGAGGAGCTCGATCCGCTGCTCGGCATCCGCGCCGGCGTCAGCCGCACGCTCGACGGGCGCGAGCCGTGGCATGCCGAGCAGGCGCTGACGGTCGAGCAGGCGCTCCACGCCTCGACGGTCGCGCCGGCCTGGCTCGCCGGCGACGAGCGGCGGCGGGGGAAGCTCGTCCCGGGCTACCTGGCCGACCTAGTCGTGCTCGACCGCGACCCGCTCGCCTGCGAGCCCGACGAGCTCGGCGAGATCCGGGTCGTGGCGACGATGCTCGGCGGCGGCTGGACGCACAACCCGCCGCCCTGGTGAGCATCCGGTAGCCGCGCAGTACGATCAGTACATGGCCGTCGACGGGGTCTCCGAGGTCGTCTACTACGACCTGCCCGACCGGCGTCTCGCGCTCGCGGGCGTCACGCTCTCGCGCCGCCTCGAGCACGGCAAGGGCATCTGGCACCTGGAGCTGCCGCGCGCGGGGGCCGAGCCGTACGTGATCGAGCAGGCCGGCGGCCCGGTGACGCCGCCGCCCGAGGTGCGCCGCGTCCTCCCCGCCTTCCTGCGCAACGGCTCCGGGCCGCAGCGGGTCGAGAACGGGGCCGGCCCCGAGCCGCCCGTGCCGGACGACGTGATCGGGCGGTTGCGGCTGCTCCTCTCGCGCCAGTACGCCTCGATCCTGCGCCACGACCCGGGCGTGCGGCTCGACCTCGACGCCGAGGACGTGCACGCGGTCCGCGTGGCCGCTCGGCGGACGCGCGCGATCCTGCGCGCCGCCCGGCCGATCCTCGACGAGGCGTGGTCGGAGCCGCTCCGCGACGAGCTGAGGTGGCTCGGCGGCGCGCTCGGGCGGCGCCGCGACCTCGACGTGCTGATCGGGCGGCTGCAGGAGGAGATCGAGCAGCTCGACCAGCCGGAGCGAGACGCCGCGGCGGTCCTCGTCGAGCGGCTCGGCCAGGACCGCGAGACGGCGCAGGCGATCGCCGTCGACGCCCTGCGCAGCGACCGCTACTACGCGCTCCTCGACCAGCTCGAGGCGGCTGCGCGCGGCCCCCGGGTGCGGCGCGGCGAGGTCTCGCTGCGCAAGCTCGCGCGGAAGGAGTTCAAACGCCTGCGCGGCGCCGCTGCGAAGCTCGGGGAGTCGTCGAGCGACGACGAGCTGCACCGCGCCCGGATCCTCGGCAAGCGGGCGCGCTACACGGCCGAGCTCGCGCAGACGGAGGTGGGCGAGCCGGCGGCGCGCGCGGTCGAGCGGGCGAAGGCCTTCCAGGACGTGCTCGGCGCGCACCAGGACGCGATCGTGGCGGAAGCACGGCTGCGCGAGCTGCTGGCGGAGCTCTCGAGCTCGGGCGCAGCGTTCGCGGCCGGCCGGCTGGTCGAGCGTGAGCGCGAGCGGCGCCGCGCCGCGCGGGCGGCGCTGCCGAAGGCGTGGCGCCGGCTCGACCGCGCGGCGCGCGCGGCCTTCGGATGATCGTCTACCTCGTGCGGCACGCCCGCGCCGGGCACCGCCGGCTCTGGGACGGCGACGACCGGCTCCGCCCGCTCGACGAGCGCGGGGTCCGCCAGGCCGACCTGCTGGTCGGCCAGCTCGAGGGCCGCGAGATCGGCCGCATCGCCTCGAGCCCCTACGTCCGCTGCGTCGACACCGTCGTGCCCCTCGCGCAGGCGCGGTCGCTCGAGCTCGAGCGGACGGACGCGCTCGCCGAGGGCTCGACCGCGGACGATGCGCTGGAGTTGTTCGCGTCGACGGACGTCCCGCTCGTCGTCTCGGTCCACGGCGACCTCGTCGAGGACCTGCTCGGCGAGCCGGCGAAGAAGGGCGAGACGATCGTGCTCGAGGTCGAGGACGGCGAGGTGCGCGTGCTCGAGCGCTGGCCGCCTCAGGCGTAGGCTGCGGCGCTCTCGCGAAAGAGCGCGAGCGCGGAGCCTTCGCGCACGCCGCCGCGCGCGAGCCCGAACGGGACGCCGAGCCGGCGCTGCGCTTCGGCGAGCAGGATCGTCCCGGCGAGCAGCGTCGCCGCGCGCGGGGGCGGGACGTCCCAGCGCTTCGAGATCTTCGAGCGCTTCGTCGCGGCGAGCGTCTCGATCGCGCCCTCGAGGCCGTCCGAGTCGAGGGCGTCGGCCACGCGCGAGAGGGCGCGTGCCGTTCCGCCCGCGGCGAGCGCGAGCTGCGCGACCGGCGGCACGACCGCGGCGAAGGCCTCGGCCGCCGCCGCGCGTGCTTCGGCGACTGCCGCAGCCGACGGCGGGTCGTCGGAGAGCAGGCGGGTCGTCAGCCGCAGCGAGCCGAGGTCGACCGAGCGCACCCACGCGGGCCCGGTGGCAGTCGCGCCGACGACGACCTGCGCCGAGCCGCCGCCGACGTCGCAGACCGCAACCGTCTCGGGCGGCTCGTCCAGCGCCGCGACGGCGCCGTCCCACGCGAGCGCTCCCTCTTCCTCCGAGCCGAGGATGCGGACGGGCACGCCGGTGCCGCGCGCGAGCGCGTCGGCGAACTCGTCGCTGTTCGCGCTCTGGCGGCCGGGCGAGGTGACGACGATCTCGATCCGCTCGCAGCCGAGCTGCCGGGCGCGCCGGGTCTGCGCGCGGGCGACGTCGACCGCCTCCGCGCACTTGAGGTCGCTGATGTAGCCGTACCGCTCGACCTCCTCGCCGAGGCCGAGCTGCTCCTTCTCCTGGTGGACCGCGGCGACGCTGCGACCGTCGGGCACGGCCACCAGCAGGCGGAGCGTGTTCGCTCCCACGTCGACGATCGCGACTCGCATCGGCGCCATTCTTTCCATGAGCGTCGGTCGTTACTCCCTACGACGAGCCGATCTTCGCGATCGTCTGCCGGTCCGCCTCCAGCACGCGGGCCGGCAGCCTCGCGAACTGCAGCCGCGGCGCGAACCTCTGCCCCGGGCCGATGGCGTAGGTGAAGAAGTCGCGGAGCGCCTTCGCCTTCGCCTTCGCCGACGACTGCGGCACGAGCGCGTACGTGAAGGTGGAGACGGGATACGCGGCCGGCGCCGAGGCCGGCGGGTTCGTCAACGAGATCGCGTTGTCGGCCGGGATCGTGGTCGCCGCCGCGGCAGCCGCGCTGATGCTCTCGGCGCGCGGGACGGGGAACTTCCCGGCCGCGTTCTCGATCAGCGCGTAGTCGAGCTTGTTCGCGAAGACGTAGGAGATGGCGAGGTAGCCCAGCGCACCGTCGGTGCGTCCGACCACCGCCGCCACGCCGTCGTTCCCCTTGCCGCCGACGCCCGTCGGGAAGCCGACCTGGGCGGAGACGCCCTCCTTGGACTTCCACTCCGGGCTGACCTTGGACAGGAAGTCGCTGAACGCATAGGTGTCACCGCTGCCGTCGCTCCGGAAGACCGGCGTGATCTTCGTCGCCGGCAGCGAGGCGCCCGGATTGAGCTTCGCGATCGCCGGATCGTTCCAGCTCGTGATCTTGCCGAGGTAGATGCCCGCGAGCGTCGGCCCGTCGAGCTTGAGCTTGGCCGGCGCGCCCTTGACGTTGTACGAGACGAGCGTGGCGGCGAGCGCCCACGGCACCTGCAGGCAGCGCTTGCAGGCCTGCGCCTGGTCACGCGAGAGCGGCGCGTCGCTGGCGCCGAAGTCGACGGTCCGCGCGGTGATCTGCGCGATTCCGCCGCCCGAGCCGATCGCGCCGTACGTGATCGTCGCGCCCGTCTTCTTGGCGTAGTCGCCGGACCATTGCGCGACGAGCGGCGCGACCAACGTGCTGCCGGCGCCGACGAGGACGGTGCTCCGCCCGGAGCCCGAGCCGCCGCTGCCCGAGCCGCCCGATCCGCCGCACCCCGCGGCCAGGGCCGTCATCGCTGCGAGGAGCAGCACGCCGATCAGTCGTCTCCGTGTGGTCGTCATGCTCGAGGAGTCCCTCGGTGCCCGTCGTGGTAACCGCTTCGCCGGTAACGAGGTGGTGTCGCTAGGCCCGCTCTTCGGGGTGCGAGGCGTCCGTGAACTCGCGGAACTCCGCCGTCAGCAGGTACGAGACCTGCTCGCCGACGTCGACGGCGTGGTCGCCGATCCGCTCCAGCGTTCGCGAGACGAGCACCATCCGGAGCACCCACTCGCGCAGGCCCGGCTCGCCGACCACCTCGACGACACGCTCGACGAAACGCCGGTTCGAGCGGTCGATCAGCTCGTCGAGGTCGACCAGCGACTCGGCTGCCTCGAGGTCGCGGTTCGCGAACGCGTCGAGCGCGACGCGGATCATCTCCTCCGCGCGCTCGCCCATCTCCTGCAGCGACTGGAGCAGCGCCGGGTCGCCCTCGACGTCCGCGACGAGCTTCGTCAGCTTCGCGATCGTGACGGAGTAGTCCGCCATCCGCTCAAGGTGGAGGTTCATGTGCAGCATCGCGAGCACGAGGCGCAGGTCGGTGGCGACGGGAGTCTGGCGCGCGAGCAGCGACTGGATCGTCTCCTCGATCTGGACGTACTGGCGATCGACGTCGTCGTCGAACGCGATCACGTCGTCGGCCAGCTCGACGTCGCGCTGCGCGAGGGCGTTCAGCGAGCCACGGAGCACGCGGAGCACGAGCGCGCCCTCCTCCTGCAGGCTCGCCTCGAGCTGGTCGAGCTCCTCCTGGAAGGTCACGCGGACGTTCTCGCTCATCCGAAGCGACCGGTGACGTAGTCCTCGGTGCGCTTGTCGGCGGGGGCGGTGAAGATCTTGTCGGTCTCGTCGTACTCGACGAGCACGCCGTACCGCTGGCCGTCCTGCACCTCGAGGCTGAAGAACGCCGTCCGGTCCGCGACGCGCGCGGCCTGCTGCATGTTGTGCGTGACGATCACGATCGTGTAGTCCTGCTTGAGCTGACGCATCAGCTCCTCGATCTTCTGCGTCGCGATCGGGTCGAGCGCCGACGCCGGCTCGTCCAGCAGCAGCACCTCCGGCTCGACCGCGATCGCGCGCGCGATGCAGAGCCGCTGCTGCTGGCCGCCGGAGAGCGAGAGCGCGCTCTTCTTGAGGCGGTCCTTGACCTCGTCCCAGAGCGCCGCGCCGTGGAGCGCCTTCTCGACGCGCTCGTCGAGCCCTTTCTTCAGCCCGAGGATCCGGGGCGCCCAGGCGACGTTGTCGTAGATCGACTTCGGGAACGGGTTCGGCTTCTGGAAGACCATCCCGATGCGGCGACGCACCTCGATCGGCTCGACGCCCTGGCCGTAGATGTCGGCGTCGTGGTAGAGCACCTTCCCGTCCAGGCCGAAGCCGGGGATGGTGTCGTTCATGCGGTTGAGGCAGCGGATGAAGGTGCTCTTGCCGCAGCCGGACGGGCCGATCACGGCGGTGATCAGGTTCTTGTCGATGGCGGCGTCGACGTCCTTGACGGCGACGGTGGAGCCGTAACGGGCGGTCAGCCGCTGGATGTCGAACACCGTTTCCTGCGCCTGTGGCGTCGTCTCGTCCCGGCGTCCGGCGACGTCGACCGGCCTCATGGCGGGCATCGTAACCGTCTCGTTCACACGATCCTCCTCCGTCATCGGGCGAGCTTCTTGCGGGTTCGGGCAAGGGCTGCGCGCGCAATCAGGCTCGTGGCGAGAACGAACAGGATCAGCACGAGCGCCGTCGCCCAGGCGCGCGTGTGGTCGTTCGGATCGGGCGACTCCGACCAGATGAAGATCTGGACGGGCATGTTCGGGAGCGCGTGCCGCGGGTCCCACTGGATCGTGTTGGCGAAGATCGACGTCGCGAACAGCAGCGGCGCAGTCTCCCCGACCGCGCGCGCGATCGCGAGCACGACGCCGGTGACGATGCCGCTCGCGGAGCTCGGCAGCACGATCCCGAAGACGGTCCGCCAGCGGCTCGCTCCGAGTGCCAGCGCGCCTTCCCGCTGGCTGCTCGGCACGAGGTGCAAAACCTCCTGCGTCGCGCGCGTGATCAGCGGCAGCATCACGATCGCGAGACCGTACGAGCCGGCAAGCCCGTTCTGCGGGTGGCCGTAGACGAGCAGCCCGAAGATGAAGATCCCGATGATGATCGAGGGCAGCCCGTTCATCAGGTCGATCACGAGCTGGATCGTGTTGCGGACGCGCGGCGAGGCGAACTCGCTCGTGAAGATCGCGATCGCGACGCCGAAGGGCAGGGCGATCAGGCCGGCAATCCCGACGAGGATCGCGGAGCCGACGATCAGCGGCGCGATCCCGCCGCCCGGCTCGCCGAAGGTGGGCAGGTCGGAGGTGAAGAAGCTCCAGGAGAGCTCGCTCCAGCCGCGCCTCGCCACCGAGAGGACGACGACGGCGAGCATCGCCACGGCGGCGAGCGCGGCGATCAGCGCGATCACCTCGGCCGTCCGGTTCACCAGCCGGCGCCGCCGCGACCGCCGGCCGCCGCGCAGGTCGACCGTCGGGTCGAGCGTCGACATCAGTCCCCTCCCACCCGCTGCGGCTCGAAGCGCCCGACGATCCGGCGCGCGGCGAGATTCGTCAGGAGGCCGATCACGAGGAGGATCGCGCCGAGGTAGAAGAGCGCCGAGATCTGCATCTTCGAGACGGCGCCCTGGTACTGCCCGGCGATCCGGCTCGCGAGCGTGTCTCCCGTGCTGAAGAGCGACCACTGGATCGTCCAGCCGGCGCCGATCACCTGCGTCACCGCGATCGCCTCGCCGATCGCGCGGCCGAAGCCGAGGATCACGGCCGCAGCGATGCCGGGCCGCGACGACGACAGGACGACGCCCTTGACCATCTCCCAGCGCGTCGCGCCGAGCGCGAGCGCGCCCTCCTCAAGCTCGTGCGGCACGCTCAGGAAGAGCTCGCGGCAGACGCTGGCGACGATCGGGACGACCATGATCGCGAGCACGAGGCCGGCGATGAAGATCCCGCTCGACTGCGGCGTCCCGTCGAAGAGCGGGATGAAGCCGAGGTGGGCGTTCAGCCAGGGCTCGATGTGCTTCGCCACGAACGGGCCGAGGACGAGGATGCCCCAGAGCCCGAGCACGACGCTCGGCACGGCGGCGAGCGTCTCGACGAGCGCGCCGATCGTGCCCTGGACGCCGCGCGGCGCGAGCTCGCTCAGGAACAGCGCGATCGCGATCGCGAACGGAACCGCGATCACGAGCGCCATCAGCGCGGTCACGGCGGTCCCGAAGATGCCCGGCAGTGCACCGTAGACGTCCTTGTTCGCGTCCCAGACCCGGCCCCAGATGAAGGCGAGGCCGAACTGCGAGAACGCGAGGTGCGCGCTCGCGAAGACCTTCCAGACGATCGCGACCATGACGCCGACCGCGAACAGCGACGCGAGCGCCGTGACCCCGAGCAGGATGCGGTCGCCGAGCCAGTCACGCACGCGCCGTCCGCGCGCGATTCCTGCGGTTGCCGGAACGGTGGCCACGAAGCGCCACGGTAACGGCGGCACCCGCTTGCCCAGGCGCCTGTAACCGGACCGTTACCGGATCCCAACGCGACGTCAGCCCACGGGATCGCCGGCCCGCGCAACCCTGGCGTCGGTGCACGGCACACGAGAGGAGAGAGACACTTGAACAGGAAGCACATCGCCGCGGCGATCGCGGCGCTCGGGGTCATGGCGGTCACGCTGACGGCGCTCACCGGCCTCGCCTCGGCGCGCTCGAACGCGTCGCTGTCGGGCGCCGGCAGCACGTTCGTCGTCCCGATCGTCAGCCAGTGGACGCAGCACTACAAGGGTGCGAGCGTGAGCTACAGCGGCATCGGCAGCGGCGGCGGCATCGCGGCCATCTCCGCACGCACCGTCGACTTCGGAGCGAGCGACGCGCCCCTGACGCCCGACCAGGCGGCGGCCTGCAAGGGCTGCGTGCAGATCCCGTGGGTCTTCTCGGCGACGTCGATCCCGTACCACGTCACCGGCGTGGGCTACGGGCTCAAGCTGACGGGCCCGCTGCTCGCTGCGATCTACACGGGCACCGTCAAGTACTGGGACAACCCGGGGATCAAGAAGATCAACCCCGGCGTCAAGCTGCCGCACGAGGCGATCGTCCCGATCTTCCGCAGCGACGGAAGCGGCACGAGCTACAACTTCACCGACTACCTGTCACACGTCAGCAAGTACTGGCGCAACAAGATCGGCAAGGGCACGCAGCCGAGCTTCCCGGTCGGCGTCGGCGCCCGCGGGAGCTCCGGCGTCGCGGCGAAGCTGACGAGCACGCCAGGCGGCATCGCGTACGTCGACGTCGCGTACTCGCTCAAGAACCGCTTCACGATCGCGAAGATCAAGAACCGCGCGGGCAAGTACCAGCTGCCGGGCCTGACGCAGATCAAGGCGGCGGCCGCGTCGATTCGCAAGCTCCACAACAGCCAGAACGCGTTCACCGCGGTCGACCCCAACCCGAGGGCGCCGAAGGCCTACCCGATCTGCACCTTCTCCTGGGTGATCGTCCCCACGAAGACGTCCAAGGCGGCCGACCTGAAGAAGTTCATCACCTGGGCGATGAGCTCGGGCCAGTCCTACGGGCCGAAGCTGCTCTTCGTGCCGGTGCCCAAGGCGGTCAAGCAGGCGGGCCTGAAGACCCTGGCGAAGGTCCATAGCTAGGTCAGCCCGGAAGGATGCACCGAACGTCGAGCCCGCGGCCACGGCCGCCGCGGGCC
The DNA here is from genome assembly GCA_035455605.1 of Gaiellaceae bacterium. Classification (GTDB taxonomy): domain Bacteria; phylum Actinomycetota; class Thermoleophilia; order Gaiellales; family Gaiellaceae; genus AC-32. Next base: position 15,650 of record DATIER010000175.1, read on the forward strand.
TCGACGTTCCCGCCCGCGGCCTCGATCACGTGCTTGACGATCGCGAGCCCGAGGCCGGTGCCGCGCGTGGTGCGGGCGCGGTCGGAGCGGAAGAAGCGCTCGAACAGCCTGGGCACGTCGTCGTCGGGGACGCCGGTGCCGTCGTCGGCCACCTCGAGCAGCGTGCCGCCTTCGGCGTGGCCGAGCGTGACGGTGCAGGTGGCGCCCTCGCCCGCGTACCGGATCGCGTTCTCGAGCAGGTTCTCGGCCACGAGCCGGAGCATCCGCCGGCGCAGCGGGATCTCGATCGCCTCGTCCTCGATCCGGAGCTGCAGCGTGAGACCCGCGAGCTCCGCGCGCTCGCCCAGCCCGGCGACGACGTCGCGGAGCACGGGCGCGGCCTCCGTCGCGCCGAGCGCGACCACCTCGCGCTCCTGCTCCAGCTCGCTCAGGAAGAGGACGTCGTCGACCAGCTCGGTCATCTCCGTCACCTCGTCGCGCGCCTGCCGCAGGAGCGCGTGCAGGTCGACGCCCGGGAGCTCGGCGGTCTCGAGCAGCGCCTGCAGACGCGCGAGCGGCGTGCGCAGCTCGTGCGAGACGGACGCGGTGAAGGCGGTCCGGAGAGCCTCGTAGTCGGTCTCACTCACTAGGCTTGAGTATCGCGTGACCAAGGTCCTGATCGTCGAAGACGACGACACGATCGCCGAGGGCATGGCCCAGCACCTGACGGCGGCCGGCCTGAACCCGACGCGTGTCGCCGCGGGCGAGGTCGGCCTCGCGCGGCTCCGCTACGAGCGGCCGGACGTGCTCGTGCTCGACCTGATGCTGCCGGGCCTCGACGGCTGGGCCCTGATCGAGCAGGCGCGCGCGGAGGGCATCGGCACGCCGATCCTCGTCGTCTCGGCGCGCGGGACGGAGCACGACCGCGTGCACGCGCTCCAGATCGGCGCCGACGACTACCTGGTCAAGCCGTTCTCGATGAAGGAGCTCGTGGCGCGCGTCCAGGCGGCGGCGCGGCGCGGCGTCCGCGGGGTGCCCGAAGACCGCGGCGAGGAGCTCGTGATCGAGGAGCTGCGGATCGACCCGCGCTCGGTGCAGGCGTTCGTCGACGGCGAGAACGCCGAGCTGACGCCGACCGAGTTCCGGCTGCTGTACACGCTCGCGCAGGACCGGGGCCGCGTCGCCGGCCGGGACGAGCTGCTGCAGCGGATCTGGGGCCGACGGGCGACGCACCGCGACCGCACCGTCGACGTCTGCGTCCGCCGGCTGCGCGAGAAGATCGACGTGCGCGCCCCGCGGCACACGTTCATCCAGACCCGCTACGGCGTCGGCTACAGCCTCGAGCCGGTTCCAAAGTAGAGCGTGTCCGAAAGGGCCATGGCCCAGGGACAGTCCCTCGGCCACGGCGAAAAGAGCCATGTTCGTCACCGCCGGCTGTGCCGCCCGCCCGACCACGGCCAGTCCTCGGCGAGCTCGCACAGTCCTGCCTTCACCGGGTTGCCGAGGATGTAGTCGCACGTGTTCCTCCAGTGGCGCTCGTCGCGCATCACCCGCGCCTCGAAGCGGCTCTGGAACAGGTGACCGACCCGGCCCCAGCGGCGGTTGAATCGCTGCGCGTACAGCCCGTTCAGCCAGTGCATCCCCTCCGAGAGCCGCGCTAGCGGTGTCCGCACAAGGAGGTGAAAGTGGCTGCTCATCAGGCAGTAGGCGTCGTACTTCCAGTCGAAGCGCCGTTCGGCGGCGAGGACGAGGTGCTGCAGCGCGACCCAGTCGTGGAGGTCACGGACGATGAGGTCACGGTCGACCCCGCGCGACGTGACATGGTAGATACCGTCCGGCGGGAGGGCGTGACGCGGTCGGCGGGGCACGCGTAGGACGGTACGTCCCGACGGGCGGCGTCAGCGCCGACGGGGCCAGGGTCGGCGCACACTCGTGACGGAATCGACACGTCCCGGGGACTGTCCCTGGGGCATGGCGGAAACGGACGGCTATTCGAGCCGGTACAGCGGCACCAGGCTCTTCTCGGCCTCGTTCTCGATCCGCGCGACCACCTCGACGTACGGCTCGAGCCCAGAGCCGTGCAGCTTCGACTTCAGCAGCTCGTCCACCTGGTACACGCCGGCCGAGTTGTTCATCTTGATCTCGACCGAGACCGGATGCTCCTGGCCCTCGCTGATGATCACCTCGTCGATCGCGGCTGCCGAGATCGAGTGGATCGAGACGCGGCCGCGCTCGAACGGGATCCGCGAGCGGCCCTCCTCGATGTCGAGCGCGTCCGCGACGCGGACGATGCCTGCCTCGAGCGTCAGCGGGTGCCCCGACTCGCGGTGCGAGGTGATCGTCTCGAGCACCTCCGAGACGACGACGGTCAGCTCCGGCTCCTCGTAGATCCCGGCGAGGAGCTCGCGCGCCTTCGGCTCGGCGAGGAAGAGGCTCCAGTCCTCGTGCCGGTCGCGGTGCACCGCCATGCCGACG
>DATIER010000176.1:0-4262 GCA_035455605.1 Gaiellaceae bacterium
CCCATCTTCGGCTCGATGCGGCCGACCTCGAGCCCCGGCGCATCCGCCTCGACCACGAAGGCGGAGATGCCGGCGTGGGCGGCGGCGGGATCGGTCTTGGCGAAGACGACGTAGAGCGACGCGACGCCGGCGTTGGTGATGAAGCGCTTGCCGCCGTTCAGCACGTACTCGTCGCCCTCCCGCCGCGCCTCGGTGCGCATCGCCGCCGAGTCGGAGCCCGAGCCCGACTCGGTCAGCGCGTACGCGGGCAGCCACTCGCCGCTCGCCAGGCGCGGCAGCCAGCGGTCCTTCTGCTCCTCGGAGCCCGCGAGCTTGATCCCGAGCGAGCCGAGCTCCTGCACCGCGAGGATCAGGCCGGTGGTCGCGCAGACCTTCGAGAGCTCCTCGATCGCCACCAGCACCATCAGCGCGCCGGTGCCGGTGCCGCCGTGGCGCTCCTCGAACGGGAGCCCGAGCAGGTCGTGCTCGCGCATCAGCTCGACCATGTCCCACGGGAACTCGGCCGACTTGTCGATCTCGGCCGCGCGCGGGGCGACGCGCTCGCGCGCGAGGTCACGCACGAGGTCGCGGATCTCGCGCTGCTCCTGGCTCAGCGGATCGGCCGGCACGGCCTGAGTCTAGTCGGAGGGATTGGCGGAACAGTGCACGCTCTCGGGGTGCGATGGTCGCTTCGAGGCAAGGACGCAGGGAGTGCTCGTAGCCGGAGGCTACGGGCGCGACTGAGGACGCAGCGTCGGGGCGTCCAGCGCGGCCCGAGGGCCTCGTCACTGTTTCGTCGAGCCCTCCTCAAAGAAGGATGTCGAGGGCGACCCTCGACGGGCAGCCGCGCTCGAGCAGCGCGACGGCGTGGTGCAGGTCGACGTGCGTCTCGCGCGCGAGCACCTCGGCCTCGAAGCGGCGGCAGCCGGCGCGCACGAGCTGCTCGCAGCGCCAGGCGACGACCTCGTCGTCCGTTGCCCGCAGCCGCTGCAGCTCCGCGACGGTCATCGCTCAGCGGATGCGAAGACGCACCGAGGTCGGGGTGAAGCCGCGCTTGCTCGCGGTGATCGAGAGGTAGCCGCGCCGGGTCGGCCGGAGCATCAGCCGGACGCTGCCGTACGCGCTCGTCCGGGTCGTGCGTCGGATCCCGGCGCCCCGCACCCGAAGCGTCGCTCCCCCGACGCCGCCGCCACTCTCGAAGTCCGAGACCGTGACCGTGAGCGACCGCTTCGACCCGCGCTTGAGCGCACCGCGCAGCCCGAGCTCCATCCGCCTGATGCGCGAGATCAGCTGCGGCTGGGTGAAGTCTCCGACGTTGTCGCCCTCGTCCGTGGCGGCGACGCGCCAGTAGAGCCGTCCGGTGTTCAGCGTCCGCTGCCCGCGCCAGGTCAGCAGGGGCGCGTACGAGGTGTTGTCGGTGACGACGTTGTCGACGAGCTTCGCGAACGTGGGTGTATCCGAGATCTGGACGCGGTAGCGCCTCGCACCCGCCTTCGCGTCCCAGCCGAGCAGGATGTGATCGCGGGCGACGTCGGCACGCGGGTTCGACGGCTCGCGGATCGTGCGGGTGAAGGCGTAGGTCCCCGAGTAGCGTCCCGGCGTCGTGCCGGAGGTGGTACGCGCGAACTCCGCGCGGACGCGCCAGTGGAAGATTCCGGTCCCGTACATCTGCACGGGGGTCATCGCCGGCGTTCTGAAGCCGGACAGGTCCTTGTGCGTCCCATCGGGCAGGTCGACCGAGACGTCGTAGGAGACAGCCCCCGGGACGACATTCCAGCTCCAGGTGGGAATCGCGTCGCCCTGCGTCGTGTTCCCCGGCAGGCCTGCGGGCGCCGGGAGCGTCTTCCGGAAGGTGCCGGTCGCCGACCAGGTGAGGCCCAGCAGGTTCTCGTCGTCCGCGCGCACCCGCCAGTAGAGGATCGTGTCGGCCGGGTATGTCGTGTCGCTCGAGTACGAAGTCGCATCGGTCACGACGTCGTCCAGCGGCGAGCCGAACGTCGGGTCGGCGGCGACCTGGAGCCGATAGCGGCGCGCGCCCAGCGCAGGCGTCCAGCGGAAGGAAGGCTGGTCTGAGAAGACCTGGCCGGCGCTCGGCGAGAGCAGCGTCGGCGCCGTCGACTGCTTCTGGAAGGAACCCTTCGCCGAGTTCGGCAGGTCGAGCGGGAGCGCGTCGTGCCCATCCGCGGAGGCTGCAGGCAGCACGGCCCAGTAGAACGTCGTCGTCTCGTCCGGATAGGTGGTCGGCACCGTAAGGTTCCGCGGCGCGTACGCAGGAACCCGCGTGAACGCCTCGTCGATGGTGTTGCTGAAGTTCGCGTCCTTGGCGACGACCACGAAGTAGCTGTTCACGCCGCTCTGCGCCGGCCACGTGAAGAGCGGCGTGCGGTCGCTCGTCGAGCCCGTCACGGGCTCGAGGTAGCTGCTCGAGCAGGGATAGCCGAAGGAGCACGTGACCGCGTTGCTCGGGTCGGCTGAGCTCGGGTAGTCGACCCACGTGAAGGCCGGGCCGGCCGGGCCCGTCGAGTCGACGTTACCGTCCTGGAGGTACGTGTAGTCGCCCCAGACCTCCTGGTTGCCGACCGCGCGGTCGCTTCGTGCGCGCACCCGGAAGCACCAGGTGCCGGGAGTGATGATCGGCAACGTGTCCTCCGCGAGCGTGCCCTGCCAGTTCACCGGATTTGAGTTCGTGTTGGCGAGCGGCGACCACTCCGGTACGGACGACTTCTTGATGTAGGCCGGTGTGACGGCCCACGCGCACGCCGAGCCCGTCCAGCCCGCAACCTGGATCTCGTAGCTCGCGGCGCCGGGAACGGGGTCCCAGCGAACGACCGGGACGCGCGTCTGGTACCCCGCGGTGCCGCTGTCGAGGTCGGTCCCGGGGTCGGACAGATTGTCCCGCAGGCGGAGGTTCTTGATGCTCGTGCCGGTGACGGGGCCTGCCGGGGCAACCTTGTCGAACGTCTTCGTGAACGAGCCGCCGTCGTTCCAGACCCCGGCGTCGCCGTCCGCGTCGAACGCCCGGACGCGCCAGTAGTAGACGTTGTCCTTCAAGACCTGAGTCGGCGAGAGCGAGGTTGCAGTCGTCGTGTCGGAGCAGCAGACCCTCGAACCGGGCGCGAACTCGGACGTCGGGTTGATCTCGACTTCGTAGCGGGCAGCGCCGGCGACCGGGTCCCACGAGAAGCGCGGGTCGTACGCCTCGGGCGCCGGATTGAGATCGTCGAGGTGCGTGGTCGTCGACGACGGCCACGACCAGACGAACGACCTCACAGCCGACGGCGCGCCGCGATTGCCTTCCGCGTCGAGCGGCGTGACGCTCCAGTAGTACGCGCCGGGCGCGAGCGCGGCGGCCGGCGTCAACGTCGTCGCCGAAGTCTCCACCGGCTTGGCCGAGCCGTTCACCTTCACGAGCGAGCCCAGGCCCGGGTCGGTGGCGAGCGAGACGAGGTACGTCCGCGCTCCGGCCACCGGCGCCCAGCTCAGCTCGAGCGGCGTGTACGGGTAGACGATCGAGGCGCCGGCGGCAGGCGACAGCAGCTGCGTCGACAGGCCCCACCGCTTCACGAACGAGCGTGGACGCGACCACGCCGACGCGCCGCCGCTCCTGCCCAATGCCCGCACCCGCCACCAGTAGGTGCCGTTCGGGACGGTCTGCTGCAGCGTCGCGCGCAGGTTCTTCGTGTGGAAGTCGTCCTTGCCGGCGCCGAGCACCGGCGAGTTGAAGCCCGCGTCGGCGGCGATCTCGTACTCGTACTCCTCGGCGCCCGCGACGGCGCTCCAGGCGAAGGCGGGCACGTGATCGACGACCGCGCCTGCCGCCGGTGCGCTCGGCACGGGCGCCTTCGGGACCGCGAGCGCGACGTTGCCGCCGGTGAGCCCGAGCACCACGAGCGCGGCCGCCAGGCCCAGCATCACGAGGGCCCAACGAGCCCGGCGTCGCGGTTGGGTGATCGAGGTCGTCACTGTCCCGCGCCCACTATCCGCCCCCTCTGCGCCACCGGGATCGGCCCATCGTCTAGGTCGACTCACCCGTTCCGGCGGCCGCGCCCGCGAGGGCCAGGCGCTCGCCGACGCGCACGCCGCGCACCTGCGCCTCGCCGGCGGCGAGCTCCAGCACGTGCCGGGCGCCGCGTCGGCCCGCCAGGCGCCAGGGCCGCACGTCCGCCGAGACGGCGACGACCCGGAGCGTGCGGTCGAGGAAGACGACGTCGATCGGGAAGCGCATGAAGAACGTGTGCACCGAGGAGCTCGGGCTCAGGAGCAGGCCCTCCCCCCGCTCGAGC
>DATIER010000177.1:0-13343 GCA_035455605.1 Gaiellaceae bacterium
CGCGGATTCGAAGTCCGCCGCTCTTCCGCTGAGCTACGGGGCCAGGCCGAGGGGTGGCGGAGGGGACTCGAACCCCCGACCACCGGGACCACAACCCGGGGCTCTACCAACTGAGCTACCGCCACCGCGCAGCACGGACAGGATAGCCGTGCCGAAGGAGGAGCTCAGGCCGCGCTGGCCGGGACGTGGCGGCGGATGAGCGCCTGGACGAGCTCCTGCTGGAGGCGGACGAGCTCGGCGCGGTTTCGCTCCAGCTCGTCACGCGAGGCGCCGACGGCGCGCAGGGTCTGGCGCTCGTAGACGACGCCGCGGATCTCGTCGCTGAGGGATTCGACGGTGGGGAGCTCGACGACCACTGCGTTCATGACGACTCTAGGACTGCGTCCAGGGGGATTAGTTAGTCGTGTCCGGTTTCCTCCGTCGCGGCTCTATCCTTCTCCGGCACCGCGGGCGTGGCGGAACTGGCAGACGCGGCGGGTTTAGGTCCCGTTGGAGCTAGCGCTCCTTAGAGGTTCGAGTCCTCTCGCCCGCATCGAGGCCGACGGCGCGATGGAAGCGCTCGGCTCGACGCCGGGCCTCTTCTGTTTGAATCGCGTTCCGTGGGGCTGGCGCACTGGGACGAGGTCGAGGCGCACCGGCTCGAGCGGGGGCCGATGGCGGCGACGTGGCAGCGGCTCGGGGCCGCGGCGGGGGCGCAGGTCGTCGGGATCAACCGCGTGCGCGTCGAGCCCGGGCGGCTGCCGACGCCGCCGCACTCGCACGGGCTGTCGGAGGAGATCTACTTCGTGCTCGGCGGCTCGGGCCTGCTCTGGCAGGACGAGGCGGTCTGCGAGGTGCGCGCGGGGGACACGGTCGTCCAGGTCGCCGACCGCCACGAGCACACGTTCCGGGCGGCGCCCGACGGGCTCGAGTACCTCGTCTTCGGCACGAGGCACCCGGTCGAGTACGGCTGGCTGCCGCGCTCGCGGGCCCTCCGGCTGGGCTATCCGTGGGTCGAAGGCCGCGTCGACGACCCGTGGCAGGTCGAGGCCGAGGTCGGCGAGCTCGAGTTCGCGGAGCCGGGCGGGCGCCCGGCGAACGTCGTCGCGCTCGACGAGCAGCCGCTCGACGACGTCGGCCACAAGGCGCTCGCGGGCAGCGCCGGCTCCGAGCGCTCCGGGCTGAACTGGCACCGCGCCGAGCACGGCCGGCGCGCGGTGCCGCCGCACTGCCACTCCGCCGAGGAGGAAGCGTTCGTCGTGCTCGAGGGGAGCGGGACGCTGGAGCTGCTGCCGTCGCCGACCGCCGCGCAGCGCGGCGTGCAGGCCGAGTCCCACGAGCTGCGGACCGGGCACCTCGTCTCTCGGCCGGCGGCAACGCGCGTCTCGCATTCGATCGTCGGCGGCCCGCGGGGCATCTCGTACCTCGCCTACGGGACGCGTGAGCCGAACGACATCGCGTACTACCCGCGCTCGAACACGATCTCCTTTCGCGGCGTCGGGCTGATCGCACGGCTCGACGCGCTCGAGTACGGCGACGGCGAGCCGGATCTCTGACGGCGGCCCCTCGGGCCTTTGCTTGAATGGTCACGGCGATGGCAACGCAGGTCGAGGAGCTTCCGGACAACAAGGTCCGGCTGACAGTCGAGGTGCCCCAGGCCGACCTCGAGCACGCGGTGGAGCACGCGACCCACGATCTCGCCGAGTCCGTCAAGGTGCCCGGCTTCCGCAAGGGCAAGGTGCCGCCGCAGGTGCTGCAGGCGCGGATCGGCCGCGAGCGCATCTTCCGGGAGGCGGTCGAGAGCCACATCGGCGGCTGGTTCCTGAACGCCGCCGCGGGGACGCGCATCCGGCCGGTCGCGGCGCCCGAGTACGAGTACGAGCTGCCGGCCTCCGAGGACGACGAGTTCTCGTTCACGGCCACGGTCGCCGTGCAGCCGAAGCCGGAGCCGGCCGACTGGACGCAGCTCGAGGTCCCTTACGAGGAGCCCGAGCTTCCGGACGGCGTCGTCGACGAGGAGGTCGAGGCGCTGCGCGAGTCGGTCGCCGAGCTGGCTCCCGTCGAGGGACGGCCCGCGAAGACCGGCGACGTCCTCGTGATCGACGCCCTCGACGAGAACGGCGAGGGGCAGCGCGACCTCGTCGTCGAGCTCGGCTCGGGCCGGCTCGTCGAGGAGATCGAGCGCGCGCTGACGGGTGCCTCGCAGGGCGAGACGAAGCAGGTCGAGTTCGAGGCCGCCGACGGCGAGACCGCCAAGGCGAGTGTCGAGGTGAAGGAGATCAAGGAGAAGGTGCTGCCGCCCGTCGACGACGAGCTGGCGCGCGCCGCGAGCGAGTTCGACACGCTCGAGGAGCTGCGCGCCGACATCGAGCGGCGGGTGCGCGAGGTGCTCGAGGAGGAGGCGGAGACGCGGTTCCGCGCGGAGGCGGTCGACCAGCTCGTCGAGGCCTCGAAGGTGCAGGTCGGCGGCCCGCTCGTCGAGGCGCGCACGCGCGAGCTGCTGAACGGGCTCGGGCGCTCGCTCGAGAGCCGCGGGATCAGCGCCGACGCCTACTTCCAGCTCTCGGGCCAGACGGCCGAGCAGCTCGTGCAGCGGATGAGCGCCGAGGCCGCGCTCTCGGTCGCGCGTGAGCTCGTGCTCGAGGCCGTCGCCGACCAGCTCGACCTCCAGGTCGACGACGCCGAGATCGAGGAGCTGATCCGCGAGCAGGCCGACCTCGCCGGCGACGATCCCGACGAGGCCGTCAAGCGCGTCTTCGACTCCGGGCGGCAGGAGGTGCTGCGCTCCGACCTGCGCCTGCGCAAGGCGCTCGACCGCGTCGCCGCCGAGGCGAAGCGCATTCCGGCCGAGGTCGCGCGCGCCCGCGACGAGATCTGGACGCCCGACAAGGATTCCCCTCAGACCGAGACGAAACTGTGGACCCCCGGTAGCAAGGAGCCAGCGTGACGCCGCTTGCGGTGGTCACGGTCAGGCCGAGCGGGCTTGGCCCGTGCGGCCGTCTGAAATGACCAGTCGATACGTGAAGAACCCAGAGGAGACGCCATGAGCCCGTTGATCCCGATGGTGATCGAGCAGACCTCGCGCGGCGAGCGCTCGTTCGACATCTACTCCCGCTTGCTCAACGAGCGGATCATCTTCCTCGGAACGCCCATCGACGACCAGATCGCCAACCTGATCATCGCGCAGCTCCTGCACCTGGAGTCCGAGGACCCCGACAAGGACGTGTCGATCTACATCAACTCGCCTGGCGGCTCCGTCTACCACGGGCTCGCGATCTACGACACGATGCAGTTCATCAAGCCCGACGTGCAGACGATCTGCGTCGGCACCGCGATGTCGATGGGGGCGCTCCTGCTGGCCGGCGGCGCGAAAGGAAAGCGGATGGCGCTGCCGAACGCCAAGATCCTCATCCACCAGGTCTGGGGCGGCTTCCAGGGGCAGGCAACCGATATCGAGATCCACGCCCGGGAGACGATCGCCCTCAAGCGGCGACTCGAGGAGATCATGTCGGAGCACACCGGGCAGGACATGGAGAAGGTCTCGCGCGACATGGAGCGCGACTACTTCATGACCCCGCAGGAAGCGCAGGAGTACGGCATCATCGACAGCGTCATCATCCACCGCGACGCGGCCAAGGACGGCGCGAAGCCCTAGCACTCGAGGGCAATCCGAGGTAAAAGGAGACCGAGGTGGCTCGCGCATCGGACGGCAACGAGCAGCTGCTCTGCAGTTTCTGTGGCAAGAGTCAGCGGCAGGTCAAGAAGCTCATCGCAGGACCAGGGGTCTACATCTGCGACGAGTGCATCGACCTCTGCAACGAGATCATCGACGAGGAGCTGACCGCTCCGGCGCAGCTCGACCTCGACAACCTGCCGCGCCCGCGTGACATCTACGCGGTCCTGAACGACTACGTCGTCTCGCAGGAAGAGGCGAAACGCACGCTCTCGGTCGCCGTCTACAACCACTACAAGCGCGTGCAGATGGCAGCCGAGGACGACGACGTCGAGTTGCAGAAGTCGAACATCCTCCTGCTCGGGCCGACCGGCTGCGGGAAGACGCTGCTGGCGCAGACGCTGGCGCGGATCCTCAACGTTCCGTTCGCGATCGCGGACGCGACGGCGCTGACCGAGGCCGGCTACGTCGGCGAAGACGTCGAGAACATCCTCCTGAAGCTGATCCAGGCCGCGGACTTCGACATCAAGAAGGCCGAGACCGGGATCATCTACATCGACGAGGTCGACAAGATCGCGCGCAAGGCGGACAACCCGTCGATCACCCGCGACGTCTCCGGCGAGGGCGTGCAGCAGGCGCTGCTGAAGATCCTCGAGGGCACGGTCGCCTCGGTGCCGCCGCAGGGCGGGCGCAAGCACCCGCACCAGGAATTCCTCTCGATCGACACCACGAACATCCTCTTCATCTGCGGTGGCGCGTTCGCCGACCTGGAGAAGATCATCGGCAAGCGAATCGGCAAGCACGCCGTCGGCTTCGGCGCCGAGATCCGCTCGAAGAACTCGTACGAGGCGTCCGAGATGCTCTCGAAGGTGATGCCCGAGGACCTCCTCTCGTACGGCCTGATCCCGGAGTTCATCGGCCGCCTGCCGGTCGTCTCGGCGGTGCACCAGCTGCAGCGCGAGGATCTCGTCCAGATCCTGACCGAGCCGAAGAACGCCCTCACCAAGCAGTACCAGCGCTTCTTCGCGTACGACGACATCGAGCTCGTCTTCACGGACGAGGCGCTGTGGGAGATCGCGGACAAGGCCCTCGCCCGCGAGACCGGCGCCCGCGGCCTGCGCTCGATCATCGAGGGTGCGCTGCTCGACGTGATGTTCGAGCTGCCGTCCCGCAAGGACGTCGTCAAGTGCGCGATCACCAAGGAGACGATCGAGAAGGGCCTCAAGCCGACGCTCGTCACGAGCGCCGGCGCCGACGACTCGGCCGACGAGCTGGCCGAGGAGTCGGCCTAGGGCGCGGTCCCTTCCTCGGACTGCTGCGCGGCCTTTGCGCGGCCGACGATCTCGCGCAGGCGCAGCGTCCGCAGCATGGCGTAGACGGCGATCGCGCCGACGATCACGTTGAAGATCGTGATCGCGACGTACTGGCCGACGCTGAACGCCAGCAGGCGGGACGAGGACGCCTCGCCGTTGAGCACGTAGACGAGCAGGCCCTGCTTCGTCCCGACGCCGCCGGGCGAGAACGGCAGCAGCGTGGAGAGGCTGTCGACGACCTGGGCGAGGAGCGCGTTGTGGATAGACGCGCGGACGTGGAACGCCTTCAGGAAGAAGTAGAGCGAGCCGATCCGGAGCGCCCAGCTGAGCAGCTGCCAGCTCGCGACCTCGCGCGCGTAGCGGTGCCAGTCGCGCAGGATCCAGAAGCCGCGCCCCACCTTCTGCTTGAAGTGGTCGACGTGCTGGGACGCCCACCAGATGCCGACGATGATCGCGGTCGTGACCAGCGCGAAGACGATGGCGCCCGTCTTCGTCCGCGCGATCAGCCACGTCCAGTCGAACGAGTGCAGGCTCGGCAGGACGTGCAGGCTCGGCAGGACGCCCTGGGTGACGGCCCAGAGCAGGATCGCCCCCGCGAGCACGAAGTCGAGCAGCGTCTCGGTGACGAGCGTCGAGGCCAGCGTCGTGTAGGTCGTGCCCTCGACGCGTCGGTGGACGAGGTAGATCTTCACGAGGTCACCCGCCCGCCCGGGCAGGATCGAGTTCACGCCCACGCCGGCGAGGTAGGCGCCGAGCACGGGCCGCCGCGGCACCGGCGTCTCGGGGTACGACGCCTGCAGGATGTTGCGCCACGCGATCGACCGCACGAACAGCTTCGCCAGCTGGCAGCCGAGCGCGAGCGCGATCGCGAGCCAGCCCACGTCCGTGAGCTGCTCTCCGAAGACCTTGACCGCGTGAAAGAACTCACCCACGTCTTCGTAAACTTGCCCGAATGGAGCCGCTCTACAAGCCCGAGGGCGTCGAGGAGCGCTGGCAGCGCACGTGGGAGGAGGAGGGCCTCTACGGCGCGGAGCCGGGCTCGGGCCGCGAGACCTTCGTCGTCGCCCACCCGCCGCCGAACGTCACCGGCGCGCTGCACACGGGGCACGCCCTGCAGATCTCGCTGGCCGACGCGCTCGTCCGCTGGCACCGCATGCGCGGCTTCGAGACCGCCTTCCTGACGGGCTACGACCACGCCGGCATCTCGACCCAGAACGCGGTCGAGAAGCACCTCGTCGGGCAGGGCACCTCGCGCGAGGAGGTCGGCCGCGAGCGCTTCGTCGAGATCGTCTGGGACTGGCTGCGGCAGTACGGCGGCACGATCATGGGTCAGTTCCGGCGCCTGGGCGCCTCGATGGACTACCGCCGCGAGCGCTTCACGATGGACGACCTGTACGTCCGCGCCGTGATGCGCTGGTTCGTCCACCTCTACGAGAAGGGCTGGATCTACCGCGCGAACCGGATCATCAACTGGTGCCCGCACCACGAGACGTCGCTCTCGGACCTCGAGCTCGTGCACGAGGAGGTCGACGACGCGCTGACGTACATCCGCTATCCCTTCGCCGACGAGCCCGAGAACGGCGTCACGATCGCGACCGCGCGGCCGGCGACGATCCTCGCGGACGTGGCGGTGGCCGTCGGCCCCGGCGACGAGCGCTGGCGCGACGCCGTCGGTCGCGAGGTGGTCGTGCCGTTCGTCGAGCGCGTCGTGCCCGTCGTCGCGGACGAGCGTGTCGATCCGGAGTTCGGCACCGGGGCGCTGAAGGTGACGCCTGGGCACGACCCGATGGACTTCGAGATCGGCCGCGCCCACGAGCTGCCCGAGTTGACGGTGATCGGTTCCGACGGCCGGATGAACGAGCAGGCCGGCGAACTGTCGGGCCTGACTCAGGACGACGCGGAGGAGCGGATCCTCGAATGGATCAGGGATCGCGGCCTCCTCGTCAAGCGTGAGGCGTACCGACACTCCGTCGCGCTCTGCGAGCGGTGCAAGAGCCGGATCGAGCCGCTGATCTCGCTCCAGTGGTGGTGCCGGATGGACGAGCTGAAGCAGCCGGCGCTGGCGGCGCTGCGCGAGTGCCGCGTCCGCTACCACCCGGAGTCGCAGCACCGCTTCGCGATCGACTCGCTCGAGAACGCGCCGGACTGGAACATCTCGCGGCAGCTCTGGTGGGGCCACCAGCTGCCGGTGTGGGAGTGCCCGGACGGGCACTTGACGGTCGAGGAGACGGAGCCCGACGCCTGCACCGACTGCGGGTCGACCGAGCTGACGCGCAGCGAGGAGGTGCTCGACACCTGGTTCTCGTCGGCACTCTGGCCGTTCGCGATCCTCGGCTGGCCGGAGCAGACGCCGGAGCTCGAGGCGTGGTACCCGGGGACGCTGAACACGACGGCCCGCGAGATCATCCGCCTCTGGGAGAACCGGATGATCTTCTCCGGGCTCGAGCTGCTGGGCGAGATCCCGTTCGAGACGGTGATCATCCACACGACCGTGCTCGCCCGCGACGGCCGGCGGATGTCGAAGAGCCTCGGCACCGGCATCGACCCGCTCGAGCTGGTCGCCGAGCACGGCGCTGACGCCACGCGCTACGGCCTCTTGAAGCTGACCTCCTCGCAGGACGTGCGCTTCTCCGAGGGCGCGATCGAGGAGGGCCGCAAGCTCGCGAACAAGCTCTGGAACGTCGCGCGCCTCGTCCTCGCGAACGTCGGCGACGCGCGGCCCGAGCAGCGGCCGCGGGCGCTCGAGGAACGCTGGCTCGCGTGGCGGCTCGACCGGGCGCAGGCCGAGCTCGAGCAGCACCTGTCGGCCTTCGAGCTCTCGCAGGCGACGAGCGTGCTCTACCACGCGACCTTCGACGACTTCTGCGACTGGTACGCCGAGGCGATCAAGCCCCGGCTCTACGACGGCGACGAGGATGCACGTGCGACCGCGCTCGCGAACCTCGAGCGGCTGCTGAAGCTCCTCCACCCGGTGATGCCGCACGTGACCGAGGAGATCTGGTCGAACCTGCCCGACCGGAAGACACGGCTGATCGTCGCGCCGTGGCCCGAGCCCGTCGGCGCGGAGGACGTAGGCGAGGAGTTCGAGCCGATCAGGACCGCGGCCGAGGTCTTCCGGCGCGCCGGCGTGCGGCCGCAGCTCGGCGAGGAGCAGCAGCGGATCTTCGATGCCGTCGTCAAGCCCGACCGTGCCAGGGCGGACGGTGGCAACGTCGAGGCGGAGGCCGAGCGGCTGCGGGCGGAGATCGCCCGGGCTGAAGGGATGCTCGCGAACGAGCGCTTCGTCCAGAACGCGCCCGGCGAGGTGGTCGAGGCCGAGCGCGAGAAGCTGGAGCGCTACCGTCGTGAGCTCGACGCGCTCGGTGTCTAGCGTCACGTGGCTCGAGTCGCTCTCGCCGTGGCCGGAGGAATTCGGGCTCGGCCGGATGCGCGCGCTGCTCGCGGAGCTCGGTGAGCCGCAGCGCGCCTACCGCGCGATCCACGTCGTCGGCACCAACGGCAAGTCGACCGCGACGCGGCGGGCGGCCGCCTTTCTGCTCCGCGAGGGGCTGACGGTCGGCGCCTACACCTCGCCGCACGTCACGGGCTGGAGCGAGCGCGTCCAGGTCGACGGCGAGGATGCCGACCTCGAGCAGGCGCTCGAGCGCGTGCGTGAGCCGGCGGAGCGGCTCGGGGCGACCCAGTTCGAGGTGCTGACGGCGGCCGCGTTGGCCGAGCTCGCGGCCGCCGGGGTCGACGTGGCCGTGGTCGAGGCAGGGCTCGGCGGGCGCCTCGACGCGACGAACGTGCTCGGCGCCGAGGTCGTCGCCCTGACCAACGTCGCGCTCGACCACACCGACGTCCTCGGCGACACGCGCGAGGCGATCGCCGCCGAGAAGCTCGCCGTCGTCGGGCCGGGCGCCACCGTCGTGCTCGGCGAGCCGGAGTGGGAATCACGCGCCGGCGCGCGAGGGGCGGCCCGCGTCGTCCTCGCGGCGGACGTCGGCCGCGCGGCCGCCGAGGCGCTGCTCGGCCGTCCGCTCGAGGGCGAGGTCGACGTGACGCTCCCGGGCCGCTTCGAGCAGCTCGGCGACGACGTCTTCGCCGGCGCCCACAATCCCGCCGGCGTCGAGTGGCTGCTCGCGCGCCTGCCGCGGCGCGACTACGTCGTCGTCGTCTCGATCCTCGCGGACAAGGACGCCGCCGCGATGCTGCGGGCGCTCGCGGGCGCGGGGGACATGCTCGTCGCGACCGCCTCGCACAGCGCGCGGGCGCTTCCGGCGGGTGAGCTCGCCCGTCTCGCCGCGCCGCACTTCGGCGTGGTCGAGGCGGTCGCCGACCCGGTCGACGCGGTCGATCGCGCACGCGTGCTCGCGGCCGGCGGCCCCGTCCTCGTCACGGGATCGCTGTACCTCCTGGCCGACCTCATCGTCCGACTCCAGCACGTACCATGGGTCAGCTCGGCGAGCGCCTGAGCGTCTTCGCTGTCGCCGTGATCGTCGTGCTGGCGATCGTCGGCCTAGCGTTCGGCGCGGGCTACCTCGTCGGGAAGCTCCTTCTCTGAGGAGACGCGCTTGGCCCCGGTAGCAAGCAACGGACTGTTCGGCTTCTTCAGCCACAGCACGTGGATCGTGATCCGCAACCTGTCGCTGTTCTTCGTCGCGGTCTTCTGGCTGGCGACCGCCTTCTGGGTCTACAAGGACGCGCGACGGCGGATCGAGGACCCCTGGCTCGTCGGGATGGCGGTCGTGCTCGGGCTCGTCCCGCCGTTCATCGGGCCGCTCGTCTACATGCTCTTCCGGCCGCCGGAGTACCTGGAGGACGTGCGCGAGCGCGAGCTGGAGATGAAGGCAATGGAGCAGCGGCTGGCGCGGCGCGACCTCCATTGCCCGGTCTGCCGCGCCGAGGTCGACCCGGCCTTCCTCGTCTGCCCCGTCTGCACGACCCGCCTGCGCCAGGCCTGCCGCACCTGCAAGCAGCCGCTCGAGGCGCTCTGGCAGGTGTGCCCGTACTGCGAGACGCCGGTCGAGCCGGCGGCGGTCGGGCAGCTCGGGGAGACGCAGGCGCTGACGCCTCCTCGCCGCGAGCGCCGCGGGGCATAGAAGTAGACTCCGCCGCCGGGATGGCGGTCGAGCGGACACTGGTGCTGATCAAGCCGGACGCGGTCCAGCGCGGGCTGGCCGGCGAGATCCTGGCGCGCTTCGAGCGGCGCGGGCTCGTCATCCGGGAGGCGCGGCTCGTCCAGGTCGACCGTGAGCTCGCGGAGCGGCACTACGCCGAGCACGCGGAGAAGCCGTTCTTCGGCGAGCTCGTCGAGTTCATCACCTCGACGCCGACGCTCGCGCTCGCGCTCGAGGGCGAGTCGGCGATCTCGGTCGTCCGCACGACGATGGGCGCGACCAACCCGACGGAGTCGGCGCCCGGGACGATCCGCGGCGACCTCGCGCTCGCGATGCCGAACAACCTGGTGCACGGCTCCGACTCGCCGGAGTCGGCCAAGCGCGAGCTGCAGCTCTGGTTCGGGTGAGCGAGCCGGACTACGTCGCGATCAACCGCGCGGGTTGGACGCAGGCGAACGCGGAGTACACCGACCGCCAGGCGGAAGGCGCCTGGACGCAGGACGAGATCACGTGGGGCCAGTGGTCGCGGCCCGAGCGGGAGGTGCGGATCCTGCCGGAGCTCGAGGGCAGGGACGTGATCGAGCTCGGCTGCGGCACGGCGTACTTCGGCTCGTGGCTCAAGCGCCTCGGGGGTGCGAGGCGGGTGGTGGGCGTCGACGTCACCCCGGCGCAGCTCGCGACGGCGCGACGGCTGGACGAGCGGCTCGGCGTCGGGCTCGAGCTGATCGAGGCCAACGCGGAGGACGTGCCGCTCCCGGACGACTCGTTCGACCTCGCCTTCTCCGAGTACGGCGCCTCGCTCTGGTGCGACCCGGCGAAGTGGATCCCGGAGGCGGCGCGCCTGCTGCGGCCGGGCGGAGAGCTCGTGTTCATGCGGGGCACGACCCTGCGGATCCTGTGCGCGCCCGACGAGGGGAAGACGAGCGACCGTCTCGCCCGGCCGCAGCGCGGGCTCTACAAGCTCGTGTGGGAGGACGACGACCCCGGCGTCGAGTTCCATCCGGGCACCGCAGACATGCTCGCGATCCTGCGCGAGAACGGCTTCCAGCTGCTCGACCTCCGCGAGCTCTACGCCCCCGAGGACGCCGGCGAGCACGAGTACTACGACGACCCTCCGGTCGCGTGGGCCAAGCAGTGGCCGGCGGAGGAGATCTGGCGGCTCCGCCTGCAGCCCCGCTGATCCTGGCGTCGACCTCGCCGCGCCGGCGGCAGATCCTCGAGCAGCTCGCGATCCCGTTCGACGCCGTGCCGCCGGAGTACGAGGAGGCCGACGCCGATCCCGTCGCGCACGCGGTCGGGAAGGCGCGCTCGGTGGCCGCGGCCGCCGGCGACCGGCCGGTGCTCGGCTGCGACACCGAGGTCGTCTGCGGTGGGCGCGTCTACGGCAAGCCCGAGACGGAGTCGGAGGCCGAGGAGATGCTCGACAGCCTCGGCGGGAGGACGCACGAGGTGGTCTCCGGGCTGGCGCTCCTGACGCCGGCGTGGGAAGAGGTGCGCCGCGAGGTGACGCTCGTCACCTTCCGGCCGCTGACGCCCCGCGACCTCGCGCGCTACGTCGCGAGCGGCGAGTGGGAGGGCCGTGCGGGCGGCTACGCGATCCAGGGCCTCGGCGCCTCGCTCGTCGAGCGGATCGAGGGCGACTACCTGAACGTCGTCGGCCTGCCTGCGGCGCTGCTCGTCCGCCTGCTGGCCGAGCGCTTCGCCGGCGTCTACGGCTTCGGCTGAGCCAGGCGCTCGGCGCCGAGCGCGGCCGCGCCGAGGCCGACGGCGAAGAGCGCGCGCGGCGCGCCGCTCGTTCAGCGCGGCGCGGGCGGCGATCGCGCCCGGCCCGCCGTGCACGCCGCCGCCGGGGTGCATCGACGCGGAGGCGAGGTAGAGGTTGCGGACGGGCGTGTCGGGCCGGCCGAAGCTCGAGCGCGGCCGGAAGACGAGCTGCTGGTGCACCTGCGCGCTGCCGCCGTTCAGCGCCCCGCCGACGAGGTTCGAGTCGGACGCCTCGAGCTCTCCCGGCCCCGAGCACGCGCCGCCGCCGCACGAGCGCCGAGAAGCCCGGCGCGAGCCGCTCGACCTGGCCCTCGCAGCGCCGCGCCAGCTCGTCGAGCTCCGCGGCGTCCCAGCGTCCGGTCAGTCCGCCGCCCGCGTCGCCGCGCACCCGCTGTGGAACGTGCGTGTACGCCCACTCCGTCTCCTTGCCGGGCGGCTGGCGGGACGGGTCGATCATCGAGTACTGGCCGAAGACGAGGAACGGCCGCTCGGGAACGAGCCCCATCCGCAGCTGCGAGGCCTGGAGCGTGAGCTCGTCGACGCTGTCGGTGAGGTGCACCACGGGCGCGCGACGCGCCTCCTCGGCCGCCCACGGGTTCGGCCCGTCGAGCGTCCAGTCGAGCTTCACCGCGCCCCAGTCCCACTCGAAGCGCCGCATCTCGGCGAGGAACGCGGCAGGGACGTCGCGTTCGTCCAGGAGCTCCAGGTACAGCTGCGGCGCGTCGACCGCCGCCAGCACCGCGCGCCGGGCCTCGAGCTCGCTGCCGTCGGCGGTGCGGACGCCCACCGCGCGGCCGCGACGGACGAGCACGCGCTCGACCCGCGCGCCGCAGGTCAGCTCGCCGCCGTGCGCGCACAGGCGCCGCACGAGCCCTTCGCTCAGGGACGACGCGCCGCCAGCCGGGACCGGGAACCCGACGTCCTGGCCGAGCGCGGAGAGGACGAAGCCGAAGAACCCGCCGATCGCCGTCTCGGGCGTGAGGTCGGCGTGCAGCGCGTTCCCGGCGATCAGCCTGCGGCCGCCCTCGCCGGCGAAGTGCTCCTCGCCGAAACGGCGCACCGAGAGCAGCGCGAGGCGGACGGTCTCCAGCATCCGCCTCGGGCCGAGCGCCGCGAGCACGCGGACGACGGGGAGCACCGGCGGCGACGGGGTCGCGAGGACGTCCAGGCCTGCGGGCTTCAGCGCTTCCCAGAGCGCGAACAGCCGCCGCCACGAGTCGCCGTCGCCGGGTGCGAAGGCGTCGAGCGACGCCCCGGTCTCGGCGAGGTCGCGCGAGAGCGCGACGCAGGTGCCGTCGCCGGCCGGGTGGGCGAGCACGAGCGGGCCGTGCAGCCAGTGCAGCCCGTGCCGCTCGAGCTCGAGGCGGCGAATCGCCGGCGAGGCCGCCGCGAGCGGGTAGAAGGCCGAGCAGTGGTCGTTGACGTAGCCGGGCTCCAGCGCCTCGGAGGAGCGCACGGCGCCGCCGGGCGTCGACTCCGCCTCCAGCACGTGCACCGACCAGCCCGCGTCGGCGA
>DATIER010000178.1:0-2057 GCA_035455605.1 Gaiellaceae bacterium
TCGGTCGCCGAGTGGCGCGCCGACCTGAAGGCGACGGGGATGGCCGGCCGCGGCTGGGCCTGGACCGCCTACGACTGGGACGAGGGCCGCCTGTTCAACTACATCGGCGACACCCAGAACACCTTTCCCGTGTGGAACGCGACGCCGCTCGTGGCGCTCGACGTCTACGAGCACGCCTACTTCATCGACTTCCAGACCGACCGCGCCTCGTACATCGAGGCCTTCTTCGCCAACCTCGACTGGAGCGTCGTGAACGACTGGGCCGAGCAGTACCAGATCACGCCCTGAGGCGTCGCTTGCGATGCCGTCCTCAGGACGCCCGGGCCGCGACCGGGCGGCCGTCTGAAATGACCGGTCGACCCGCATGCGTCAGGACGCAGCCGTGAACACCTTGTGGTTCGCGCTCGGCGGGTACCTGGCCGGGAGCATCCCGACCGGCTACTGGCTCGTTCGGGCGCTGAAGCACGAGGACATCCGCAAGGTCGGCAGCGGGAACATCGGCGCGACCAACGTCTGGCGTACCTACGGCGCGCGGCTCGGCGTCACGGTGATGGCCGTGGACACGCTCAAGGGCTTCGTCCCGGCGTTCCTCGCGACCGTGTACGTCGGCCACCTCGCCGGCGTGATCGCGGGCGGCGCGGCGATGCTCGGGCACTGGCGGCCGCTGTTCATGAGGTTCGCCCGCGGCGGCAAGGTGGTCGCGACCTGCGGCGGCGCCTTCCTCGGCGTCGCGCCGCTCGTCGGCGGGATCGGCGCCGTCGTCTGGATCGCGGTGTTCGCGCTCTTCCGCTACCCGTCGCTGGCGTCGATGTCGGCGGCGGTCTCGCTGCCCGTGGCCGCGGCGCTGCTCGGCCAGCCGTGGCCGGTGATCGCGTTCGGCACCGTCGCCGCGCTGGCGGTCATCGTCCTGCACCGCCCGAACATCAGCCGCCTCCGCGCCGGCACCGAGACGCGCTTCCGCTTCAGGCGTCCGCCTCAGCCGGTCAAGAACTGAGCCACTCGCGCAGCCCGGTGTGCCGGGGCGCGTAGGTGCCGCCGTCGAGCTCGGCGCGGAGCTCGCCGACGGTGCCGTACCGCTCGGCGACGACGTCGTGGGTGTGGATCGTCTCGAGGTTGACTTGCCGCGAGAGGACGAAGTCGCCGTCGGAGAGCCCGGGATACGACGCCAGCGTGTCGCGCAGCGCGACGCGCACCGAGTCCTCGACGAAACGAGGTTGCAGGTGCGCGTGCTCGACGACGAACAGCTCGTCGGGCCGCTTCAGCAGCTCGTAGACCGGTGAGCTCATCGACTCCTCGACGATCCGCACCAGATCCTCGGCGTCGACCGGAGCGTCGGTGCCGAGGAAGAGCGTGCCGCGGCCGCGCTGGTTGTGGGTCGCGAGCGGCACGAGCTCGAGGATCCGCTCGACGTCGAGCTCGGCGAAGCCGGCGTCGCCCAGCCGCTCGGCCGCCCGCTCGCGGACGAGTCCCTGCGCGCACGGGCACGCGTTGATGCCGCTGGCCTCGACGCCGACGAGGCGCCGCGTCCGGTCGGCCGACGCGGCCGCGAGCCCGATCAGCGAGACGAGCTCCTGCGTCCGCAGGTGCGTCACCGGCGTCTCGCGCTCGAGCGGGTACTGCGCGACGATCCGGACCTCGGCCCGCAGCGCCTGCTGGCGCTCGACGATGTGGGCGGCGATGTGCTCGGCGAGGTTCTCGACCAGCAGCGCCTCGCCGATCACGACCTCCTCGATCGCCTCCTCGAACAGCTCGGGGAAGCGCGACATGTGTACGCCCTTCTGCGACGGCTCGAGGTCGACCGTGCAGTCGATCGTCGCCGCGATCAGCTTCTCGCGGCGGCCGCGGCCGATCCGCACCGCCTTCTGCACGCCGGTGACGCCGGCGCGCGAGAGCCCGAGCGCGACCTCCGGTGGCGCAGCCTGAAGATCTTCCACGTGGGTACTGTGCCCGACGGACGTGTCCGATGACGCTTCCTTCGCCCAGCTCGTCTCGCTCGCCTGCCACGACGTGCGCACGCCGCTCGCCACGGTGCACGGCTTCGCGAAGACCCTCGAGCG
>DATIER010000179.1:0-6610 GCA_035455605.1 Gaiellaceae bacterium
ACGGCGAAGAAGGTCGTCGCCGCGAAGAAGGTTGCGCCCGTGAAGACGGCGACGGTCGTGAAGGCGAAGCCCGCGGTCAAGCCGGCGCCGAAGCCGAAGGCCGCCGCGAAGCCGAAGCCGCACCCGCCTGCGGTGATCGACGGCATGCCGTCGGCGCTGGCGCTGGCGCTGCGCGCGCATCCGGTCGTGGTCGTCGCGCTCTACACGCCGGACTCGAGCGTCGACGCGATGGCGACCGACGAGGCGAAGCACGGCGCGGCGACGGCGCATGTCGGCTTCGTCGCGTTCAACGTGGCCGACAACAAGATCGTCGCGCCGCTGAGCGCGCTGCTGACGGGCGCCCCCACGCCGGCCGACCGCGTTTTGGACGGCCCGGCGGTGCTCGTCTTCGAGCGCCCGAACACGCTCTTCGTCCGCTTCAACGGCTTCGCCGACCGCGACACGGTCGCCCAGGCGGCCGCGAACGCGGTCACGCTGGCGCGGTGAGCGGCGGCAACGAGCTGTTCGTCCGCCACGCGCGCCGCGACGGCCGCTCGGTCGCCGTGATGCGGGCCGTCGACCACGGCGGCTCCTGCGTCGTCGAGGCCGAGGTCTTCCCGCCCGGCAACGCGCAGGCCCGCCGGCCCGGCCCGTACACGTTCGCCGACGCCCGCGAGGCGACGGCGTTCGTGACGGAAGCCGTCGAGGCGCTGATGTACCTCGGCTGCGACGTCCAGGCCTCCTGAACGACCACGTAACAGTCTGTTACTTGCTCGTCGAGCCGCGGAACCCGCTGCGCGGGGCCGTTCGACCATCCAAGTAACAGTCTGTTACTTGGATGGACCCGGCCCGCCTAGACGGTCACTCGGGCGAGCTCTTCCAGTGAGGTGAGGCCCGAGGCGACCTTCGCGAGGCCGTCGTCCCAGAGCGTCCGCATGCCCTCCTCGATGGCGGCTCGCTCGAGCTCCTCGCGGCTCGCCTTCGAGGCGGCGAGCGACTCGAGGCTCTCGCTCATCACGAGCAGCTGATAGATCCCGATGCGGCCCTTGTAGCCGGTCTGGCCGCAGCGTGGGCAGCCCTTCCTGCGGTAGAAGACGACGCCGTCGGCGGCGGCCGCGACCTCGGGCGAGATGCGCGCCTTGATCATCTCGTCGGTCGACGGCGCGTACATCTCGCAGCAGTGCGTGCAGAGCTTGCGCGCGAGCCGCTGGGCGAGCACGGCCGAGACGGCGGAGCCCGTCAGGAACGGCTCGACGCCCATCTCGTTCAGGCGCGTGATCGCGCCCGGCGCGTCGTTCGTGTGCAGCGTCGAGAGCACGAGGTGGCCGGTCAGCGCCGCCTCGATCGAGATCTTCGCCGTCTCGCCGTCGCGGATCTCGCCGACCATCACCACGTCGGGGTCGGAGCGCAGGATCGAGCGCAGCGCGGCCGCGAACGTCAGCCCCGCGCGCGCGTTGATCTGCACCTGGTTGACCCCGTTGAGCCGGAACTCGACCGGGTCCTCGACCGTGATGATGTTGATCTCCGGGCGGTTGATCTCCGTCAGCGCCGCGTACAGCGTGGTCGACTTGCCGGAGCCCGTCGGGCCGGTGACGAGGATCGCGCCCGTCGGCCGGCGGATCAGGCCCTCCATCTTCACCCGCATCTCGTCGGAGAGCCCGAGCTCCTGGAGCGTCGGCGCGCGCTTCGACTTGTCGAGGAGTCGCATCACGACCGACTCGCCCTCGACCGTCGGCAGCGTGGCGACGCGGATGTCCAGCATGCGCCCGGCCGCTGCCGCGTTCAGCGAGATCCGGCCGTCCTGCGGCTTGCGGCGCTCGGCGATGTCGAGCTTGGCGAGCACCTTCAGGCGGGTCGTCACGCCGGCCATCATCCGGCGCGGGATCCGCTGGACCTCGTGCAGGACGCCGTCGATCCGCAGCCGCACCGCCAGCGCGTCCTCCTGCGGCTCGAAGTGGACGTCACTCGCCCCGTCCTCGGCCGCCTGGAAGATGATCGAGTTGACGAGCCGGACGAGCGGGACGTCCGAGATGCCGTCGTCGACCTCGAGGTCGTCGCCCTCCTCCTCCTCGACGTCCTCGCCGAGCAGACCCTCGTCGTCGAGGACGGCGCTCGCCGCCTGGGAGGCGCGCATCAGCCGCTTGATCTCGCTCTCGATGTCCTCGCGCGCGGCCACCCCGAGCTCGAGCGCGTAGCGGGTCGCGAGCCGCAGCTCGTCGATCGCGTGCACGTTGCCCGGATCGGCGATCGCGACCTGCAACGTGTCGCCGTCGAGCGCGTACGGCACCGCGACGACGCGCTCGAGCACGTGCGTCGGAACCTGGCGCGCGGCCTCCTCGGAGACGCCGGTCAGCGGCAGGTCGATGAACGGCAGCTGGTACCGGCTCGCGAGCGTGCGCGCGAGACCCTCGCTGGTGGCGACGCCCTCATCGACGATCGCCTGCGAGAACGAGCCGCCCTGCCTGACGCGGCCGCGGACGGCGGCGAGCCGGTCGGCCGAGACGAGGCCGGTCGCCTCGATCAGGTCGGCGACGAGCTCGGCGACCTCGTTGACCGGCGGCGCCGGCGCGCGCAGGCCGCCGCCGGCGTCCACGGCGGACGCCTCGTCGGCTCCGGACTTGCCGGAGAGCCGCAGCTTGTTGGGCCGTTTCAGGTCCATGGCATCCCTCGAACGAGGTATCGGCACGACGGCCGAAAAGGCTTAGAAGCGGCCGAGGTACGCGTGCAGCAGCGGCTCGCCGACGAACAGGGCGACGAGCGCGCCGAGCGCCAGGAAGGGCGCGAACGGGATGCCCATCTTGCGGGCGGCAGAGCCGTGGCGCGCGAGCAGGAACACGCTCGGAACGAGCGCCGCGACCATGCCGACCATCAGGCCGACCCCGACGAGCCTGCCGAGCATCGCCCCGAGCAGGAGCGCGAGCTTCACGTCGCCCATGCCCATCCCGGCCGGGTACGCGAGCGCCGCGACGAAGAGGAAGCCGGAGGCGCCGAGCGCGCCCAGCAGCCATTCCGGGCTCGGGTTCAGCGCCGTCTGCGCGAGCAGCACGACGGCGGCGGCCGGGACGACGATCCGGTTCGGGACGATCCGGTGCTCGAGGTCGATCGCGCTCAGCACGACGAGCACGACGCAGAAGAACGCCGCCAGGAACGCCTCGCCGGAGAGGCCGAACTTCGCGAAGCAGGCGGCGACGAGCGCGGCGGTCGCGAGCTCGACCGCCGGGTAGCGCGCGCTGATCGCGGCGCCGCAGGAGCGGCAGCGGCCGCGTAGCGCCAGCCACGAGGCGACGGGCACGTTGTCGTACCACGCCAACTCGTGCCCGCAGCTCATGCAGGCCGACGCCGGCCGCACGACCGAGCGGCGGAGCGGCACCCGCGCGGCGACGACGTTCAGGAAGCTGCCGACCGCGAGCGCAGGCCAGAAGGCGACGATGCCGAGAGTCACACGGCCTCTATCGGCAGGCTCGCGCGCGCGGCTTAGCCCGTGAAGCCCTGCGGCGGGTTCGGCTGCGCGTAGACCTCCTGGTTCGACGGCATCCCGACCGGGACGATCGAGATGTTCGGGAAGGCGTTCGTCGTCAGGTTGTTCGAGAGCGTGATCGTGCTGCCGACGATCGGCCCGTCGACGTTGACGTTGTTCCCGAACTCGACGCCGTTCGTGCCGTAGAGGCCGCCCTGCCAGGAGTAGTTGTTGTCGATCTGGATGCTGTTCCCCGGGTCGACCTGGCCGCCGTTGCCGTCGGCCACGACCATCAGCATGTCGAAGTCCGGGTTCCAGGTGGCGAAGTTGCAGGCCGAGCTCACGATCGACGCGCACATCGAGCCCGTGACGCGGAAGGTGCCGGTCAGGTAGATCGTCCCCTGGCCGTTGTAGGAGTTCAGCGCGCCGTCGGAGATCTTGGCGCTGCCGTCGATGTAGACCGTGCCGCTGATCGTGAGCGTCTTCGTGGTGTTGTTCCACGCGAGCTCGCCGCTCGACGGCGTCTTCCACTCGACCGTCTGACCCGTCACGTGGGCAGTGGCGGAGCTGCTGTTGGCCGCGCGGATCACGGTCCACGTCGTCGTGCCGAAGCCGCCGGTGACCGTCATGTACTCGTCGTCGATCCTGATCACGAACGGGGTCGTCGGGAACCCGCTCGCCGAGCTGACCGTGACCGTGTTCGTCGACGACGTCATCGCGCCGGTCAGCGTCGTGCTCGCGCCCGGGCCGACCCGGCAGAAGTAGGAGCTGGTCGGCGTGAGGTCGACCGGGGTCGAGACGCTGTTGTCCCGGCTCGGGTAGTTCGTGTCGAACGTCGGCGGCGTCCCGCTCGAGGTGGTGCAGGTCTGCGACGGCCCCGGGATCGAGTTCTCGTACCAGGTGGCGAAGTCGGCGGCCGGCGGCGCCACGACCGGCGCGGGCTGGGTCACACCGACGTTCACGCCGTCGGAGAGCTTGCTGTAGATGTGCCGGGCGTCCTGGTTGCCGACGCAGTTGGCCCAGGTGCCGACCGAGTAGCGGCACTGGCCGCCGACGTACGTCTCCACGCGCGTGCTCATGCTCGTCGACGCGCCGATCGCCGCGTTGTTCGAGACGTCGACCGAGCCGCCGACGATGACCGTCGACTGGTTCAGCTGGACGTTGGGGCTGAGGCAGAGGTTGCCGGCCACGTACATGCGCGAGGCGCCCGAGATGTTGTTGTTCAGGGTCTGGTCGCACGTGCTGCCGGTGTGGCCGGCGTAGAGGTAGTTCCAGACCGGGTTGTTCAGGGGCTGCGTGGTCGTCGGGGTCACGGTCACCGTCGCCTCGAGCGTCCGTGTGACCGTCGTCGTCGGCCTGTTCGGGTTGGCGGCGTTGCCGATCGAGGTCAGGTACCAGACGGCGTACTTGCGGACGAGGGTTCCGCAGTAGTCGACGCTCCCTCCGTCGATGGTGGAGTGCCGCCACGTCGACGTCGAGGTGCGTGCGGCCGTCGGGTCGCTGTACTTCTTGTCGTTGGTCGTGCACTTGGGGAGCGTGTCGGGGTCGAGGGCGTTGTTCGTCGGGAGGTTGAGGACGGCCATCGAGTTGTTGATGCCGGCCTCCGCGAGCGAGAACGCGGATTCCCGCGACGTGCTCTGCCGCGTCTGCCTCTCCCCCGAGGTGGAGTAGGCGATCGCCGTCGTGCCCGCGATCCCGAGCACGGCCATGATCCCGATCGCCATCACGAGCGCCATTCCGCGCTCGTCCCCGAGCCGCAGCATGCGAAGACACCACCGCATGGCTCCGTCATCGGCGCCCCGCGGGCGGTGCTTGACCGCACACGTCCCCCGTTTGCGGGACGTTCAGGTCCTGCTGCTGTTGCGCAGCACGATGTCGTCGGCGAGCTCGTACACGTCCACGCTTCGCGACGGCTTGACGTTCACGGGGAAGTCGACGTGCAGCGTCGCGAGCGAGGTCAGCGACTGCGCGGTGTAGTTGAAGATGCAGAGCGCGGTCGGCGTCCCGCAGGTCGCCGCTGACGAGCTCGGGACGAGGTAGTCGGCCCAGAGCACGCCGCCGGAGCAGGTCGACCCCGCCACGCGGTAGAGGGCGTAGCGGTTCGTCGCGACGCTTCGCGTGCACCACGTCACCTGGCCGCTCCCCGTCCGGCAGTGACTCGCGGTGCCGTCGGGGTTGGTCCAGCTCGGGAGCGTGATCGTGATCGAGCTCGACGAGCCCGTCGGCGTGACGACGCTCGCGCAGTGCACCTCGCGGCGCATCGTGTCGAGCGCGAGCCGCGCGGTCAGCTGCGCCTGGAAGCGGGTGTTCTGGTCCGACTCCGACTTCGTCGCCGAGACGAAGACGGTCGTCAGGCCGCCCATGACGACGCCCATGATCACGAGCACGGTCAGCATCTCGACGAGCGTGTAGCCACGCTCGGAGCGCAGCCGGCTCATCGCGAGCGGCGGCGGACCTGGGCGAGCGCCGCGCGGGCGACGGCCTCGCTCTTCGCGCCGATCTTCCACTCGCGCTCGACCCGCTGGTCGACGCGGATCAGCGTCTCGAGCGCGGCGGCGCCGTGCCACCAGCCGAAGCGCGCGCCCGTCACGATCCACGCGTGCTGGTAGAGCCAGTGCCGCACGTTGGCGGGCGTCTTCGGCTTCCCCGCGACCCACGCCTCCAGGCGCAGCGCGCGGGCCGTCAGCGGCATCTCGTCGAGCGGCTCCTTCGGCGCGCCCGCGAGGGCGAACGCCGGCGGGCGCGCGGGCGCCTTGGGCGTGGCCTTCGGCTTGACGACCGCGGCCTTGACCTTCGGCTTCGCGGCGCGCTTGACCTTCGGCTTCGCGGCAGGCTTGACGACCGAGGCGAGGCCGGCGAGCCGGATCGCCGTGCCGCTGTAGGGCGAGTTGTCCGCAGGCCGGCCGAGCTGCTCGTACGGCCCGCGCACGAGCCGGAGCCTCACGGTCGGAGCGCCGGTGTCGACCACCCGCGTGCCCGCCGCGGGAGTCTGGGTGACGACGCGGTTCGACGAGTAGCCGTGCACCGAGCCGACGACGTGCCAGGCGAAGCCGGCGTCCTCGAGGATCCCCTTCGCGAAGACGTACGCCTGCCCGGAGACCGACGGGACGATCAGCTCGGGCTGCGCGGCCGGCGTGGCCGACGACTTGGGCTGCGCCGTGCCGACGATCGTGT
>DATIER010000180.1:0-2283 GCA_035455605.1 Gaiellaceae bacterium
CACGGTCGTGAGCACGAGGTGGCCCGTCATGCCCGCCTGCATCGCGATCCGCGCCGTCTCCTCGTCGCGGATCTCGCCGACGAGCAGCACGTCGGGGTCGGAGCGCAGGATCGTGCGCAGGCCGCGCGCGAAGGTGAGCCCGCTCTTCGGGGAGATCTCGATGTGGTTGATCCCGCGGATCTGATCCTCGACCGGGTCCTCGATGGTCATGATCACGTGCCCCGGGTCGTTGAGCAGGTGGAGGGCGGTGTACAGCGTCGTCGTCTTGCCCGAGCCGGTCGGGCCGCAGACGACGACGGCGCCGTAGGGCTGGCGGATCGCCTTCTCGAAGTGCTCGCGGGCGGCGGCGGTCATGCCGAGCTCGCCGAGGTCGGGCTTCGAGACGGCGCGGTGCATGATCCGGAGCACGACCTGCTCGCCGTGCGTCGTCGGCATGATCGCGATGCGCAGGTCGAGCGGGCTGCCGTGGAAGCGGATCGAGATGCGGCCGTCCTGCGGCGCGCGCCGCTCGGCGATGTCGAGGTTGCCCATGATCTTCAGGCGGCTGACGACGCCGAGCTGCATCTGCTTCGGGATCAGCGCGACCGGCCGGGTGACGCCGTCGATGCGCGCCCGGACGATCATGTCGTCCTCCTGGGGCTCGAAGTGGATGTCGGAAGCGCCGTCCTCGATCGCCTGCGCGAGCGTCGCGTGCACGAGCTTGACGGCGGGCGTCTCGTCGCCCGACTCGGCGATGTCCTCCCGGTGGGTGACCGGGTCGAACGTCAGCTCGAGGTCGGAGCCGACGTCGGCGTCGACCACCTCGATCTGCGTCCGGTAGAGCCGCTTGATCGCCGCCTCGAGGTCGATCGGAGCGGACACGCCCAGCCGCACGTTGTGGCCGAGCGCGAGCCGGAGGTCGTCGGCGACGGCGATGTTCGTCGGGTCGGCGACGGCGACGAGCAGCAGGTCGTCCCCGAGCGACCGGACGGGCAGCGCCTCGTATCGGATCGCGAGCTCCTTCGGCAGCAGCATCGCGACCTCGAGGTCGAGCTCGGTCTCCGCCAGGTCGACGTACTCGAGCGCGTTCTGCTGCGCGAGCGCCTGCGCGAGGTCCTGCGGCGTCACCCAGCCGTGGCCGACGACGATCTCGCCGAGCCGCTTGCCGGTCAGCTGCTGCTCCTCGAACGCCTGCTTGACCTGCTCGACGCTGAGCGCGCCGCGGTTGATCAGCAGCGAGCCGAGGTGCTGCCAGGGGAGGTGGGCCGCTTCCACGAGGGCTATATCGTCGTTTTCGGCCGGAACATGAAGGCAGTGCTGCAGCGGGTCGCCCGCGCCTCGGTGCGGGTCGGGGACGAGCTCGTCGGCGAGATCGGCCCCGGGCTCTGCGTGCTGCTCGGCATCGCGCGCGGCGACGGGTCGGAGGAGGCGGCCAAGCTGGCAGGCAAGGTCGCGCGGCTGCGGGTCTTCGAGCGCGAGGGCCGCTTCGACGTCTCGCTCCTCGACGTCGGCGGCGAGGCGCTCGTCGTCTCGCAGTTCACGCTGCTCGGCGAGACCGCGAAGGGGAACCGCCCGAGCTTCACCGAGGCGGCACCGCCCGAGCTCGCCGGGCCGCTCTACGAGGCGTTCTGCGCCGAGCTGCGCTCGTTCGGCGTCGAGGTCGCGACCGGGCGCTTCGGCGCGCGGATGGCGGTCGAGCTCGTGAACGACGGGCCCGTCACGATCCTGCTCGAGGCCTGAGCGGTGATCCCGCCGCCGCACGGGCTCACCGCCCGGGACGCGTCAGCTAGTGGCGGTGGCCCGCATGCCCACCCATCGCGACCATCATCCAGATCATCGAGATCATCATCAGCGCGCAGAAGGCTCCCGCGACGATCGCCCACGGTGTGACTCCGAAGCCGAAGACGCCGACGGCGATGACGACGATCAGGACGGCGAGGCCGCAGCCGAGTAGGTGCGACCAGCCCATGTGCCGACCGAGCACGCGCACAGCGCACCTCCTTCCTGATCGGTCCAGGTTCGCGCCGGCCTCCGAATCCGGGATCCGTAGGAACTACGGCGCTTGAGACATTCGTCTCGATATCCGACGCGGCCGCCGGCCTCAGCTGATCCCCGGCAATCGGGCAATCCGCACGGCGATCAGGGTCGCCCCCGATGCGCGCGCGGGCGGCGTCTGCGAGCTTGGCTTCGGGCAGAAGGAGGTGTCAGATGTCGGCTCTCTCGCACCAGCCGTCCGACGTCGGCCGGGCGAAGCGGGAATGGTCGTGGCAGCTGCCGGAGATGTGGGCGTCGATCGCGATCACA
>DATIER010000181.1:0-5269 GCA_035455605.1 Gaiellaceae bacterium
CACGTTCGAGGCGAAGGAGGCGACGAGGATGCGGCCGGTCCGCGGCGGGATCAGCTGCCGGAACGCCTCGCCGACCAGCCGCTCCGAGCCGGTCACGCCCGGGCGCTCCGCGTTCGTCGAGTCGCCGAGGAAGAGGTCGACGCCGCGGTTGCCGATCTCCGCGAGGCGCCCGACGTCGGTGCGCAGGCCGTCGACCGGCGTGTGGTCGAGCTTGTAGTCGCCGGTGTGCAGGATCCGCCCGCCGGGGGTCTCGAGCACGATCGCGACCGAATCCGGAATCGAGTGCGCGACGCGGACGAACTCCGCGCGGAAGGCGCCGAGGTCGGCCGGCGGCGCGTCGGGGTCGGACTCGCGCAGCTCGACCGAGCGCAGCAGGCCGTGCTCGTCGAGCTTCGACTTCACGAGCCCGAGCGTCAGCCGCGTCGCCCACACCTCCTGGACGCGGACCTCGCGCAGCAGGTACGGCAGCGCGCCGACGTGGTCCTCGTGGCCGTGCGTCAGCAGCACCGCGCGCACCGGCCGGTCCCGGTCGACCAGGTACGAGAAGTCGGGCAGGATCAGGTCGACGCCGAGGTGCTCGTCGCGCGGGAACGCGAGCCCCGCGTCCACCACGACGGCGTCGCCGTCGGCCTCGAAGACGGTCATGTTCTTGCCGACCTCGCCGAGGCCGCCGAGCGGGACGATTCGGGTGCTTCCCGGCATCGCCGCAGTGTAGGACACCAAAGCGCTCGTACCGGCAGAGCCGGCGCGAGCTCTTGAGCGGCGTCGCCAAGCGCCGCCTTGGTGACCAGGGGTAACGAGTCGCGGCCCGGGACCCGATAGGGGGATCGTGCGGTTCTCCGCCCTCGCCTACGCGACCGTCGCGGCCGGTCTCGGCGTCATCGTGGCCGGTGCGGTCGCGGCAGCCGGCAAGCCGCTGACGGCGCTCGCGCTGCTCGCCGCCGCCGCGCTCGCGGCCGAGCTGCTCGAGGAGCCCGAGAGCGCGCGCGTCCGCGAGCCGCTCGGCCCCGGCGTCTTCCGCGTCGCGTCGGGCGTCGACCTCGCAGCCGTGATCGTGCTCGGGCCGTGGCGTGGCGCGCTCGTGGCGGGCTCGGCGGCGCTGCTCGCGCGCCTCGTGCGCGGCACGTGGCGCACCGCCGCGTTCCAGGCCTCGGCGTTCGCGCTCGCGGCGCTCGCCGGCGGCTACGCCTTCGCGCTCGGCGGTGGACACACGGGCCACCTTGCGCTCCCGGACGACCTCGTCCCGCTGACCGCGCTCGGGCTCGCCTACCTGCTCGTCTCGCGCGGCCTGCTGCAGGTCGTCGGCGGCCTGGAGGTGCTGCAACCCGACTTCGCCGCCGCAGCCGCGGAGGTCGGGCTCGGCGCGATCCTGGCGCTGTTCGCCCTCGGCCACCCGTGGAACGTGCTCGCCGTGATCCCGGTCGCGCTGGCGGTCGACCGGGCACACGCCAGGGTCCGCCGGTCGCGGCAGGAGACGTTGCACGCGCTCGAGACCTTCGCGAACATCGTCGACGAGCGCGACCCGTCCACGTACCGCCACTCGATCCGCGTCGCAGGCCACGTCGACACGCTCGCCCGCGCGCTCGGCCTCCCCTACTCCGACATCGACCGCCTGCGCTGGGCCGCCCGGCTGCACGACCTCGGCAAGGTCGCCGTCGACTCGGCCGTGCTGAGCAAGCCGGGCAAGCTGCGCCCGAACGAGTGGGACGCCGTCTGGCGCGCGCCGCGGCTCTCGGCCCGGCTGCTGCGCCGGTTCGAGGTCTCCGCCGCCGAGGCACGTGCGGTCGAGTACCACCGCGAGCGCTACGACGGCCGCGGCTACTACGGCGTGCCGCCCGGCGACCAGCCGCTCGCTGCGCACTTCCTCGTCGTCGCCGACAGCTTCGACGCGATGACGAGCGACCGTGCGTACCGGCCGGGCCTCGGCACCGAGGAGGCGCTGGCCGAGATCGAGCGCAACATCGGCACGCAGTTCCACCCGGCGGTGGCGAAGGCGTTCGTCGCGCTCCAGCGCGGCCAGGACCCGTTCCTCAACCTGACGGCGGAGGAGCGCGAGGAGATCCGCGGCTCGGCGACGCCCTACCGCGTCCCGGAGATCCGCGGCGCCCGCGACCTGAAGGAACGGCCGGAGCTGATCGCGCTCGCGGGCGTGATCGGCGCGCTCGGCGGCGTCGGGCTCGAGCAGTCGTGGCTCGTCGCCGCGGGCGTGGCGGCGGTCGCGCTCGGCCTCGTGCTGCAGGCCTGGGCGCGCCTGCGCAGCAACCGGCTGGCGCGCGCGCTCGCCGCCGCGCTCTCCGCGGGGGATCGTGACCGCGTCTTCGAGGAGCTGGCGGACGTGCTCGCCGACGTAACCCGCGGCGACTGGATCGCGCTCGTGCGCTGGCGCGAGGACGGCCTCGGCGGCGAGGTCGAGCAGGCCCGCGGCGACGGCCCGAACGAGCTCGTGCTGATGAGCTGGCTCGTCCGCGAGGCGGAGGCCCGCGAGGAGCTGATCGCGACGGGCGCCCACGAGCTGGGCGGCGACGGCGCCTACGTGGCGCTGCCGCTACGCCGCGAGAACAGCGCCCTCACCGGGTTCGTCGTCCTGCACTCGCCCCGCGCGCTGCGGCGCTACGTGACCGCCGCCCTCGGCAGCTCGCTGGACGAGATCGGGCTCGCGCTG
Organism: Gaiellaceae bacterium; assembly: GCA_035455605.1. GTDB lineage: Bacteria > Actinomycetota > Thermoleophilia > Gaiellales > Gaiellaceae > AC-32. The sequence goes on from DATIER010000181.1 coordinate 2,663, forward strand.
GCGCCGCGCCTCGAGCAGGCGGCCGAGACCGCGCTCGCGGCCGTTCACGGCTGAGCCGCGCTCGTGAGTCGACCGGCGAGCCGCGCGAGCGCCTCCCGCAGCTCGTCCGGGCGAACGACCTCGAAGTCGGCGCCGAGGCCCGCGAGGTAGCCGGCGGCCCAGTCGAGCGAGTCGGCGCGCAGCTCCAGCCGGGCGCCGGAACCTTCCGGCGACAGCTCCCCGACCGTCGGCGGCACCCTCGCGGCGAGCTCGTGCACCGGCGCGTCGAAGCGCACCTCGATCTCCCAGCCCCACGGAACGCGCGCGAGCATCTGCACGACGTGCGCGACGGGGTCGAAGCCGGGGTCCGGAGGCGCGACAGGATCGCCGATGCTGGCCTGCTCGATGCGGTCGGCGCGGAAGGTGCGGAGCTCACCGCCGCCTGACGTGCGGGCGGGCACGTACCAGCGCCCGCGGCGGGCGACGAGCCCGAGGGGCTCGATCTCGCGCCTGCTCCGCGTGCCGTCCCCGCGGGTGTAGCCGATCCGGAGCGCACGGCGCCTCCGAACGGCCTCGGTCACGAGGAGCAGCGTCTCGCCGGAGGCCGGCGTCGGCTCCGGCTCGCCCATCAGCTCGAGCTCGTCGCGCAGGCGCTCGACCCGCCGCGCGAGCCGCTCCGGAAGCACGCGGGCGATCTTCGAGGAGGCTCCCCCGGCGCCGGACAACCCGCGGCGCTCGGCCATCACCAGGCCGAAGACGACCGCGGCCGCCTCCTCGTCCGAGAGCATCAACGGCGGTAGCCGGGCGCCCGGTCGCAGGCGGTAGCCGCCGCCGACGCCGGGCTGGCCCTCGACCGGGATGCCGAGGTCCTGGAGCGCGACCGCGTAGCGACGGATCGTGCGCTCGCTGACTCCGAGCTCCCGCGCGGCCGCCGGTCCGTCGACCACCGGGCGGTGCTGCAGCAGCTCGAGGAACGCGAGCAGGCGGGAGGCGGGGCGCGACATGCCGTCCATTGAACCACCGTCGCGGACGAAAACTGACCGCAAGGAGCGCTAGCGTGCCCCGGTCCCGACGAGCAAAGGAGCGCTCATGGCACAGCAGCTCGCACGCGCAGTCACCACGAACGACGGGCGGCACGACTTCGACTTCTGGTTCGGAACCTGGCGGCAGGTGAATCGCAAGCGCGTCAAGCCGCTCGTCGCCGGCGACCCGGAGTGGGTCGAGTTCGAGTCCGTCTCCGAGGCCAGGCCGATCGTCGCCGGGCTCGGGAACGTCGACACGTTCAAGGCACCGGCCTTCCCGGGGCGGCCCGGCTTCGAGGGCTTCTCGCTGCGGCTGTTCGACGCCGACGCCGGCCTGTGGCGGATCTGGTGGGCCTCGACCGCCGGCGGCGGCCGGCTCGACGCGCCCGTCGTCGGGCGGTTCCGGGAGGGGATCGGCAGCTTCGAGTGCGACGACGTGGTCGAGGGCGTCGCGGTGAAGGTGCGCTACACGTGGAAGGGGATCACCGAGAGCTCGGCGACCTGGGAGCAGGCGTTCTCCTTCGACAGCGGCGAGACCTGGGACACCAACTGGATCATGGTCGCGACCCGCACGACCTGAGCGCGGCCTAGACGCGGGTCGGCTGGAGCAGCTTCAGCCGCTCGAGGCAACCACGAATCTGAGCGACTTCCTCGTCGCTCGCCTCGACGAGCGGGAGCCGCAGGCCGCCGACGTCCTGGCCGATCAAGCGCAGTGCCGCCTTGATCTGGATCGGGCCGGTGACGACGCCGATCAGCTCGTACGCCGGCGCCAGCTCCTCGTCGAGCCGTCGCGCGTCGTCGAGGTCGCCCTCGCGGACGAGCCGGATCAGCTCCTTCACCTGCGGCCCGACGAGGTGGGTGTGCACGCAGACGCCGCCCCTGCCGCCGAGCTCGACGAACGGCAGCACGAGGTTGTCGTCGCCGGCGTAGAGGTCGAGGCCCAGCTCGACGATCCGTCGCGCCTGGTCGAGGTCGGCGTTCGACTGCTTGACGGCGGCCACGTTGTCGATCTCCGCCAGCTCGGCCATCGTCGCCGGCTCGATGTTGATCACGCACCGGCCGGGGATGTTGTAGGCCACGACCGGGCGGTCGGTGACGGCGGCGACCGCCTTGAAGTGCTCGACGATCCCGCGCTGCGGCGGCTTGTTGTAGTACGGCGTTACGACCAGCACCGCGTGCGCGCCGGCGTCGTGCGCCTGCCGCGTGAGGTGGATCGAGTGCTCGGTCGAGTTGGTGCCGGTTCCCGCCACGACGGTCGCCTGGTCGCCGATCGCCTCCAGCGCCGCCGCGATCAGCCCGAGCCGCTCCTCCTCGGAGAGCGTCGACGCCTCGCCGGTCGTGCCGTTGACCACCACGCCGTCGGAGCCGTTGTCGACGAGGAAGCGGCAGAGCTCACGGTAGCGGCCGTAGTCGACGCTGCCGTCCGCGTCGAACGGCGTCACGGTCGCCGTCAGCACCTCGCCGAGCACAGGGTCATTCTACGCCGCGCGCGCGGGCACCCCTGCCATCATCCCAACGGCCCCCAGGGGATCCCCGGCGACCCCTGGTGGGACCGTAGCCGCGGTGGTGTGACGTGTCTGTCGCCGAGGTGTGACGAATGTGCGCC
>DATIER010000182.1:0-3066 GCA_035455605.1 Gaiellaceae bacterium
TCAACCAGCGGCTCGGCGTCGACGTGCCCGACGACGTGCGGGTGCTCACGACGCAGGACATCCTCGCGCTCGTCAAGAAGCTCGTCGAGCTGCCCGACATGCTCGGCGTCGACCCCGAGTCGAAGGACTACGCGGCCGACGCGATCGTGCTCCCGCGCGACCCCGTCCGCGGGGAGCTCGACGAGTACGAGCACTTCGGCAACCGGCGCCTGCGCACGGTCGGCGAGCTGATCCAGGAGGCGTTCCGCGTCGGTCTCTACCGGATGGAGCGCGTCGTCCGCGAGCGCATGACCACGGAGGACGTGGACACGATCACGCCGCAGACGATCATCAACATCCGCCCCGTGGTCGCGGCGCTGAAGGAGTTCTTCGGCTCCTCGCAGCTGTCGCAGTTCATGGACCAGACGAACTCGCTGGCGGGCCTCACCCACCGTCGACGCCTCTCGGCGCTCGGCGCGGGCGGCCTGACCCGCGAGCGCGCGCCGATCGAGGTGCGCGACGTCCACCCGACGCACTACGGCCGCATGTGCCCGATCGAGACGCCTGAAGGCCCGAACATCGGCCTGATCGGCTCGCTCGCGTCGTTCGCGACCGTGTCGGAGTTCGGCTTCGTCCAGACGCCGTACCGCAAGGTCGTGAACGGCAAGGTGACGGACGAGATCGTCTACCTCGACGCGGCCGAGGAGGCGCAGTACACGATCGCCCAGGCGAGCGCGCAGGTCGACGACAGGACCGGCCGCTTCGTGGACGAGCAGGTGCTCTGCCGCTCGCGCGAGGGCGAGGCCGTGACCGCGCAGCCGAAGGACGTGGACTTCATGGACGTCGCGCCGGCGCAGATCGTCTCGGTCGCGACCGCGCTGATCCCGTTCCTCGAGCACAACGACGCGAACCGCGCGCTGATGGGCGCGAACATGCAGCGGCAGGCCGTGCCGCTGATGATCACGCAGGCGCCGCTCGTCGGCACCGGCCTCGAGTACCGCGCCGCCGTCGACACCGGCGACGTCGTCGTCGCCGACGAGGCGGGCACGGTCGCGGACGTCGACGCCGAGAAGATCGTCGTCGACACCAAGGACGGCAAGCACGAGTACCCGCTGACGAAGTTCATGCGCTCGAACCAGGGCACGCTGATCCACCAGAAGCCGATCGTCGGCCTGGGGGAGAAGGTGAAGGCGGAGCAGGTGCTCGCCGACGGCAGCTCGACCGACCTGGGCGAGCTCGCGCTCGGCGCCAACCTGCTGGTCGCCTTCATGCCGTGGGAGGGCTACAACTTCGAGGACGCGATCGTGATCTCGGAGCGGCTCGTCAAGGAGGACGTGCTCTCCTCGATCCACATCCACGAGTACGAGATCGACGCCCGCTCGACGAAGCTCGGCGACGAGGAGATCACGCGCGACATCCCCAACCGCTCCGAGGAGTCCCTCAAGGACCTCGACGAGCGCGGGGTGGTGCGCATCGGCGCCGAGGTCGGCTCGGGCGATCTGCTGGTCGGCAAGGTGACGCCGAAGGGCGAGACCGAGTTGACGGCGGAGGAGAAGCTGATCCGCGCGATCTTCAAGGAGAAGGCGCGCGAGGTCCGCGACACGAGCCTCAAGGTCCCGCACGGCGAGGGCGGCAAGGTGATCGACGTGAAGACGTTCTCGCGCGAGGCGGGCGACGACCTGTCGCCGGGCGTGAACGAGCTCGTCCGCGTCTACGTGGCGAAGAAGCGCAAGATCGCCGAGGGCGACAAGCTCGCCGGCCGCCACGGCAACAAGGGCGTCATCGCCAAGATCGTCCCCGACGAGGACATGCCGTTCCTGGAGGACGGTCGGCCCGTCGACGTCGTGCTCAACCCGCTCGGCGTGCCGAGCCGGATGAACATCGGCCAGATCCTCGAGACCCACCTCGGCTGGGCCGCCGCACACGGCGTCTTCCACGAGAACGGCGCGTCGGCCAACGGCGAGGCGAGCCCGATCGCGACGCCGGTCTTCGACGGCGCGAGCGAGGTCGACGTCGACCAGGCGCTCGTCGAGTGGACGAGGCAGAACCCGGACTCGCCGATCAAGTTCCTGGTCGACGAGAAGCGGCCCGACGGCCGGCACTGCTCCGGCAAGGTGCGGCTCTTCGACGGCCGCAGCGGCGACGCCTTCTCGCAGAAGGTGACCGTCGGCTACATGTACATCCTGAAGCTGCTCCACCTGGTGGACGACAAGATCCACGCACGGAGCACCGGCCCCTACTCGCTGGTCACGCAGCAGCCGCTGGGCGGCAAGGCCCAGTTCGGCGGCCAGCGCTTCGGCGAGATGGAGGTCTGGGCGCTCGAGGCGTACGGCGCCGCCTACACGCTGCAGGAGATGCTCACGATCAAGTCCGACGACACCGTCGGCCGCGTGAAGGCGTACGAGGCGATCGTCAAGGGCGAGAACATCGCCGAGCCGTCGATCCCCGAGTCGTTCAAGGTGCTGCTGAAGGAGATGCAGTCGCTCGCGCTCGACGTGAACGTCCTCTCCGACGAGGGCGAGAAGGTCGAGGTGCGCGAGGAGGACGACGAGCTGCTGCGGGCGGCCGAGGAGCTCGGCATCGACCTCTCGCCGGGGTCGCTGCGGGCGGCCGCGCGGCAGCCGACCGCCGAGGAGGCCGAGGAGGGCGCGGAGCGCACGGACGAAGCCGGCGCCGAGCTGACCCTGCCTGCTGACGAGGCGCTCGGCGACCTGGCCGACGTCGAGGTGGCGCCGGCCGAGGACGCCAGGGAACAGGCCGAAGAGCAGGCCGGGCCGCTCGCCGAAGAGCTGGCCGACGTTGAAGTAGACGAGTAACTGCGGGGCGAAGGAGAGCCTTGATCGATATCAACGAGTTCGACGCGATTCGCATCGGTCTCGCGTCCAGCAAGCAGATCCGGGACTGGTCGTCCGGAGAGGTGACCAAGCCCGAGACCATCAACTACCGCACGCTCAAGCCCGAGCGCGACGGCCTCTTCTGCGAGCGCATCTTCGGTCCGACGAAGGACTGGGAGTGCTACTGCGGCAAGTACAAGCGCGTCCGCTACAAGGGCATCATCTGCGAGCGCTGCGGCGTCGAGGTGACGCG
>DATIER010000183.1:0-32333 GCA_035455605.1 Gaiellaceae bacterium
GAGGCGGCCGTCCGCGAGCACGTCGAACTGACCACTGCCCCCCGGCGTCGTCCTCGCCTCGATTCCGTTCTCCCGAAGCTCAGCTGCGACACGCGCAGCGGTGGTGTCGTACCCCGTTCAGGTGGGGCAGTAGATGATCTCGACCGCCATCGAGTGCCACGCTAGCGGAGTTGGCGAAGCTCTGTTCGCCGCGTTTCGCCGGCCCGGCAACGGGCGAGAACGGGCACGTGAGCGCCCAGCCGCAGCCAGTCGCCCTGATCCCCCGATGCGTCGGGTGCGGCGAGATGTGGCTGCCGACGGACAGCGACCACTGGCAGGCGCGCTGGGCGGTCGACGCGCCCCAGGAGGACCTCCTCTTCTACTGCCCGACCTGCGCGAAGCGCGAGTCGGAGTAGTCCGCCGCGAACCACCAGCACGAGGGATCACGGCGCCGCGGCTTCCGGACGACGGTGTACCTAGATATGCGGCCTTTCCTTCGCATGCGGCAGGCGGAGGAGGTGAATCGGATGCGGTCGTTCACCTCCCTCTGGCGCGAGGACGGTGAGACGCTGGCGTACGAGGTCGTGACGCTGGCGCTGATCATCTTCGCGATCTTCGGCGTGCTCTCGCTCCTCCACCGGTTCTAGCCGGCGGCGCGGCGTGGGCGCGCTGCGTCGGCGCGTTCCTGCTGGTAAAGCTCCAGAGCCGCGGCTGCCGATGCAGCGGCCATGGCCATGCTGATCCCGCTGGGAGGCTTCGCGCTCGGGCTCGCCGTCGGCCGCTGGTGGGTCGTCGCTGCGGCGATGCCGTTCTGGGCCTGGATCGTCTACCTGGACGAGCTCGACGGCCGGCTCACGGTGTGGGTTGCGTCACTCCTCGCAGGCCTGCTGGCCTGCGCGATCGGCTCGGGCGTCGCGCTGCGCCGCCTGCATCGGCGTCGCCGTTCCACTCCGGCTTCGTGAACGCCCGTCAGCCCGCGCGCCAGTCGAGGATGTCGGGAGGCCAGACGCGCATCGCGCCGAGCCGGCGGACGACGCGGCCGCTTCGTGGATCGAGCACCGACATGCTCGACCCGTCCGCCGCGCCGGCGAGGAGCCGGCCGGCGACCTCGTCGTGCCAGAGGGTCGTCGACGGCTTTCGGTACAGCAGCCGCCAATGCCGGTCGTAGGCGAGGAGCGTGCTGCCGCGCGAGCCCTTGCCATCGGGCGGGAACCCGCCGACGTTCTCGGAGCACAGGTAGAGGCCGAAGCGGGCCTCACAGCGGGTCAGTCGCAGGGTCCGCACCGTCCGCCACGTGCGGGTGTCGACGATCTGGTACGCGTACGGGCGGTACCGCTCGCCGAGCTGGTCGCCGATTCGCACGGGCCGCGAGACACCGCCGCCGATCCCGAGCAGCCCGTGGCCGAGCCAGGTCGCCGAGCGGCCGTAGTCGAGCTGGGGCGCGCGCGTTCCGGGAACCCAGCCGGGCGGCTGGGGCAGGCCCAGCGATCGCCGCTGCAGCGGCAACGCATGGGTGCGGGTGATCCCGGTCCGCAGGTCGACCTCGACGATCGGCGCCCGCTCGGCGACGACGAACGCGCGCCCCCCACGGTCGGTCGTCACGACCGGCCACCGCCGGCCGCTGAAGTAGCGCGTGCCGACACGAACGCCGCGGAGCGGCGCGAAGCGCGGGAGCGCATAGGAGTGGAGTTGCCCCGTCGGCGCCACCGAGACGATGCGGAAGCCGGAGCCTCGGCGCCCGACGAGGAGCACCACGCTTCCGTCTACCTGCTGCTCGGCCTGCTCGACGAAGCCGTGCAAGCGCGTCCGGCGAACGACTGCTCGCTTCGTCGGGTCGACGACGGCGAGCGAGTCGCCCCGGGTGTCGAACGTCGAGAACCGACCGAAGACGGCAAGCGCCCGATCCGGCCGCGACCAGGAGTCGACGTCGACGACGACGTCGCTGCCGCTGCCGAGACGGATCGAGCCGGTGAGCCGCAGCCGCGCGGGGTCGAGCAGCAGGATCCGGCCGCTCGAGCCGCCGACGGCAAGCGTCTTGCGGTCCGGCGAGAGCTGGCCGACCGGCGAGGTGGCGGCCGCGTCGGTTTCCGAGCCGAGCGCGTCGTCGACTCCCAGCGTCCGCCCGTGCGCGCGGAGCGTCTCGGGGTCGAGCGTCACGAGCTCGGTCCAGCTCGTGACGTCGCCAACAACGAAGTCGAACCCGATCACTCGATGGTTCGGCGGCTCCGAGCCCGCCGACGAGCAGCCGGCCGCTACGGCGAGCGTGGCGACCGCGGCGAGTGTCCGCCCCGGCCGCATCGGCGGCTCAGGCGCCGAGCTCCGCGAGCAGCGGACGCGTGTCGAGCGGGTCGAACCCGATCCGCCCGGCGATCTCCTCGCTGGACGGCCTCGTCCCCTCGCGGAAGAGCTCGCGCAGGCGGTCGCCGGTCGCCTCGCGCGCCCACCACTCCTCGGCGACCTCGCGCTCGAGGAACGAGCGCAGCTGCGCGGCGCGGATCCATGCCCGCAGGTAGTCGGCCGAGTAGAAGCCGGCGTCCATGTCGGACAGGTAGCCCTCGCGCCGGTACTCGAACCCGGTCGCGCGCGTGAGCCGCTCGGCGTAGCCGGCATCGGTGCCGCGGTCCTCGGCGAAGCGGCCCCAGAACTCGAGCTCGAACTGCAGCTTCGCGGCGTAGCGGCGGAAGAGGAGCGCCTCCATGAAGACGGTCGCCTCCGCGTTCTCCTGCGCCTCGGCGTCCGAGAGGCCGAAGTAGCGCGCGTGCCAGCCGGGCTGCCGCGAGATCGCCTCGACGATGTACGAGTAGATCTCGGTCAGCGCGTGGTCGCGCGAGATGTTGCGGAAGGTGTACGGGAGCGACGGGTCGCAGCCGGCGTAGTGCAGGGCGTGGCCGGCCTCGTGCAGGAACGCCTGGTAGTCGTGCAGCCCGCCCTGCGCGCGCGTGATCAGGTGGACGATCTGCGGCGGGTCGGCCGGGATCACGCAGGCGCGCGGTGACTTCTGCGGCCGGTCGTCGAGGTCGAGCTTGATGTTCGGCTCGTGCTCGAGGTCGAACCCGAGGCGCGCGAGCGTGTCCATGCAGACGGGGACCGCCTGCTCCTTGGTGTAGATCGCCTCGAGCGGCGAGAGCCGGCGCAGGTACGCGACGTGCGACGAGCTCGGCACCTCCTCGCGCTCCGGCCCCAGCAGCTTCTCCAGCCAGCGCTCCTTCAGCTGCTCGTACACGGCGGTGGCGGCGTCGCTGGCCACGGCGAGCGCCCGCTCGAGCTCGCGCACCGAGATGCCCTTCTCGTCCTCGGTCCGCTCGATCGGATCCTCGATGCGGCTGACGTCCGCCTCGAGCTCCTCGAAGTCGCGGAGCACCTCGAGCCGCTCGTCGTTGAACGTCGCCGAGACCTCCATCGCGAGCCGGCCGAGCTCGTCGCGGTCGGCGTAGCCCGGCAGGACGGCGAGCTGCGCCTGCGCCGTCCGCAGCGGCAGCTGCTCGCCCTTGAACTCGACCCGGGCGGCGAGGACCGCGTTCTCGAGCTTGTCCTCGCGCTCGGCGAGCGCGGCTGCGATCACGCCGGCCTCGCAGGTCTTGCGCAGGCGGTAGAGCCGCTCTCGCTCGTCGCCCTCGGGCGCCCCGGCCTCGGCCTCGCGAAGCGCTTCGAGCTGGTCGCGCGTGAAGAGCTCCGCGTAGCGCGCGACGATCTCGGCGCGCTCGGAGACCTCCTTCTCGCCGACACGGACGGCACGGCCCTCCTCGGCACGCTCGAACAGGTAGCGCTGGAGACGCGACTCGTAGTCGGCCGGCCTGAGGACTGCGGCGACGCTCATAAGCGGCGGAATCTACCTGTGCGGCGCGAGCCGGCGCACGACGTCCAGCAGCTGTTCCAGCCGGAACGGCTTCGGCACGATTCCGTCCGCCTCGGCCATCGTCTCGGCGTCGAGTATCGCGCTGCCGGTGAAGAGCACGACCGGCGAGCCGTGGTCGCGCGCGCGCAGCGAGCGCATCAGCGCCCGGCCGTCGTCGGCGCCGACGTGGATGTCGAGCAGGAACAGGTCGATCTGGCCGGCCTCGATCGCCTCCTCGGCGGCCGCAACGCTGGGCGCCTCGAGCACGTTGTACCCCTCGAGCTCGAGGTTCACGCGGCAGAGCAGCCGCAGCGACGCGTCGTCGTCGACGATCAGGATCGTCGGTTGACGCGTCTGGAAGTCCGTGCCGCTCATGCCGTACCCGTTTCCCTCGTTCGACCGTTTTATTACTCAGAAATGGTAAAGGCAGCTGACGCACTCCCGCAGCCGACCCCGCTCTTCCGGCGTCGGGCCTGGCTCGCCTTTCAGCGTGCGCTCGACCCCCTCGCGCCGCCGCGGCCGCTCCCTTCCAGCCGCGCGAGCGACTCCTCGCGCCCGAGGAGCTCGAGCGACTCGAACAAGCCCGGCGACACCGTCGATCCGGTCACGGCCACGCGAATCGGCTGAAACGCCTCGCGCGGCTTGAGCCCCAGCCGCTCGGCCAGCCCACGAAGGGCCGCCTCGATCTGCCCGGCCTCGAACGGCTCGACCGCGGCGAGCGTCTCGGCCGCTGCCGGGAGTACCTGCCCGTCGACCTCGCCCTCCGACTCGATTCGGGCGAAGAAGAAGCCGGCGTACGCCGGGAACTCTCCGAGCGTCTCGATCTTCTCCTGCACGAGCGGGGCCGCCCCGCGGATCAGCTGCTCGTCCCACTCGTAGCCGCGCTCGCGCAGGTAGGCGACGAGGCGGTCGGCGTAGTCCGCCGGCGGCAGCGCACGCAGGTAGAGCCCGTTCAGGTGGCTCAGCTTGTCGTAGTCGAAGACGGCCGGGCTCTTGCCGACACGCTCGAGCGTGAAGCGCTCGACCAGCTCCCCGCGGGTCATCACCTCGGTGCGGTCGTCGTAGCTCCAGCCGAGCAACGCGAGGAAGTTGACGAACGCCTCCGGGATGTAGCCCTGCTCGCGGAAGTCCTCGACCGTGATCGCGCCGTGGCGCTTCGAGAGCTTGCGGCCGTCCGGACCGTTCAGCAGCGGGACGTGCGCGTACCGCGGCAGGTCGGCCCCGAGCGCCTCGAGGATCCGCAGCTGCTTCGGCGTGTTCGAGACGTGGTCCTGGCCGCGGATCACGTGGGTGACGCCGTCGAGAGCGTCCTCGAGCGGCGAGACGAAGTTGTACGTCGGCCGCCCGTCCGAGCGGACGATCACGAGGTCGTCGAGCTCCTCGCTCGGCACCTCTATTCGCCCGAGCACGATGTCGTCCCACACGGTGACGCCCTCGTCGGGCATCCGGAACCGGATCGCGCCCTCGTCCTCGTAGGCCCTGCCCTCGTCGACCAGGCGCCGCGCGGCCGCCTGCGCTTCGCTCACCCGGTCGAGCTGGAAGGTGACGGGCCCGTCGTGGTCGAGCCCGAGCCACGCGAGCGTGCCCCGGATCTGGTCGACGGCCTCGGCCACCTCGCGGCTCGTGTCGGTGTTCTCGATCCGGAGGCGGAACTCGCCGCCCTCGTGGCGCGCGAACAGCCAGTTGAAGAGCGCCGTGCGGGCCCCGCCGACGTGCAGGTAGCCGGTCGGGCTCGGCGCGAAGCGGGCTCTGACAACCACCTCGTTAGCGTACTGGCGTGGCCGAGACCGTCCTCACGCAGCGCGACCTGAACCGCTCGACGCTCGCCCGGCAGCTGCTCCTGAAGCCGGCGAAGCTGCCCGTGCCGAAGGCGCTCGAGCGCGTCGCCGGGCTGCAGGCGCAGCTCGCGACGGCGCCCTACCTCGGGCTCTGGTCGCGGCTCGAGGGCTTCCGCCGCGAGCAGCTCGAGCGCGCGCTGCTGGCAAGCAAGGCCGCGCGCGGCGTGCTGATGCGAGGCACCGTCCACGTCGTCTCGGCAGCCGACCACGCGCTCTTCGCGGCCGCCCTCGACGTCGCGCCGCCGGGCTGGGTGACGCCGCAGGCCGACGCCGACGCCGTGCGCGTCACCGATGCCCTGCGCGAGTTCGCATCGGAGCCGCGGACGCGGACTGAGGTGCTCGACTGGTTCCACCGCGAGCACGGCGTCGACTCCGGCGGCACGACCGGCGTCTGGTATGCGCTGCGGCTGCGCGCGCGGATCGCGCACGCGCCCGAGTCGAGCCTCTGGAGCTCGCCGATCCACAATCCGCGGTTCGTCGCGCTGGCGCACGACGAGCTCGACGGCGAGGCCGCCCGCGCCGAGCTCGTGCGCCGGTACCTCGCGGCCTTCGGGCCGGCGACGCGGGCGGAGATCGCGGGCTGGTCGGGGATGAAGGTCCGCGACTTCGCGCACCTGCTCGACGGGCTGCTCGTTCTCCGCGACGATCGCGGCCGCGAGCTGCTCGACCTCCCGCGCGCGCCGCGGCCGGACGGCGACACGCCTGCGCCGGTGCGCTTCCTGCCGAAGTTCGACAACGTCCTGCTCGACCGCGAACGCGTGCTCCCGGACGAGTACCGGAGGCTGATCGTGCGCAAGAACGCCGACGTCCGGCCCACCTTCACCGTCGACGGCTACGTGGCGGGCAGCTGGCGCCTGGAGAAGGGTCGCGTCGTGACGGAGGCGTTCGCCCCGCTGCCGCGGACCGCGAGCCGCGAGGTCGCGGACGAGGCACGGCGGCTGCAGGCGTGGCTCGGGTAGCGTCGGCGGCGTGCTCCTCGGCGGCCACTGCTCGGGCGGGATCAAGAAGGCGCTCGAGAACGCGCACGCGTTCGGAATGGACGCCGTGCAGCTGTTCGCGCAGAGCCCGCGCACCTGGCGTTTCCCCGAGCACGACCCGGCTGACCTGAAGGCGTTCCGCGCGCGGCGCGAGGAGCTCGGCATCGGCGCCGTCTCGATCCACGCGCTCTACCTGATCAACCTCGCGAGCCCCAAGGACGACTTCTACGAGAAGAGCGTCTCGACGCTCCGCTCGACCGTCGACACGGCGTGTGCGATCGGCGCGGAGGCGGTCGTCTTCCACGTCGGCTCGCACCTCGGCTCCGGCTTCGAGGCGGGCCTCGAGCGGGTGGTACCGGCGCTGCAGCTGGCGCTCGAGCGCTGCGACGACGCGACGTGGCTCTGCATGGAGAACTCGGCGGGAACAGGCGGCACGATCGGGCGGTCGCTCGAGGAGCTCGCCGCGCTCTACGACGCGCTCGACCACCACCCGCGCCTCGGCGTGTGCCTCGACTCGTGCCACCTGTACGCGTCCGGCTACGACGTCACGGAGCCGGCCGAGCTGGATCGCGTCGTCCAGACGGTCGACGCGGCGTTCGGCCTCGACCGGCTGCGCGTGCTCCACGTGAACGACTCGAAGACGCCGCTCGGGTCGAACCGCGACCGCCACGACAACATCGGGGACGGGTTGATGGGCGACAGGCTGACCGTCTTCCTCGGCCACCCGAAGCTGCAGGGCCTGCCGGCGCTGCTCGAGGTGCCCGGCGCCGACGGCCACGGGCCCGACGCGGAGCAGATGGACAAGCTGCGAACGCTCTACGCGAAGGCTACGAGGCGATCCGCGCAAAAACGCGGAACGAAGGCTCGCCGACCGGCAGCTCGTGGAACTCGGGATTGAGGCACCCGAGCTCCTCGGTCCGCCCCTCGTAGCACGGCTCGACCTCGACGCGGCACATCGGCAGCGCCGGCGCCGTCGCCCGCACGGCGCCGAACCCGCTGCGCGTCGACTCGGCGGCGCGGAGCAGGTCGAAGTCGATCTCGACCTCGAAGACGCGCATCACGCAGCCCATGTACGTGTGCCCGAACTCCTCGTAGGAGTAGACGAACGGGCAGCCCCGGTCGACGCACGCGCCCGGGTACACGACCTTGTCGCAGTGGACGCCACAGCGGCGGCATTCGACTTCGTCCTGAGGGCGGAGCGGAAGCTCGGTCGGCTGGGCGGCCGCCTGCTCGCGTGTCTCCATGACCGGATTGTGTGTGCAGCGCACCGCGCTCCGCAAGACTTGACAAGCCGCGTATTGGCGGCTAGGTCGCCAGGCGGCGAGCGATGTTCAGCACGTCGAGCTGGGTGAACGCCTGGTGGTCGGGCTCGGCGCCGTCGGGGTGCGAGTCGGCCCGGTACCAGAGCGCCTGCACCGTCGTCATCCCGAGCTCCGCCGCGCCGCGGACGTCCTCGAACAGCCGGTCGCCCACGAAGAGCGCGTCCTCCGGCGCGACCTCGAGCGCCTCGAGCGCGCGCTCGAAGATCGCGGGGTGCGGCTTGCGCACGCCGACCTCGGACGAGAAGACGCTGACGTCGAGCCGCTCCTCGATGCCCATCCGCTCGAGGTCGCGGTGCAGCAGCCAGCCCGGGTCGAACGCGTTCGAGACGAGGCCGACCCCGAGCCCGCGCTCGCGCAGCGCCTCGAGCAGCGGGTGCGTGTGCGCGCCCAGCCGCCGCGCCGGCTCCCACGCCTCGTGCTCCGCCTCGAGGAACCGGTCGAGCTCGCCGTCGTCGACCGCGATCCCGAAGTCGCCCAGGAGTCGCCGCACGAGCTGCGGGTACTCGATCTCCTCGATGATGCCCGGCGCCCAGAAAAGGGGCTCGTACTCCTCGCGGAAGTGCTCGGTCAGCTCCGGCATCCGCTCGCGCCCGATCGCGGCCAGGCCGGCGTGGTGGCCGGCGGCGACGAGCTCCGGCGCGTACGCGAACTCGATCAGCGTGTCGCCCCAGTCGAAGAGCACGGCCCGCAACATCGGTGGATAGGGTAAAGCGGTGGGCCGCAAGCTCCTCTGGGGTGGGCTCGTGCTGGCCCCGATCACACTCGTCCTGCGCTACGTCGTCGACGTCGGCGACACCGCGCTGTTCGTCGTCGCCGCCACCGCGCTGATCCCGCTCGCGTGGCTGATCGGCGAGGCGACCGACCACGCGGGGGAGCACACGGGGCCGGGCATCGGCGGCTTCCTCAACGCGAGCTTCGGCAACGCGCCCGAGTTGATCATCGCGCTCTTCGCCGTCAATGCGTCGCTGCCCAACGTCGTCCGCGCGTCGCTGATGGGCAGCGTCGTCTCGAACATCCTGCTCGTGCTCGGCTTCGCCCTGATCTTCGGCACCGAGCGCCACGACAGCAGGCCGCTCGACCGCGTCTCGCTCCTGCTGCAGCTCGGGCTCGTGCTGGTTGCGTCCGCCGCCTTCCTGGTGCCGTCGGTGCCAGGCTGGACGGGCGACCCGGATCGACACTCGCTCGCGGTGGCGACGATCCCGGTCGCGATCGCGCTGCTGCTGCTCTACCTCGGCGTCACGATTCAGGGGCTGAGACGGCACGCGCGGCTGCACGAGGAGAGCGGCCACGAGGCGGCCGCGGGCGGCTGGTCGCTGCCGGTCTCGCTGGTCGCGCTCGGCGCGGCGACCGTCGCGACCGCGCTGATCAGCGAGACGCTCGTCCACTCGCTGCATGCGTTCGCGGAGGCGGCCGGACTGTCCGAGTTCTTCATCGCGGCGGTGATCGTCGCGATCGTCGGGAACGCCGCCGAGCACGGCGGCGCGATCGTGATCGCCCATCGCGGCAACCTGGCGCTGGCGACGGAGATCGCCGTCTCGTCGAGCGCGCAGGTGGCGTTGCTCGTGACACCGGCAGTCGCGCTGCTCTCGTGGCTCGTGACCCCGGCGCTGCCGCTCGCGTTCCGCCCGATCGAGCTCGCGGCGATGGGCGGGTCGGCGGCGCTCGTCGCGCTCCTGCTCGCCGACGGGCGCGGCCGGCGCTGGGAAGGGTGGGTGCTCGTCGCCGTGTACGCCGGCGTCGCCCTCGGTTTCCTTGCCGCCGGCGATCGGTGAGCCGTCCGCGTGCGGCGCGCGCCGCGGCGGTCGTCACGCTTTCGTCACGGTCCGTGACAGACACGCGCACCGGCGGCGGATACGCTCGCCTCGGGGAGGAGGCCGGGCGAACCGAACTACAGGGCGCTACTCGGGCGAGGCGCCGAACGTCTCCGGCTCGCGGGTGAACGGGTACGTCGCCCAGTAGAGGCGGACGACCTCGCCGGCCCCGTCACGCACGACTCGCAGCACCTCGCCGCGCTCGCGGCCGGAGACCACGCGGTAGGCGTCCTCGCCTTCCGGCGCGAACACGGACGGCGCCCGCTCCGCCGGCGCGCCGGCGAGCCGCGCCTCGAGCCGGCCCTCGCGCCAGCTGAAGATCGTCTCGGATCCCTCCGACCACCAACGGCCGAGCAGCGGCTCGATCTCGGCCGGCGGCGCCTCCTCCGGGACCCACGGCTCGAGCGCGGGCGGCAGCTCCTCGAGTGCCGCCTCGGCGAGGTCGATGCCCGTCTTGCCGAGCGCGTCCCACGTCCCCGAGTTGGTCAGGACGACCGCGCCGATCCGGTCGCGGCGTGAGTAGACGAGGATCGAGACGAAGCCCGGGAACCCACCGGTGTGGCCGCCGTAGACACGTTCGCCGCGCCGCCAGAGCTGGATCCCGAGCCCCCAGCCGAGCGTCCAGTCCGGCTCGGCCATGATCTGCAGGTCGTGCATCTCGGCGGCGGACGACGCCTTCAGCACGGACTCGTCCGGGTCGCAGAGGAACGAGCCCCAGCGCGCGAGGTCCGATGCGGTGCTGTAGAGGCCCGACTCGCCGCCCTTGCCGCCCAGTTCGAGCACCGGCTCGCGCCGCACCGAATCGGCGTACGGCTCCACGAAGTACGGGAGCGCCGCGGTCTCGCCCGGCCCCCACGTCGTGCGCTCGAGGCCGACCGGCTCGAGCACGCGCTCGGCGACGTACTCGTGGAAGGGCTGCCCGGACACGCGCGTGACGACGTGGCCGAGCAGCGAGTAGGCCAGGTTCGAGTAGTGCCAGGCCGTCGACGGCGGCAGCACCTGCTCCGCTGCCGGCAGCAGCTCCAGCAACTCGCGCTCGTCCGGGAAGCTGAGCGTCTCCCAGACCGCCCCCGGCGGCTCGCGCTGGAGCCCCGAGGCATGCGAGAGCAGGCGCCGCAGCGTCGGCGTGCCGTGCGCCGCTTCCGGCAGGTGGCGGGAGAGCGGGTCCTCGAGGTCCAGCTCGCCCGCGTCGCGCAGCTGCAGGATCGACGCCGCGGTGAAGGTCTTGGTGATCGACGCGCAGGCGTACTGCGTGTCCGGCCCCGCCTCCTGGTGCTGCTCGACGTCGGCCAGGCCGAGCGCGTCGCTCCATTCGAGCTGCTTGCCGCGGAAGACGGCGGCGCTGACGCTCGGCAGCCGTCCCGACCGCTGCGCCTCGAGGACGAGGCGACGGAAGCGCTCAGGCGGGAGCAAGTGCTCCCAGCGCCCGTGGGATTAGCTCCGTCGCACGCTCGACGTCCTCGTCCGAGACGTCGAGGTGCGTGACGGCGCGCAGCCGCGTCGGGTGCATCGTCATCGAGAGCCCGACGCCCTGCTCGGCCAGCCGCGCGAGCGCCTGCTCCGGCGTCAGGCCGAGCGGCGCGACGTCGACCTGCACGAAGTTCGTCTCGACCTGGTCGAGATCGACGGGCACGCCCGCCCCGACCAGGCCCTCCGCGAGCCGCCTGGCACGGGCGTGGTCGTCGGCGAGCCGCTCGACGTTGTGCTCGAGCGCGTACACGCCCGCGGCCGCCACGATCCCGGCCTGCCTCATCGCCCCGCCGAAGAGATGCTTCAGGCGCCGTGCCTTCGCCATCAGCTCGGGCGAGCCGGCGACGAGCGCGCCCAGGGGGCAGCCGAGGCCCTTCGACAGGCACAGCGTCACGGTGTCGAAGTGCCGGCCGATCTCCGCGGCCGGGACGCCCAGCGCCACAGCGGCGTTCAGCACCCTGGCGCCGTCGAGGTGCAGGCGCAGGTCGAGCTCGCGCGCGGTGCGCACGACTGCCTCGAGCTCGTCCATCCGCCAGACGCGACCGCCCGACTGGTTGTTCGTGTTCTCGACCGAGACGATCCTGGTCGCCGGCGTATGGGTGCCGTCCCCGAAGCGGACGGTCTCGCGCAGCTGCTCCGGCGTGAAGCGCCCATTCGCGGTGGCCAGCTGGCGCGTCATCAGCCCGGCGTGGACCGCTGGGCCACCGAGCTCGGAGACGAAGATGTGCGAGTTCTGCTCGGCGACGACCTCGTCGCCCGGCTCGCCCAGCACCCGCAGCGCGATCTCGTTCGCCATCGTCGCCGTCGGGACGAAGACCGCCTCCGGCCGGCCGAGCACCTCCGCCGCGCGGCGCTCGAGCTCGTTCACGGTCGGGTCCTCGCGGCGCTGCTCGTCGCCGACCTCGGCGGCCGCGATCGCTGCGCGCATCTCGGGCGACGGCTTCGTCTTCGTGTCCGAGCGGAGGTCGATCATCAGACGCCCTTCGGCGCCGCGGCGCCCGCCGCGGCCGGCTCGGCCGCGAGGTCGGGATGGTCGTCGAAGCCGTAGCGCACGACCACGCGCTTGGCGGCCTTGACCTCGTCGAGCCGCCCGACGACCTCCTCGTGCGGCGCCGTCCTCGCCAGGCCCGGATCCTCCTCCGCCTCGCGCGCGATCGCGATCATCGCGTCGGCGAAGGCGTCGAGTGTCTCCTTCGCCTCGGTCTCGGTCGGCTCGATCATCAGCGCCTCGGGCACGATCAGCGGGAAGTAGATCGTCGGCGGATGGAAGCCGTAGTCCATCAGCCGCTTGGCGACGTCGAGCGCGGTCACGCCGTGCCCGCGCTTCAGCCGGCGCGCGGAGAGCACGAACTCGTGCATGCAGAGCCGGTCGAACGGCAGCTCGTAGGCATCGCGGAGCCGCGCGAGCAGGTAGTTCGCGTTCAACACGGCCGCCTCGGACATCTCCCGCAGCTGCGGGCCGTAGGCGCGGATGAATGCGTACGAGCGGACGAAGACGCCGAACGGGCCGAGGAAGCCGCGCACCTTGCCGATCGACTTCGGGCGGTCGTAGTCGAGCCGGTAGCGCTCCTCGTCCCGCACGACGGCCGGGACGGGCAGGAACGGCTCGAGCCGTTTCCCCACCGCGATCGGGCCGCCGCCGGGGCCGCCGCCGCCGTGCGGCTGCGAGAACGTCTTGTGGAGGTTGATGTGGACGACGTCGAAGCCCATGTCGCCCGGTCGCGAGATGCCGCAGACGGCGTTCAGGTTGGCGCCGTCGTAGTACATGAGCGCTCCGACGCCGTGGAAGATCCGCTCGATCTCCTCGATGTTCTCGTCGAAGAGGCCGAGCGTAGACGGGTTCGTGAGCATCAGCCCGGCGGTGTGCTCGTCGACGTGCTCGCGAAGGTCGTCGACGTCGATGTTGCCGCGCGGATCGGTCTTCACGTGCGTGAGCTCGTAGCCCGCCATCGTCACGCTCGCCGGGTTCGTGCCGTGGGCCGTGTCCGGGATCACGACCTTGCGCCGCTGCTCGGCTTCGCCGCGGTCGGCGAAGTACGCGCGGAAGAGCATCAGGCCCGTCACCTCGCCCTGCGAGCCCGCCGCCGGCTGGAGCGAGACCGCGTCGAGCCCCGTGATCTCGGCGAGCGCCTCCTGCAGCTCCCAGCAGAGCCGGAGCGCCCCCTGGGCGCCGTCCTCCTCCTGGTGCGGGTGGAGGTCGCGGAAGCCCGTCAGGGCAGCGAGCCGTTCGTTCACGCGCGGGTTGTGCTTCATCGTGCAGGAGCCGAGCGGGTAGAAGCCGGTGTCGATCCCGAAGTTGCGGCGCGAGAGCTCGGTGAAGTGGCGGACGAGGTCGGGCTCGGCGACCTCGGGCAGCCGCGGGGGCGTCTCGCGGCGGAGGCCGCTCGGCAGCTCCGGCGTCGTCAGGCCCTCGGGTCTTGGCGGCCGGCCCGCGCGGCGGCCGCGCTGAGACTTCTCGAAGAGCAGCTTCACGCGCCCACCTCGTCGAGCACCTCCGCCAGGCGCTCGATCTCGTCGGGCGTGCGCTTCTCGGTCAGCGCGACGAGCAGCACGTCGTCCAGGCCGGGGTAGTCGCGGCCGAGCGGATAGCCGGGGTGGACGCCGCGCTCGCGCGCCTCGCGGACGACCTCCTGCGCGGGCCGTCCGACGCGCACGGCAAACTCGTTGAATGTTGTCCTCTCCGCAAACACGAGCGGTCGGCCGAGCCGTTCCTTCGCGTGCTCCGCGAGCGCCATGCAGGTCTCCGCCACCTCCCTGAGCCCCTCCGGCCCGAGCCACGACAGGTAGACCAGCCCGGCGAGCGCCAGCAGCGTCTGGTTCGTGGTGATGTTCGACGTTGCCTTCTCGCGCCTGATGTGCTGCTCGCGGGTCTGGAGGGTCAGGACATAGCCGCGGTTCCCCGCGGCGTCGGTCGTCTCGCCGACGATCCGCCCCGGCATCCGCCGGATGTACTCGGTGCGTGCGGCCAGGAAGCCGTAGTGCGGCCCGCCGTAGGAGAGGTAGTTGCCCGCCGGCTGCCCCTCGCCGATCGCGATCGCGCAGCCATAGTTCCCGGGTGCCTCGAGCACGCCGAGGGAGACCGGGTCGACGTGGGCGACCGGCAGCGCCTCGGCGTCGTTCGCGGCGGCGGCCAGCTCCGGTGCAGGCTCGAGCACGCCGAAGAAGTTCGGTTGCTGGAAGATGACGCAGGCCGCGCCCGTCGCCGCTGCGCGCAGCTCGTCGGGATCGGTCGCGCCCTCACGGTGCGGCACCTCGACCACCTCGAGGCCGAAGCCGGGCGCGTAGGTCTTCACGACCTGGCGCACCTGTGGGTTCGTCGCCTCGGTGACGACGACCTTCGAGCGGCCGGTCGTGTGCTTGGCGACGAAGCAGGCGTCGGCGGCGACCGTCGTCCCGTCGTAGCCGGACGCGTTCGAGACGTCCATGCCGGTCAGCTCGCAGATCGCCGTCTGGTACTCGAAGATCGACTGCAGGACGCCCTGGCTCAGCTCGGGCTGGTACGGCGTGTACGCGGTCAGCAGCTCGCCGCGCTGGAGCACGGCGTCGACGATCGCCGGGACGTAATGGTCGTACATCCCCGCGCCCAGAAACGACAGCTCCGCGCCGACGTGGAGATTCTGCGCCGCGAGCGACTCGAAGTACGCGCTCAGCTCCTGCTCGGTCAGCGCCGGCGGCAGGTCGAGCTCGCGCCGCAACCGGACGCCCTCGGGCAGGTCGGCGAACAGCTCCTCGACCGTGGCGACGCCGATCTCCTCGAGCATCGCCTCCCGGTCGGCGTCGGTCAGCGCGAGGTAGCTCACCCCTGCTCGGCCACGTGCTGCTTGTACGCCTCCACGTCCATGAGCCCATCCGCCTCGGACGCGTCGCTCAGCCGCACGCGCACGAGCCAGCCGGCGGCGTACGGGTCGTCGTTCACGGTCTCCGGGGCGTCCGCGATCGCGCGGTTCACCTCGACGATCTCGCCCGACAGCGGCGCGATCACGTCCGAGACGGCCTTGACCGACTCGACCTCCGCGTACGCCTCGTCCTTCGTCACCTTCGCGCCTTCGTCCGGCGCCTCGAAGTGCACGAGCTCGCCGAGCGCGTCGGCCGCGAACCAGGTGATTCCGAACGTCGCCTCGCCGTCCTCGATTCGTGCCCAGTCGTGCTCGGGGTGGTAGCGCAGGTCGTCGGGGTAGCTCTCGGCCGCGGCCATCACGTCTCCTCTCGGGTGTAGATCGGCTTCTTCACGACGCGGGCACGCCGGTGCCGCCCGCGGACGTCGATCGTCAGCTCCGTCTCCGGCCGCGCCAGCGCGGCGGGCACGTAGCCCATGCCGATCCCGCGCTCGAGCATGGGCGAATGCGACCCCGACGTGACCTCGCCGCCCTCGACGATCCGCATGCCCTGCCGCGGGATCGCGCTCTCCTCCATCACGAAGGCCGCCAGGCGCCGCTCCGGCCCGGCCTCCTTGATCCGGCGCAGCTCCTCGGCGCCGGTGAACTCGGTGTCGAGCGCGCAGACCCAGCCGAGCCCGGCCGAGATCGCATCCGTGTCCGGCGAGATGTCGTTGCCGTGCAGCGGGTAGCAGACTTCGAGGCGAAGGGTGTCGCGGGCGCCGAGGCCGCACGGCGCGACGCCGCGCGAGAGCACCTCGTCCCAGAGCCGGGCCGCGTCGCCGGCGTCGACGAGCAGTTCGACCCCGACCTCGCCGGTGTAGCCCGTGCGGTTGACGACGCAGGCGATGCCGCCGACGTCGCCGTCTCGGAACGTGAACGCCGGGGCGTCGGGCAGGCCGAGCCGCTCGAGCGACCGCGGGCCCTGGACGGCGATCAGCGCGTAGTCGTCCGAGACGTCCCGCACCTCGGCCTCGGCGAGCTCCCGCGCGCGCAGCCAGGCGAGGTCGGCCTCGCGGTTGGCGGCGTTGACGATCAGCAGGTACCGCGCCGGCGTCAGCTCGTAGACGATCAGGTCGTCGACGATCCCGCCGCGCTCGGTCGTCAGCAGCGTGTACTGCGCGAGCCCCGGCTCGAGCCGGTCGACGTCGTTCGAGAGCACGCCCTGGAGGAACTCGCGCGCGCGGGCGCCCTCGACGACGAGCTCGCCCATGTGCGAGACGTCGAACGCGCCGGCGTCGGCCCGCACGGCGCGGTGCTCCGCGATGACGCCCGCGTACTGCACCGGCATCTCCCAGCCGGCGAAGGGGACGAGGCGCGCGCCGAGCGCGACGTGGCGCTCGTAGAGCGGCGTTCGCAGCAGCGTCTGCATCGCGCGCTGATGCTACTGAGTCGGAAAAGGGAGCCGCCCCGGCTTCGACTGGGTAGTCGAGGCCGGGGCGGCCGGACCGGGTCATCGCGGGTCAACCGCTACGGTCGACCCGAGAGGGCACGTCGATCATTGCCGCCCCGAAACGCGGCTAAACATCGATCGCGTAACTCGTCAGTCGCGCAGGAACGACGGCACTTCGAGCACGTCGTCGGTGAGGTCGAAGCGCTCGGACGGCTGCTCTCGCTGCTCGCCTTCACGGCGTTCCTCGGCCGCCTCCTCGGGCCGCCGGCGGCGGCGCAGCCGCGACGGGCCGAAGCCGGTCGCGATGACCGTCACGCGCACCTCGTCGCGCATGCCCTCGTCGATCACGGCGCCGAAGATCACGTTCGCGTTCTGGTCGGCGGCGGAGGTGACGACCTGCGCGGCCTCGTTCACCTCGAACAGGCCGATGTCGGGGCCGCCCGTGACGTTGAGCAGGATCCCGGTCGCGCCCTCGATCGACGACTCGAGCAGCGGCGACGACACCGCGGTGCGCGCGGCCTCGGTCGCGCGGTTCTCGCCGGAGGCGCTGCCGATGCCCATCAACGCCGAGCCGGCCTCGTTCATGATCGTCCGGACGTCGGCGAAGTCGAGGTTGACGAGGCCGGGGATCGTGATCAGGTCGGTGATGCCCTGGACGCCCTGGCGGAGGACGTCATCGGCCATCGAGAACGCGTCGAGGATCGACGTGCGCTTCTCGACCACCTGCAGCAGGCGGTCGTTCTCGATCACGATCAGCGTGTCCACCTCGTCGCGGAGCTCGTCGACGCCGCGCGAGGCGACCTCGGCGCGCCGGCGCCCCTCGAACGAGAACGGCTTCGTGACCACGCCGACCGTGAGCGCGCCGATCTCCTGCGAAAGCCGCGCGAGAACGGTAGCCGCGCCGGTGCCGGTTCCCCCGCCCTCGCCGGCGGTGACGAAGACCATGTCGGCGCCCTTCAGCGCCTCCTTCAGCTCGTCGCGGCTCTCCTCGGCAGCCGCGCGCCCGACGGCCGGGTCGGCGCCTGCGCCGAGACCGCGGGTGACGTCGGAGCCGATCGGCATCTTCACGTCGGCGTCGCACATCAGGAGCGCCTGCGCATCCGTGTTGACGGCGATGAACTCGCAGCCGGTCAGGCCGGCGTCGACCATGCGGTTGACGGCGTTCGAGCCGCCGCCGCCAACGCCGACGACCTTGATCAGGGCCAGGTAGTTCCCGCTTTGATCCCGCATGCTCAACCCGTCTCGACCTCAAGCTTCGGTGGACAGTACGCCTTCAGCGCTCGGCAGGGTACGCCTGATCGAGGCGCATGTCAACGCCGGGTCGAGCGTTGAACTCTAAGGCTTCGGCTGAGAGTTGAGAGTTGAGCCGGCGACCGGCCGCTCGGGAACGCCGACGTCGAGGTACGCGAAGCCACCCTGGGCCAGCAATCCCGGGAGGATGCGCGCGGCGACCGCGAGCTTCAGCGGAATCGCCTGCAGCTCGCCCAACCGCAGTTCGAGCCGCGACGCGAGCAGGAGCGTCAGGTCGCGCTGCTGAACGCGGACCATGCGGATCCGCACGGGAAAGTGACTCGTGCGCGCGAGTGCCAGCGCGCGCACCGCGCGGAGCGCGAACCGGTCGGCGATCGGCTGCCCGATCTCGGGATCGCCCGAGTGCGCGAGCCAGACTCGCGGGAGCTGCGGGTGGGTCTTCAGCGGCACCTCGGCGATCGCGCGCGTGCTCGACGCGACCAGCCAGGCGTGGGTGCCCCGCCGCGCGACGGCCACCGGGTGCTCGGCGCGCACCGTCACGCGAAGCGTGTGCGGGAAGTCGCGGTCGTACGTGCCGGCGACGACGTCGGGGAGCTTCGCGAGGCGCCGGTCGATGTCGGCGGAACCGAGCGCGAGCAGGCTCGTCCCGCGGATCGGCGCGAGCGCCGCGCGGACGTGCGCGGCCACCGGCGCCGGCGCGCCGACGACCTCGATCTTCTGCACTGCGAACATCGGCGTCTCCCGTGCCACGAGGTAGAGCCCGACGGCGCCGAGGACGATCGCAAACCCGACGAGGAGCGACCGCCCGGACGGCAGCGCCCGCATGACCGGCGCCCGCTCGAGGCCAGGCAGGTGCACGACAGCCGCGCGGGCGCGGGGTCGCTGAGCAGGACGCTGGGGCACGGGGCGCAACCTTCGCCGCGCCGGGCACCGCTCCTACGTGAGCGGCGGCAGCTCGAGCGGGCCGAGAAACTCGACCTCGTGCACGAGCTCGACCCCGAACTGCTCGTGCGCGCGACGTCGCGCCTCGGTCATCAACGCGATCGCGTCGGCGGCCTTCGCGCCGTCGGCGTTCTCGATGAAGTTGGCGTGCCGTGGGGAGATCTGCGCGCCACCGAGGCGATGGCCCTTGAGCCCGCACGCCTCGAGCATCCTGCCGGCGCTCAGCTCGTGCTCCGGGTTCTTGAAGACGCTCCCGAAGGTGCGCTTGTTGGTCGGCTGCGCCGCCTTGCGCAGTGCCTGCAGCCGGGTGACGTTCGCCCGGATCTGCTCCTCCGGCAGCGCGCCGAGCGTGAACTCCGCTCCCGCGACGACCTGCCCGTGCCGCAGCTCCGAGTGCCGGTAGCTGAGGCCGAGCTCGGCCGGCGTCAGCCAGCGCGGGCCCTGGTCGTCGACGACGAGCGCGCGGTCGAGGATCGCCGCCCAGTCGCTGCCGTACGCGCCGGCATTCATCCAGACGCCGCCGCCGACCGTGCCCGGGATCGCGCAGGCGAACTCGAAGCCGCCGAGCGCGGCTGCCCGGACGCGGTGGAGGCAGACGGCGTTCGACGCACCGCCGCCGGCGATGAGCTTCTCGCCCTCGGCCGCCGCCCCGGCCAGTCCGCCAGCGAGCTTGAGCACGAGGCCGTCGAACCCCTCGTCGGCGACGAGCAGGTTCGAGCCGAGGCCGATCGTCGCCACCGGGAGCTCCCGCTCGCGCGCCCAGGCGAGGGCCTGCTCGAGCTCTTCGAGCGACTCCGGCCGCGCAAACGCGCGCGCCGGGCCGCCGGCGCCGAACGTGGTGAAGCGGCCGACGGAGACGCCTTCGTCGATCTTCACTCGAGCTCCCGGAGCAGCAGCGGCCCGGCACGCTCGACGTCGCCGGCGCCGATCGTGAGCACGAGATCGCCCGGCCGCGCGCGCCGCGCGAGGAACCGCACGGCGTCCTCGAGCTCCGGCGTCCACGCCACCGGCATTCCCGGCCGCTCCGCGGCGAGCGCCTGCGCGACGAGCGAGCCCTCGACGCCCGGGACGGGCTCCTCCCTCGCCGCGTAGACCTTCGTCACCGCGACCGCGTCGGCCGCCGCGAGCGCCCGCGCGAGGTCGTGCGCGAGGTGCCGCGTGCGCGAGTAGAGGTGCGGCTGGAAGACGACGAGCACGCGCCCGCCATCCACCCGCGTCCGCGCGGCGGCCAGCGTCGCGGCGACCTCGCGCGGGTGGTGGCCGTAGTCGTCGTAGACGCTCACGCCGGCGGCCTCGCCGCGCAGCTCGAACCGGCGGCCGGCGCCGGTGAACCCGGGCAGCACGCGCTCGGCCTCGGCGCGCGGGACGTCGGCGAGCTCGAGCGCCGCGAGCGCGGTGGCCGCGTTGCGGCGGTTGTGCTCGCCGGGCACGCCGAGCGCCAACGCCACCGGCTCGAGCTCGTCTCCCACCACGCGTTGCGGCGCCCGCTCCAGCCACCGCTCGAACAGCTCGCGCACCTCGGCCTCCGAGGCGAACGTCGCGTGATGGTCGAGCTCCACGTTCGTCAGCACCGCCACCTGCGGGGCGAGCAGCTCGAGCGAGCGGTCCGACTCGTCGCCCTCCGCGACGAGCCACCCGTCCCCCGCGCGCGCGTTGCCGCCGAGCTGCGGGATCTCGCCGCCGATCAGGAACGCCGGGGCGCGCCCGAGCCGGTCGAGCACGAACGCGATCATGGCCGAGGTGGTGGTCTTGCCGTGGGCGCCTGCGACCACGATCGACGGGCGCAGCTGGACGAGCTCGGCGAGCAGCTCGGCGCGCAGACGCGGTCCAGTGCCTCGCGCGCGTGTGACTCTTACTTCGGGGTTGTCCGGCGCGATCGCGCTGGAGACGATCACCTCCGCCCCCTCCGGGACGCTCGCCGCGTCGTGGCCGATCGCGACGTGAATGCCGGCCGCCTCGAGCCGGTCGACGTAGGACGAGCGCGCGCGGTCGGAGCCGCCGACCTCGGCGCCCCAGGCGTGCGCGACCAGCGCGAGCGCGCTCATGCCCGCGCCGCCGACGCCGACGAACCAGAGCCGCCTACCCGCGAACGGCTGCAAGCGTCATCAGCTCCTCCGCGATCGTCTCCGCCGCGTCCGGCCGCGCCACGCGCAGCATCGCCTCGCCCATCGCCGCCAGCCGCGGCGGGTCGCCGAGCAGCGAGCGCACGACGTCCGCCGCGCGGCCGAGCTCGGCCTCGGGCACGACGACCGCGCCTCCGGCCGCCTCGAAGTAGCGGCCGTTCTTCGTCTGGTGATCTCCGGTCGCGAACGGATACGGCACGAGCACGGCCGGCGTCCCGGCGGCCGCGAGCTCCCAGACGGTCGACCCGCTCCGCATCAGCGCGAGGTCGGACGCGCCGTATGCCGCGCCGAGCCCGTCGAGCACGGGTAGGAGCACGTAGTCCGGGCGCCTCACCCGCGCGCGCACCGAGTCGTAGTCGCGCTCGCCGGAGACGTGCAGGACGGCCGGCCCGCCCGCGCCGAACGTCTCGACCGCGAACTCGTTCAGCGCGGTCGCTCCGGCCCGGGCGCCCGCGACCAGCAGCACCGGCCCGCCGGGGGGCAGGCCGAGCTGCGCCCGCGCCTCGTCGCACGGAAGCGCGTGTGCGTTCGCCGGCAGCGGCCGGCCGACGACCTCGTACTTCGGCGGCTCGCGACCCGGCAGTGGGTACGACAGGAAGACACGCTTCGCGAACGGAGCCGCGAGCCGGTTCGCGAGACCCAGGTGAGCGTCGGCTTCCGTGATCGCCGCCGGAATCCGGCGGCGTGCGGCGGCGACCACCATCGGCCCGGCCACGTACCCGCCGCCGCCGAGGACGACGTCGGGCTTCCGCCGGCGGAGGATCCGGTCGCAGGCGGCGGGCGCCGCCAAGTCGCGAAGGGCCGCGCGCGCCTGCTTCAGCCCCGGCCGCCGCGGCAGGCCGCTCACGCGGAACGTGTCGAGCTCGTACCCCGCCTCGGGAACCAGCCGCGCCTCAGCGCGATCCGGCGACCCGGCGAACGTCACGCGTGCTCCGCGCTCCCGCAGCGCGTCGGCGACCGCGAGCGCGGGCAGGACGTGACCTGCCGTCCCCCCGGCCGCGATCAGGAACGCTGGCTCGCGCGACGCCGCCATTCGCCGCGATGTTAAGGAGGATGCCCACGGACGCGAGCGCGACCACGAGGCTCGAGCCGCCGTAGGAGACGAACGGCAGCGGGATCCCGGTCAGCGGCGCGAGGCCCATCACGGCCGCGAGGTTGATCGCGGCCTGGCCGCAGACGAGCGCGGTCAGCCCGGCCGCCAGCCGCTTGCCGAACGGGTCCTTGCACTGCAGCGCGATCCGCAGCCCCGCGTAGGCAAAGGCGCAGTAGGCGGCGATCACGAACGTCGCCCCGACGAGCCCGAGCTCCTCGCCGATGATCGCGAAGATCATGTCCGTGTGGGCCTCCGGGAGGTAGTTCGCTTTCTGGACGCTCTGTCCGAGGCCGACGCCGAAGATCCCGCCCGAGCCCAGGCCGATCATCGCCTGCACCGTCTGGAAGCCGGCCCCCTGCGCGTCCTGCCACGGATTGAGGAAGCTGAACAGGCGCGCGCGCCGGTAGGGCTCGAACCAGACCGCGAGCAGCCCCAGCGTCGCGGCGATCCCGACGCCGGTGGCGAGGGTCCGCCCCGGAATGCCCGACACGAGCAGGATCGCCGCCAGCATGACGACGATCGCGATCGCGGTGCCGAGGTCCGGCTCGACGAGGATCAGCCCGCAGAAGACGACGGCCGTGAGGCCGATCGGGCGCCAGAGCTCCTTCAACGTCCGGGGAGCCCGGCGGCGCGCGAGGTAGCTCGCGGCCCAGACGGCGAGCGCGAGCTTCGCGAGCTCCGACGGCTGGAACTGGGCCGGGCCGAACGAGATCCAGCGCCGCGCGCCGTTCGTCGCCTGGCCGAGCACGAGCACCGCGAGCAGGAGCACCACGCTCGCCACCATCAGCGCCGGCGCCAGCGCGCGCAGCCTGTGGAAGTCGAGGCGGGCGCAGACGGTCATCGCCGCCAGGCCGAGGAACGCGTAGACCGCCTGCCGCTTGAGGTAGTAGGCCGGGTCGCCGTTGGCGAGCGCGGCCGACGCCGAGGTGGCGCTGTAGACCATGACCAGCCCGAACGCGACGAGCCCGAGCGTGACCAGCATCAGGATGCTCGACTCGATCCCGCGCTTCACGCGGAGAGGTTCTGCACCAGCCTCCTGAACTCCTCGCCGCGCTCTTCGAAATTCGCGTACTGGTCGTAGCTCGCGCAGGCCGGTGAGAGGAGGACGACGTCTCCGGCGTCGGCCTGCACGTGGGCGACCGCGGTGGCCAGGTCGCCGTCCTCGTGCGCCTGCGGGATCGCCGCCGCGAGCTCGGCGGCGGTCGCGCCGATCAGGTGGACGCTCTTGACGTTGGCGCCGATCGCGCGCGCGAGCGGCGTGAAGTCCTCGCCCTTGCGTGACCCGCCGAGGATCAGGTGGACGGGCTCGTCCTCGTACGCGGCGAGCGCGCGCAGGGCGGCGGCGACGTTCGTCGCCTTCGAGTCGTTCACGTAGCGGACGCCGCGCACCTCGCCGACCGGCTCGAGGCGATGCGCGACGCCGCGGAACGTGCGCAGCGCCTCCGCGATCCGGGCGTCGGGTATGCCGAGCGCCCGCGCGGCGGCGGTCGCGGCGGCGGCGTTCTCGCGGTTGTGCGCGCCGCGGATCGACGGCTCGGCCGGCAGGTCGTCCTGCGCCGAGAACTCGATCCCGTCGAGCCCGCTTCCCCTCGGGACGATCTTCGTGCTGGCGCGCTCGAAGATTCGCAGCTTGGCCTGGCGGTAGTCGTCGAAGCTCGCGTAGCGGTCGAGGTGGTCCGGCTCGAGGTTCAGCAGCACCGCGACCTCGCACGCGAGCTCGTGCACGTCCTCGAGCTGGAAGCTCGAGAGCTCACAGACGACGAGTGCTCCGGGCTCGACCTCGCCGTCGAGCGACGTGAGCGCTCGACCGACGTTGCCGGCCGTCGGTGCGCCGAGGATCGTGCCCAGCAGCTCCGTCGTCGTCGTCTTGCCGTTCGTGCCGGTGACGCCCACGAGCCGCGGCCGCAGCAGCCGGTAGCCGAGCTCGACCTCGCTCCAGATCGGCACGCCGCAGCGCGCGGCCTCGGCGACGAGCGGCGCCTGGCGCGGGACGCCGGGGCTCTTGACCATCAGCCCGGCGCGGTCGAGCAGCGCTACGTCGCCGTCGTTGCCGAGCGTCCGGTCGGCCGCGACCACCTCCACCCCGCGCCGCTCGAGCGCCGCCACGGCCGCGAGCCCGGAGCGCGCGAGGCCGAGCACGAGCACCCGCTGTGGAAGCTTCGTCACGCTTCGGGCACCCGTCTGACACCGGCGATCGCCCGTGCCGCGCGGCAACTCGAGAGGACGGCGCTCGTGTCTGACACCGGGGTTCGCCCGCCTAGCGGAAGCCGGTGAAGTAGCGGTAGTACAGGGCGAACCCGATCGCGCACAGGATCCCGGTGACGATCCAGAAGCGCACCATGATCTTCGTCTCCGACCACGCCTTCATCTCGAAATGGTGGTGGATCGGGGCCATCAGGAAGACGCGTCGCTTGAAGTACTTGAAGCTGAAGACCTGGATGATCACGGAGAGCGCCTCGATCGCGAAGATGCCTCCGATCAGCAGCAGCAGGAAGATCGTCTTCGTGAAGATCGCGAACGCGGCGATCGCACCGCCGAGCGCCATCGACCCGGTGTCGCCCATGATCACCTCGGCAGGCCAGGCGTTGTACCAGAGGAACCCGATCGCGGCCCCGATCAGCGCGGCGGCCGCGATGCCGAGGTCGAGCTTGGTGCCGAAGCGGTGCCCCGGCGGCCCGGAGCGAATCCACGAGATGACGATCATCGAGGCGAACGTGAAGAGCGCGATGATCACCGTTCCGGACGCGAGGCCGTCGAGCCCGTCGGTCAGGTTGACGCCGTTGGCGGCGCCCGCGATCACGAGGAAGAGCAACCCGTACCACGCCCACGACAGCTGCAGGTCGCCGACGCCCGGGATGTAGACCTCCGTCGGCAGGTGCTGGTGCTGCGCGGCGATGCCGACGCCGACGGTGATCAGCCCGAGCAGGATCAGCTTCCAGCGGCCGTTCAGCCCGAGCGAGCGGCGGTGCGTCAGCTTGATGAAGTCGTCGAGGAAGCCGATCGCGCCGCAGGCGAGCGTGACGAAGAAGACCGTCAGCGCAGGCACGGTGTACTTGCTCAGCGCGAGAAAGCCGATCGAGGCCGCGACGAGGATCAGGACGCCGCCCATCGTCGGCGTCCCCTGCTTGACCACGTGGTGCTCCGGCCCTTCCTCGCGGATGTGCTGGCCGAGCTCCTTTCGGCGCAGGAACGCGATGAACTTGGGGCCGGAGACGATGGAGATCAGCAGTGCGATGACGCCTGCCAGGAGCACTCGGGTCAAGCGCTCACCGCCGCCAGGGTCTCCGCCACGCGCTCCAGGCCGACGACCCGCGACGCCTTCACCAGCACGCAGTCGCCGGGTTGCACGAGCTCGCCGGCGATCCGCGACGCCTCGTCGGCGTCCACGGCCCAACGTGTCGCCGGCACCCCGGTCGCGTGCTCGAGGTAGCCGCGCGCGAGCTCCCCCACCGCGAGCAGCGCGTCGACGCCGAACCGCGCCGCGTCGCGACCGACCTCCTCGTGAAAGGCCGGCGCGCCCGGCCCGAGCTCGGTCATGTCGCCGAGGATCGCGACGCGGCGGCGGTCGCCGGCGGTGGCCGCGAGGTGCGCGAGCGCCGCGCGCATCGAGACGGGGTTCGCGTTGTACGCGTCGTTGATCAGCAGGCCGCCGCCCGGCAGCGGCAGCTCGTCGCCGCGCCAGCGCGACCAGTCGACGTCGACGCGATCCGGCCGCGGCAGGCCGAGCGCGTCCAGGGCAGCCAGCGCGGCGGCCGCGTTCGCGGCCTGGTGCTGCGCCGTGAAGTTGAAGCTGACCCCACCGACCACCGTCCGCTCGCCCTCACGTCGCGCGTCCGGCTCCGTGAGCCGCACGACCT
Source organism: Gaiellaceae bacterium (assembly GCA_035455605.1). Classification (GTDB taxonomy): domain Bacteria; phylum Actinomycetota; class Thermoleophilia; order Gaiellales; family Gaiellaceae; genus AC-32. Next base: position 25,767 of record DATIER010000183.1, read on the forward strand.
CCACGTCGTCGCGCTCGACCGGGAACTCGGCGGGCACGATCGCGGTGCCGCCCGGCGGGAGCGCGCCGACCAGCTCGCCCTTCGCCCGCAGCACGCCCTCGACCGAGCCCACGAGCTCGAGGTGCACGGGGCCGACGTTCGTGATCACGCCGACGTGCGGGCGCGCGATCCGGCAGAGGTGGGAGATCTGGCCGAAGCCGCGCATGGCCAGCTCGAGCACGCAGACCTCGCTGTCAGGCTCGAGCCGACAGAGCGTCAGCGGGACGCCGAGCTCATTGTTGTAGCTCGCCTCGGCGGCCACCGTGCGCGCGGCCGTCGCGCACAGCGCTGCGAGGATGTCCTTGGTCGACGTCTTGCCGGTCGAGCCGGTGATGCCGACGACCCGTGCCCCGGAGCGGTCGCGGACGAGCGACGCCAGCACCGCCATCGCCTCGAAGGGATGCTCGGGGACGAGGGTGGCGGCCGCTCCGCGCTCGAGCGCGTCGTCGAGGAAGTCGGCGCCGCCACCGACGGCGACGAAGAGGTCGCCCGGCGCGATGCGACGCGAGTCGACCTGGACGCCGGTGATCGCGTCCGCGCGAGCCTCGAGCAGGCCGAGCGGCGGGAGCTCGTCGAGGCGCAGCGGGATCACGCCGCGGCCCCGAGCCGGCGCAGCGCCTCGCGGGCGACCTCGCGGTCGTCGAACGGGATCGTGCGGTCCGCGAACTGCTGGCCCTGTTCGTGGCCCTTGCCGGCGATCACGACCACGTCGCCCTCGTCCGCCTCCTCGACGGCACGCGCGATCGCCGCGCGACGGTCGGGCTCGACCTCTGCGTCGCCGGCGCCGGCGAGGATCTCGGCGATGATCGCCTCCGGGTTCTCGCTGCGGGGGTTGTCCGACGTGACGATCGCGACGTCCGCCAGCTCGGCGGCAATCCGGCCCATCAGCGGCCGCTTGCCGCGGTCGCGGTCGCCGCCACAGCCGAAGACGCAGATGACGCGGTTCTGGGCGAGGTCGCGGGCGGTGCGAAGCACGTTCTCCAGCGAGTCCGGCGTGTGCGCGTAGTCGACCAGCACCGCGAACGGCTGCCCCTCGTCGACCGCCTCGAAGCGCCCGGGCACGCCGCGCAGCTCCTTGACGCCGTACGCGATCGCGTCGTCGTCGATTCCGAGCAGGCGCGCGGCCGCGACCGCGCCGAGCACGTTCGCGACGTTGAAGCGGCCGCGCAGCCGCGTCTCCAGCTCGATCCCTCCTGCGCGGAAACGCGCACCGCGGGCCCCGAGCTCGAGCTCGTCGGCACGGAGCTCGGCGTCGTCGACGAGCCCGAACGTCAGCAGCTCCTGCCGGCCACGCAGCTCCTCGGCGAGCCGGCGACCGTGCTCGTCGCCGACGTTGACCGCGGCCGGCGGCCTCGCCTCCGTGAAGAGCCGCCGCTTCGCGTCGAAGTACGCCTCGAGCGTGCCGTGGAAGTCGAGGTGGTCCTGCGTCAGGTTCGTGAACACCAGCGCGCTGAACCGGACGCGCTCGAGCCGGCCGAGCGCCGAGCCGTGCGAGGTCGCCTCGACGGCCGCGGTGCGGTCGCCGGCGTCGAGCATCTCGCGGAAGGCCCGCTGGAGGTCGATCGCCTCGGGCGTCGTCCGGATCGCCGGCCGGCGCTCGCCGCCGACCCGGCTCTCGATCGTGCCGAGCAGACCGGGCCGCCGGCCGGCGGCCGCGAGGATCGCGTAGAGCAGGAAGGCTGTCGTGGTCTTGCCGTTCGTCCCGGTGACGCCGGCGACCCGCAGCTGCTCGGTCGGCCGCCCGAAGAGCTCGTCCGCCGCGACGGGCATCGCGGCTCGCGTGCTCTCGACGACTAGCTGGGGCACCGGGACGTCGAGCGGTCGCTCGACGACGAGGGCGACCGCGCCCGCCCCGACCGCCTGGCCCGCGAAGTCGTGGCCGTCCGCGCGCGAGCCGGGGACGCAGAAGAAGAGGGTGCCGGGCTCGACGGCGCGCGCGTCGTAGGCGAGGTCGCGGATCTCGACCGGTGCGCGCCCGACCACCTCGAGGGGGGCGAGCGCGGCGATCAGCGCGTCGATCTCCATCGCGGCCCGAGTCTAGCGGTGGCCCCAGCCGAAGTCGGCTGCCCGGCTCACGTCGAACCATTCGCTTTGCAGCACTTTTGCGACGGTTCCGTGACAGACACGCGCGTCAGCTCCGGGTACACTCGCCTCGGGGAGGAGGCCGGGCGAACCGTACTCAGACCACCTAGGGAGTAGCGGCCGTCGACCCGGTGGCGGTCGCGGGAGCATCCGGCGGGACGCCGCCGTCGAGGTACTGCAGGTCGAACTTCGCGATCTCGGCGAACGCCGGCGCGGCGACGACGCCGCCCCAGATCGCGCCGCGGGGCTCGTCCACCGAGACCAGGATCACGAGCCGCGGCCTCGACGCGGGCACGACGCCGACGAACGACGCGACGTAGCGCGTGTCCGAGTAGCCGCCCTGCGGGTCGGGCTTGGCGGCCGTGCCGGTCTTGCCGGCGACCTGGTACCCCGGCACCGCCGCGAGCGTGCCGGTGCCCTCGGCGACCACGTTCTTCAGCATCGCCATCAGCTCGGAGGCGACCCAGCGCGAGACGATCCGCCGCCGCGCCGGCCGCGTGGGCGCCGCCTCGCCGACGCGATCGACGAGGTGCGGTCGCACCCAGACGCCGCGGTTCGCGATCGCCGCGTAGGCGGCGGCCATCTGGATCGGCGTGACGGCGATGCCCTGGCCGATCGGGATGTTCCCGATCGAAGAGCCCGACCACCGCGCCTCGGGCAGCACGATCCCAGGGCTCTCGCCGGGGAAGTCGATGCCGGTCGCGCGACCGAAGCCGAAGCGCGAGATCCACCGCACCAGCCGGTGCTGCGTCAGCTTCTGCGCGAGCGTGATCGCGCCGACGTTGGACGAGCGCGAGAGGATCTGCGACACGCTCATCGTCTCCGTCCCGCGCGGCTCGGCGTCGTGGATCTTCCGGTCGGCGACCTGGATCTCGTACGGGAGCGTGAACCTCGTCGAGGGCGAGACGAGCCGCTCGGACAGCGCGCCCGCGACCGTGACGAGCTTGAACGTCGAGCCGGGCTCGTACGTGTCGGTCACCGCGCGGTTGCGCTGGAGCGCGCGCCAGACCTGCGGATAGGAGTTCGCATTGAAGCCCGGGGCGATCGCCATCGCGCGCACCGCGCCGGTGGCCGGGTCGAGCACGATCGCCGTCGCGCTCTTCGCGTGCCACTTCGCGACCGTGTCGCGCAGCACCGTCTGCGCGTTCGCCTGGATCGTGTGGTCGAGCGTGAGGTAGACGTCGCTCCCGTCGCGCTCCGGTTGCGAGACGACGGTGTCGATCGCCTGGCCGGACGCGTCCTTGACGATCCGCTCGCGCCCGGGCCGGCCGGCGAGCTGCCTGTCCAGCGAGAGCTCGAGCCCGGCGAGACCGTGGTTGTCGACGCCCGCGTAGCCGAGCACCTGCGACGCGAGCGAGAACTGCGGGTAGAAGCGCCGCTCCTCGCCGTAGAAGCCGAGGCCGGGCAGGCGCTGCTTCTCGAGCTTCGCGGCGAGGCGCGGATCGGCCTTGCGCTCCACGTAGACGAACCCGCGCCTGCGGTCGGCCAGCGCCTGGTAGACGGTCGCGTAGTCCAGCTTGAGCGCCCGGGCGACCGCCAGCGCCTCGTTCCTGGGGTCGGTGACCTGACGCGGGTCGGCGTAGACCGTCTGCGCCTGCTCGCCGATCGCGAGCTGGAGGCCCGTGCGGTCGTAGATCGTCCCGCGCGCGGCGGGAATCACGACGTCCTCGCTGTGCTGGCTCGAGGCGAGGCGCCCGAACGACGCCGCGCGGACTCCCTGCAGCCAGGCTGCGCGCAGAAAGGTCAGGCCGAACGCGAGCACGAAGACGCCGAGGAGCAGCCTGATGCGGCGGTTGGCGCCCTTCGCGCTCACCGCGCCCGCGGCCCCAGCCGCACGTAGATCGTCTCGGCGGGGTTCGCGGGCACGAGCCCGAACTGCTTCTGGGCCTGCAGCTGGATGCGCGGCGACGCGGCCGCCATCGCGAGCTGCGAGGCGAGCGCCTGCTTCTCGGCACGGAGGTGCGCGCGCTGGGTGTCGAGCTTGTCGAGCTGGACGTTCAGCCGCAGGACGGCCACGTTCAGCGCGACGACGCCGGCCAGCAGGACTGCGACGATCGCGATCCAGACGACGCCTCCGGCGACGCCGCGACGCGCCTGCGGGCGGCGCCTCGGCGAGGGCGCCGGCCGCGGCCGGGGGCGTGACCGGGGGCGGTGGGACGGAAGCGAGGGGGCGGCGTCGCTCCAGGAGGCCATCGCTACTCCGCGTCCTCCGTCTTGACCGCCGCGCGCAGGCGCGCCGACGCGGCGCGGGGGTTCGCAGCGACCTCCGCGGCCGACGGTTTGACCGGCCGCCGCGACAGCGCGCGCAGCGCCGGCTCGTGGCCGCAGACGCACACCGGGAAGTCCGGCGGGCACGTGCAGCCCTTCTCCTGCGCGCGCAGGAAGCGCTTCACGATCCGGTCCTCGAGCGAGTGGAAGCTGATCACGGCGAGGCGCCCGCCGGGCCGCAGCATCTCGAGCGCCGCCGGGAGCGCGTGCTCGAGGGAGCCGAGCTCGTCGTTGACGGCGATTCGCAGCGCCTGGAAGACGCGCTTCGCCGGATGCCCGTCGCCGAAACGGGCCGGCGCCGGGATCGCGGAGCGGATGATCTCGACGAGCTCGCCCGTGCGCTCGACCGGATACTCGCGGCGGCGGCGGACGATCGCGCGGGCGATCTGCCGCGCGTAGCGCTCCTCGCCGTAGTCCCTGAAGATCCGCGTCAGCTCTCGCTCGCCCGCCTCGTTCACGAGCTCGCGCGCCGACAGCTCCGAAGCCGGGTCCATGCGCATGTCGAGCGGCGCGTCGGTGGCGTAGGAGAAGCCGCGCTCGGGCCGGTCGACCTGCATCGACGAGACGCCGAGGTCGAACAGGATCGCGTCCGCGCGCACGCCGTTCGCCGCCAGCTGCTCGAGCACGTCGGCGAACTCGCCGCGCAGGAACCGCCCCTGCACGCCGGTGCGCTTGCGGACGGCGTCGAAGTACGGCCGCACCGACGGGTCGCGGTCGATCGCGATCAGCTTGCCGGCGCCGCGCAGGTCGGCCGCCAGGAGCCCGGCGTGGCCGCCCCCGCCGAGGGTGGCGTCGATCACGGTCTCGCCCGGCTGCACCGCGAGCGCCTCCCGTACCTCGTCGGCCAGGACGGGAACGTGGTCAGTCGCGTTGGGCCGCAAGACGTTCGGCAACATCCTCCGCACTCCCTTCGAGAACCTTGACGTGGTCGCGCCAGGCCGCGCGGTCCCAGATCTCGAGGTGGTCGCCGACTCCGGCGACGATCACCTCCCGGGCGATGCCGGCATGGCGAGCGAGCGGAGCCGGCAGCATCACCCGGCCCTGCTTGTCGGGCTCCGCCTCGGTCGCGCCCGCGAAGAAGTACCGCTGCATCATCCGTCCCTCCCGGCTGAGCGGGTCGAGCCCGGCCAGCCGTCCCTCGACCAGCCGCTGCCAGTCCGTCTGGGGATAGCAGTAGAGGCACCCCTCGATGCCGCGCGTGATGACGAGGCCGCCGGAAAGCGCTTGGCGAAACTTGGCCGGTAGCGTGAGGCGGTTCTTGTCATCGATCGTGTGCTCGAACTCACCTAGTAGCATGCTCCACTTCGCCCCACTGTAAACCACAACCCCCCACTCCGCAACCCTTTCGCGCCACCGTAGTTTCGAGCGGTCCCGATGCGTGAGGCCACCGATGCGGGGCGGTGCGGGCGACGCGACGCTCCGGCCAGAGGAGGTCGAGATGAAGAGCGTTCGAGGTGCGGCGGCCGTGCTCGGCCTCGTCCTGCTCGCGCTCGTCGCCTCGGCGGCGTCGGCGGGCGGGCGCACGAGCAGCGCGATCGTGTTCTCGCACGGGACGGCGCCGAACCGATACGACGTCTGGACGGTCGGGGCGTCGGGGAGGCAGCCCCGCCGCGTGACGCGCAGCTGCATGTGGGACTGGTGGCCGGACTGGTCCCCGAACCGGACGCGCGTCGCCTTCGCGCGGGCGTGTCCGAACGGGAACTTCGACCTGTACGTCGTCCGCGTCTCGGGGAGAGGCCTGCGACGGGTGACTCGCGGCCCGGCGCTCGACCAGTGGCCCACGTGGTCTCCGGACGGGAGCCGCCTGGCGTTCGTGCGCGGCAACGACGCGGGCGCGGAGCTCTACGTCGTCGGCGCCGACGGCAAGGGGCTGCGGCGGCTGACGCGGAACCACGTCGAGGACGCCACGCCGTCCTGGTCGCCGGACGGTCGCCTGATCGTGTTCGCGAGCAAGCGAGCACGTACCGGGCCGTTCTCGTTGCTGGTGATCCCGGCGGCGGGCGGGGTCGCGAGCCGCGTCGGCGGCGTGCGGCGGCTGACGACGTCGGTCTACGAGGACGTCGACCCGGACTGGTAGCTCGCAAGCAGCGGCGCTACGGTCGAGTCGGCCAACAGTGACGGGCCGCTGAGCGAGCCGCCTGAGCGTTACTGCAGGAGCGACGCGACCGAGTTGATCGT
>DATIER010000184.1:0-26179 GCA_035455605.1 Gaiellaceae bacterium
GGTACTGCTCGCTCCAGAGCTGCATCGCCGTCATGTTCGTCCGCGCCGCCTCGATGAACTGCCGGTCGGTGGCAGAGCACGTGTGCGCGAGGTTCGGCCGCGCGCGGCCGCTCGTGGCGAGCACGAGCGCGAGCGCAGTCACGGCAAGGAGACCAGCCGCGATGAGGCCGAGGCGCCGCACGGACGAATTCTCGGCGCACGCGGCGAGGGGTTCCTCCCCCAAACGGGCACTTCTTCTGCGAGGGCTCGCGGATCAGAGACTGAGCGAAAGCGTCCCTTTGACCGATGCGCCGTAGGTAATGCAACGTCCGAAGATCGAATGACGGTAGTGCGTGAGCGTTGTCCTGAAGACGCCGCTACCACTGCCGCTCGACCACCAGCCGACGCGGCCGAGGATCCCGTTGACCGCGAACGTCTGGTTCGAGCAGTTGGCTCCGACGTTCGTAACCTGGACGGTGCCGCCGACGAACGCGCCGGAGGCGAGCGCCGGGAGACCGCTGTGAGCCGTCGCCAGCGAAAAGCTGCCGCCCGTGACGGTGGCGGTCGGAGTGCAGGAGAGACAGAGCGGCGTGTGCTGCACGTCTGCGTTCCATGAACCGGGCAGCGCGCCCGAGGCCGTCCCGGCGAACTTGCCGTCGGTCGACGTGAAGGCGTACTCGTAGCCGCTGATCGTGTCGCTGTAGGTCTGCGCCGCGGCGGCAGTCGCCGGCGCCACCAGCAGAACGAGGGCGGCCAGGAGGATGGTCGATCGGCGGAGATTCATCACTACTCCCCTCGTGGGTGGACGAGCCCGGTGTTGCCGCTCGGCCGCGCAGCCAAACGCGAGGCGACGTCAGATGAAGACGAGGCTGCGGTACGAGATCGTGTGGCGCATGCCGACGTTCTCGTAGACGCGGATCGCCGGCGCGTTCTCCGCGCGGACGAACAGGCAGACCGCCGGCACCCGCTGCAGCAGCAGGCGGCAGAGGTCGCGCATCCCGCGCTGGGCGTAGCCGCGCCCGCGCACGCGCGGGTCGACCCAGACCTGCTGCAGCTGCACCGCCGCGGGGGTCCACGCGGAGGCCTCGGCCTTGAACAGAATCGTCCCCTGCTCCAGCCAGAGCCAGGAGCGGCCCTCGTCGATCTGGACGCGCGTCCGCCAGCGGAAGCTCTCGGGGTCGCGCTCGAGCGGGTCGATCCCGAGCTCCTCGCGATGCGCCTCCGCGCAGGCCGGCACGAGCAGCTCGAGGTCGTCCGGCGTCGCCTCTCGCAGGCGCGTCTCGCCAGGCGCGGGCGGGTCGTCGAGCACGTAGACGGGCTGCCCCGGCCGGTCCTCACGAGGCGCCGGGAGCCTCGCCCGCGCGACGTCCCAGAATTCGCCGACGGCGACTTCCTCGCCGATCACGAGCCGCGCCCGGGAGGCGCCGTCGAGCCCGGCGAACGCGCCGCACCCGCGGCCGGAAGGCACGAGGTTCGTGCCGACGTGGCAGAGCGCGACGAGGTCGCCTCCCTCCGCGAGGGCGGTGAAGCGGCCGAGCCCACGGCGCGCGACGTCCTCGAGGAAGACACGCTCGATCGGGTCCTCGGCGCAGAAGGCCAGGATCTCGTCCAGCGCCGGTTCGCGCAGCGCGGGCATGCAGCCAACTTTAGGGTTTCGCCGATGCCGATCCACATCCGCGCAGAGCCCGGCGACTACGGCGAGGCGTGCCTCCTCCCCGGCGACCCGCTCCGGGCGAAGTACATCGCCGAGACGTACTTCGACAACCCGGTGCAGCGCAACGGCGAGCGCGGGATGCTCGGCTACAGCGGCGAGTGGGAAGGAACGCCGGTCGCGGTGCAGGCGACCGGGATGGGCTGCCCGTCGGCGGCGATCGTGATGGAGGAGCTCGTCCAGCTCGGCGTCAAACGCTTCTTACGTGTCGGCACCTGCGGCGGGCTCCAGACGGACCTGCAGCTCGGCGACCTGATCGTCGCCGTCTCGGCCGTGCCCGCCGACGGCACCGCGCGGCACTACGTCAACCAGGAGCCCCACGTTCCGACCTCGGACTGGGAGCTCGTCCACGCGGCCGTGCACGCGGCGAAGGAGCTCGGCCAGCCGCTACGCGTCGGCCCGATCGTCTCGAGCGACACCTTCTACGACCCGGACCCGGGCCGGCACGTGCGCTGGTCGGAGCGCGGCGTGCTCGGCGTCGAGATGGAGGCGGCGGTGCTGTTCACGATCGGCGCCTTGCGCGGGGTGCAGGCCGGTTGCCTCCTCACGGTCAGCGACTACGCCGTGCACGGCGAGGCGATCGCCCGGATCTCGGACGACGATCTCCGCGCCGCAGTCGATCGCATGACGCGCGTCGCGCTGGCGACCGTGACGCAAGACCATTAAGACCGTCTTCCTCGTCAACCCCGCGGCCGAGAACGGCGCGGCGGGACGACGCTGGCCCGAGCTCGCCCACCAGGCGGCGACCCTCGGCCTCCAGGGCGACGCGCTCCTCTCCGAGCGGGCCGGGCACCTGACGGAGCTCGCACGCGACGCGGCGGCGGAGGCCGACCTGCTCGTTGCGGTCGGCGGCGACGGGACGGTGAACGAGGTCGTGAACGGGATCGCCGGCCTCGACGTCGAGCTGGCGGTGATCCCGCGCGGCACCGGTTGGGACTTCGTCCGCACGTTCGGAATCCCGCGCAAGCTCGAGGCGGCCGTGGAGGTCGCGCTCCGCGGCCGCACGCGCGAGATCGACCTCGGCCGTGGGCGCTACCGCGCGTGGGCCGGCGGCGAGGGCGACTCCTACTTCGCGAACGTCGCGAGCGCCGGGATGAGCGGCGCGATCGCGAAGCGGACGAACGAGACGTCCAAGGCGCTCGGCGGCAAGGTCTCGTACTTCTGGGCCACGCTCGCCGTGTTCTCGCGTTGGCGCAACGACGAGGTGCGCGTGCGCGTCGACGGCGAGGAGCACGCCGGCCGGATGCACGACGTGATCGTCGCGAACGGGCGCTACCTCGGCGGCGGGATGAAGATGGTCCCGGAGGCCGAGCCGGACGACGGTCGCCTCGACGTGCTGCTGATCGGCGACCTGACGAAGCGCGACCTGCTGCTGACCCTGCCGAAGACGTACCGCGGCACGCACCTGCCGCACCCCAAGGCGACGCTGCTGCGCGGAGCGACGGTGGAGATCGACGCGCCCGAGCCACTGCCGGTCGAGCTCGACGGCGAGCAGCCTGGGACGACGCCGGTCCGCTTCGAGATCGTGCCGCGGGCCGTGCGCCTGCGCGTGCCGGGCTAGGAGGTCGGCGGCGGGGTCTTCGGCTTCGAGGCCGGCTTCTTCGCCGCCGGTTTCCGCGCGCGCGACGAGCTCGAGCTTCTCGACTTCGAGAGCTCGTCGACCTTCCGCTCGAGCGCGTCCACGCGCCGCTCGAGCGCGTCGAGCCCGCGCAGTCGGCGCTGCAGCTCCTCGCCTCGCTCGCGCAGCTGGTTCGCGCTCTCGGCGAAGCGCTGCGCGCCCGGAAGGTCGGTGATGCGGCCGATCACGTCCTCGCCGCGGTCGGCGAGGCGGCTGAAGATGTCCTTTTGCTCTTGGGCCACGGCGCCCTTTATACCCCACCGGCACGCTCGACGCGGAACGCGAGCTCGTAGCAGCCGAGACGGTTCACCGCCGGGCAGGTCGAGCCCGCGCGCTGCGGGCGCAGTACGTGCTGGCCGAGCGCGGCCGCCGGCGAGGCGAAGTGGGCGACCGCGAGGCCCGGGACGTCGTCGCCGTCGAAGGTGCCGAACTCGCGCGAGCGCGGGCACGGCGACATCGCGTGCGTGGCGCCGTCCGCGTTGCCGAGCGAGCCGAAGTCGCACTCGCGCGTGAAGACGAGCACGCGCCACGGCTTCCCGCGCGCGAGCCGCAGGTCGAGCGTCGGCCCGTCGCGGAAGACCTGGCCGTCGCGGGCGCGCAGCAGGCCGCTGCCCCACATCCGCCACGTGCCGGCCGCGTCGACGTAGACGTTCCACTCGCCCGGCCCGGACGACACCTGCTCGCCGTGCGTCGTCTCCTTCGAGCCGCAGGTCGCCCGGCCGTTCGGACAGCCGGGGTCCATCGCGCGGCGGACGAGCAGCCGCGTGAAGCGAACGCGGACGTGGTCGGCCGGCGCCGCTCCGGTCCAGCGCGCGAGCACGCGCTTGGCGACGACGAGCTTCTTCCCCGGCGCCGCGTGGACGTCGAGCGTGACGTCGACGCTGCCGCGGCTCGACCGGGCGATCACGTGCGGCGCGCTGGAGGTGCTGCCGGCGTCGACGACCCGGATCTGCAGGATCGAGCCCGGCGACGGCCGAGGGGGCACGCGGAGCCGGAAGCGGTAGGTGCCGCTGACGTCCCGCCACGACGAGCGAGCCAGGAGGCAGGCCTCGAACGCGGCGACGACGCCCTTGACCTGGTGCGCACAGTCGGCCTGGACGCCGGCGAATGTCTCGTCGGTCGAGACGAACAGGTCGCCCTCGGCCTGCGGCCGGTGCTCCTGCCGGTCGACCCAGAGGACGTCGAACGGGTGGATCTCGGTGCGCTCGCCGCCGCCCGTCCAGTGGCCGCAGTCCCAGACCCACGAGCCGACGAGCGAGACGCGGTCGCCCGGCTCGGGCCAGACGAAGAACGGCGTCGCGCCCTGCTCGCGCTCGACGTGCACGCGACCGGTGGACTCGCCGCGGCCGGCGTAGTTGCCGGTCTTCGTCGCGGCGGAGCCGCCGAGCAGCTCGCGGTCGGCCTCGTCCGGCAGGACGTTCACGTTCAGGTCGTAGCTGCGGTGGATCGTCGGCAGGTCCTCGGGCGTCGGGTGCGAGGCGAGCTCGGGCTGGAACGCCGAGCCGACGACGCCGTCGAGCCGGCGCAACGGTGGCGGCGGCCCGGCGGCCGGCGCGTTGCGGTCGCCGACGTAGGCCCAGGTCGGAATCTGGCGCTGGCTCTGCGCGAGGTAGTCGCGGCCGCAGCCGTCCGGCCGCGCGTCGGTCTGCGGGTCGACCGAGCCGCGCTCCCGCGCCGTCGCCGCCAGCGTCGCCGCGACCCCCGCACAGAGGGCGGCGAGCGCCAGGACGATCGCGGCGCGCCTCACGACCGGATCACGACAGGCGTCCCGGCGGGCGTCACCTTGAGCAGCCGCCGCAGGACGTCGTTGTGGACCCGGATGCAACCGTTCGAGACGGCGTGCCCGATCGACCACGGCTCGTTCGTCCCGTGGATCGCGATCGGGCCGCCCTGCGCCCACCCGGTGAGAACGTTCGAGAACGCGGAGATGCCGATCGCCGCCGGGCCGTACGGGCCGCCGGGGTCGGGCGGGATCAGCCGCTGGTTGACGTAGTAGCGGCCGAGCGGGGTTGGCGTCGCCGAGGAGCCGACGGCGACCGGCGCCCGCAGCACGGCGCGGCCGCGGCGGTAGAGCGTCAGCCGCTTCGCCGAGACGTCGACGACGACGCGCGAGCGTACCGGCCCGGTGCCGACGGCCGAGGCGCGGACGTAGCCGGTGACGCCGTTCGGCTTGATCGGCAGCTGCACCCGGTACCAGCGGGCGGTGCAGTCGCGCCCGCGGACGACGGCGAGGACGCGGAAGACGGTCGGAAAGCCGTTCACGTTGAGCGGCCCGAACCGGGCGAACGGCCGCCTGCCCGGCGCGCGGTAGGCGGCCGCGCGTGAGCGGACGATCGCAGCCACGGCGACGTTCGGCCTCCCTGCCCGCACGAGGCCGGCCGAGCAGCGCCGCGGCGGCGCGGCGGTCGCACGCTGCCCGGTCACGGTCGGGTGGGCGGCCGGACGGTCGGCGGGGCGAGCGCTCGAGGCGCAGCCGGCCAGCACGAGCACGAGCGGCAGCCAGACCAGAGCCCGTCTCACGAGTCCGAGAGTACCTCCCGCCGTCGAAGAATTAACCGAACCGCAACAACTTCGTCACCCATTCGGGCGTCGTAGCTTCCGACAGCGGGACTACGCTGGGACTACGGCCCATGAGCAACCTCTTCACCATGCATCGACGACGACTCCACCGGCACACCGGCGTGCGGAGCTACGTGCTGCTCCAGCGGCTCGGCGTTCCGTACGAGGTCGAGCGCACCGTCTGCTCCGAGTGCAGGCGCGTGCTCGACGAGCGTCCCGTCAAGCGCGCCGCGGCCTAGACCGCCGCCGCCACCGCGGGCAGCACCTCGCCCGCGCTACCGTCGATCCGTAGCACCGCCCGTCCGTCGTACGGCGTGCGCCCGCGGTTGACGATCGCGAGCGATCCCCCGGCGCCGAGCGTCTCGTCCGGCAGCGCGGCGATCGGATAGACCTCGAGCGCCGACCCGACGACGAGCAGCAGCCGGGCGCGGCGCGCGAGCTCGTACGCGCGCCCGATCGCGCCCGCCGGCAGCAGCTCGCCGAAGAAGACGACGTCCGGCTTCAGGATCGCCCCGCAGCCGGAACACGCCGGCGCGTCGGCCTCGGCGAGCAGCTCGAGCACCCGCTCGAGGGGGTAGCGCGCTTCGCATCCGGGGCACGTCGCGGTGCGGATCGAGCCGTGCACCTCGACCACGTTCGAGCTGCCGGCGCGCTCGTGCAGTAGGTCGATGTTCTGGGTCACGACGGCCTCGACGAAGCCGCGCCGCTCGAGCTCGGCGAGCGCGACGTGCGCAGGGTTCGGCTCGGCCTCGATCAGCATCGCGACGCGCGGCTTGTAGAAGCTCCAGACCTTGAGCGGGTCGGCGCGGAAGGCGTCGATCGAGCCGTACTCGAGCGGGTCGAACCGCGCCCAGAGCCCGGTCGGCGAGCGAAAGTCGGGGATGCCGCTCTCGGTCGAGACGCCGGCGCCGGTCAGCACCACGCACGGCTGGCGCTCCCGGATCAACGCTGCGAGGCCCGCCGCCGTCATCCGAGCTCGGCCAGCGTCTCGCGGATCAGCACCCGGGCCGTCTCGGCGAACACCGGGTTCGTCTCGACGTAGTACGGCAGCGCGATCAGCCCGATCGACAGCGCCCAGCCCCGGCCGCGCGCCCAGGTCGCGTCGTCGACGCCGAGCGGCGCGCGAAACGCGTCCCTCGCGTCGGCCGGCAGCGCGCCCCAGGCCGGGATCAGGTCGCACGCGGGATCGCCGACCCCGAGGCTCCCCCAGTCGATCACGCCGGTCAGCACCCCGTCGCGGACGAGCAGGTTGCCGGGCAGGAGGTCGCCGTGAACCCACACCGACGGCCCCTCCCAAGGCGACGCCGCGAGCGACGCCTCCCACGCGGCGGAGGCCGCCTCCACGTCGATCGTGCCCTCGAGCTCGCGCAGCGCCGCCCGCACCGACTCGTCCTGCACCTCGGCGAGCGGCCGTCCGCGGCGCGCCCGTGGCCCGCGCTCGAGCCGGACGTCGTGGAGCGCGCGCACGAACGCGGCGAGCGGCTCGGGGCGCGCGTCACGGTCCGGGTGGTCGCCCTCGAGCCACGGGTAGACGCCCCACTCCCACGGGAGCTCGTCGGAGGGCTCCCCGCGCGCGACCGGCACGGGGATCTCGACCGGGAGGAGCGGCGCGAGCTTCGGCAGCCACTCGCGGTCGAGCGTGAGGGCCCGCGCGCCCCACTCGAGCCGCGGCAGCCGGACGACCAGGTCGCGGCCGAGCCGGTAGAGCGCGTTGACGGTCCCGCTTGAGTCCAAGGGCTCGACCGGCAGTCCGGCCCAGTGGGGGAATTGCGCCGCGAGCAGGCGCCGCACGAGCGGCGCGTCGGTCGGCAGCTCGTCCTCGTGCATCGTCACGCGCGTGACGCCGATTGTAGGAAGCTACCCGCCGTGGCCTTCCGCTTCGAGACGCAGGTGCGCGTGCGCTTCGCCGAGACGGACGCGCAGGCCATTGCGCATCACGCCGCCTACCTCGTCTGGTTCGAGCTGGCGCGGATCGAGTACCTCGAGCGCTTCCGCGGGGGCTATCCGGGCCTGCGCGAGGAGGGAATCGAGGCGCTGACGACGGAGGTGCACGTCCGCTATCTCGCGCCGGCGCGCTTCGACGACCGCCTGGCCGTGCGGGTGCGCGCCGGCGACCTGCGCGGCGCGCGCTTCCGCTTCGAGTACCGCGTCGAGCGCGACGGCGAGCTGCTAGCCGACGGCTGGACGGCGCACGCGTGCGTCGACGCCCGCACGCACCGGCCGACGCGCGTGCCGGGCTGGCTCGCCGACGAGATCGCTACCGCCGAGCGCTGACGCCCGTGGGGCCGGTGGGGCCGCTCGGCCCGCTCGGGCCGCTCGGCCCGCTCGGGCCCTTCTTCTTCTTCGCCTTCGGCTGCTCCGGGCGCGGCTTCGTCCCGACGTTCACGACGCGCGGCTCGGCGCGGTACGACGAGTACCACGTGTCGTCGTGGAGCAGCGCGCCGCCCGCGGTGTAGACCTTCCGCTCGACGCTCGTCGAGCGCGAGGGCTCGCCGTACTCCTGCACGGAGGTCTGGCCGACGTAGAGCGACGGGTCCGGCACGCGCTGCAGCGGGGGCGGGCCGGTGTCGACGAGCGGGTGCGTCACGCTCTCGACGCGGCGGTGGAGCGGCGCGCCGTAGAGGTCGACGTCGAGCGAGTACGAGCCGACGTAGGTGCGCAGCAGTAGCCAGTGGTCGGTGTCGTTGACGAACTTGAGGTCGACGTCCGGGTAGTTCACCGTCGCGTCGCGGCCCTGCGGGTAGTGGCTGATGTAGAGCGCGTGGTTCGTCCGCTCGGTGATCCTCAGGCCGGCCTCGTACGCCGCGTTGAAGACGGTCGTCGAGACCTGGCAGACGCCGCCGCCGAGCCCGGTCGTGAGCTCGCCGTTGATGATCACCGGTGCCTCGCGGAAGCCCTTGTCGGCTGTGCGGGCGCCGGTCGCCCGGTTGAACGAGAAGGTCGCGCCGGGGGCGATCAGCTTGCCGTCGATCAGGCGCGCGACGAGCTGGACGTTGTGGATCCGGTTCGGGTCGCCGCCGTAGATCGTCTCGTACTGCCCGACCCGGGTCGTGATCCCCATGGCGCGCACCTGCGCGGTCGAGACCTTCGGCTGCGCGTACGTGACGACGACGCGGGCGGTGCGGTTCTGCCCTCCGAGCGCCGCCGCGAGGATGTTGCGGCTCGTCGCCCGCGCGGCGATGACACGGCCCGGCCGCGCCGGGACGACCACTACGCGACCGGACGGGAGCGGCCGGAAGGTCGCGTTGCGCGGCGGCTTGTCGATCCCCCGGCCGAGCTTCGCGAAGTAGGCGCGAGCGCCGGGGCCGCCGACGGAGAGGGCGCGCGCGCCGTGCGCGGGCAACGCGAGGATCGCGGCGAGCTTGCGCCGTGGCAGCCACCAGGAGGCGACGCCGAGCTTCAGTCGCACCGGGCGCGCCAGCGCCGTCCGGGCCTGCGCCCTGGCCGTCGCGAGGTCGGCCGCGCGCACGGTCGGCTCGTCCGTCCGTACCGGCAGCGCGACGCGTCCACGCTGGAAGCCTGCGAGCGAGCGCACGAGCACGTTCGCCGCCGCCTCGCGGTCGAGCACGGCACCGGAGTGAGCCGGGACGATCACCGGCTGCAGCTGCCTGAGGACGAGCGCAGCGTCGGCGTGCGGGTGATCCACCGCCTGCGCGATCCGCCCCACCTCGTACTTGAGCGCAGCCTCGAAGACGCGGGCCGGCGGCCGGACGTCGGCGCCGAAGAACCGCACCCCGATCCGGCGGAAGCCGCGCAGCGGGCCCAGCCCGTCGCCCTGGTCGAGCGCGAGCCTGGCGGCCGCGTTCCAGTCCACCTCGACGCCGAGGCCGGCCGGCTTCAGCTTCCACTCGTGCCCGGCCGCGGTGAACGTGATCGGCACCTGCGCGAGCGCGGACGCGCGCGCCTCGAGCTTCTTCTGCGCCTCCGCCACGGTCAGGCCGCCGACGTCGACGCCGTCGATGCGAACGCCGTCGGCGATGCGGCTGGGCGAGCCGGCGAACACGAATCCCAACACGGCAGCGCCCACAGCGACGACTGCGGCCAGCACGACCGTTCGCTGTGCCCACAGCGACCGGGACCGGCTGCGTCGCCTGCTGCGGACCCGGACCGCTCCAGTCCCTGCGTCGGCGCGCAAGATCGGCAGTCTAGCTGCGGCCTCCGCGGGAGGCAGCGCCCGTCAGTACGCCTGCGCCCACACGGCCGACGCCGTCGCCGGCCTGCCGCAGCAGCTGCACGCGCCCGGCTCCGGGGCCTCGTCGTCGACCGGCAGGCACCGGATCGTCGCCGAGCCGTCCGCCTTCACGCGCGCCTCGCACTCGCTGCGTCCGCACCACGGCGCGACCGCGAACCCGCGCGCCTCGCGCAGGTACCCGATCAGCTCCTCGTAGCTCGCCGGGCCGCGGAGCGTCCGCCGCTCCCGCTCCTCGCGCGCGCGCTCGAACAGCGACACCTGGACGTCGTCCAGCAGCCCGCCGATCGCGTCGGCGAGCCCGGCGAGCCCGGCGAGCGGAAGCTGCTCCTTCTCGCCGGTGTCGCGGCGCGCGACGGTGGCCGCCGCCGCCGCGAGGTCGCGGCCGCCGAGCTCGACCCGGACCGGGACACCCTTCAGCTCCCACTCGTTGAACTTGAAGCCGGGCCGGTGCTCCGGCCGGTCGTCTACGCACACGCGGCGGCCCCGCGCGCGCAGCTCGTCGGCGACGGCGGTCGCGGCGGCCATGACCTGCGCTCGATCGTCGTCGCGGGCGATCGGCACGATCACGACCTCGACCGGCGCGAGGCGAGGCGGCAGCCGCAGGCCCCGGTCGTCGCCGTGGGCCATCACGAGGCCGCCGACGAGCCGCGTGGTCGCGCCCCAGGAAGTGGCGAACGGGTACTGCTCGGCGCCGTCGCGGCCGGTGTAGCGGACGTCGTACGTCCGCGCGAAGCCCTGGCCCAGGTAGTGCGAGGTCGCCGCCTGGAGCGCCTTGCCGTCGCGCATCAGCGCCTCGAGCGTGTACGTCTCGACGGCGCCCGGGAACCGCTCGCTCTCGCTCTTGCGGCCGCGCAGCACGGGAATCGCGAGCACGTTCTCGATCGTGTCCGCGTAGACGTCGTGGAGGATCGTCAGCGCCTCGGCGACCGCCTCCTCCCGGGTCTCGTGTGCGGTGTGCCCTTCCTGCCAGAGGAACTCGCTCGTCCGCAGGAAGAGCCGCGGCCGCAGCTCCCAGCGGACGCAGTTGGCCCACTGGTTGTAGAGCAACGGCAGGTCGCGGTACGACTGCACCCAGCGGGCATAGGTCGACCAGATCAGCGCCTCCGAGGTGGGCCGGATCGCGAGCGGCTCCTCGAGCTGCCTGCCGCCGGCCTCGGTGACCACGGCGACCTCGGGCGCGAACCCTTCGATCAGCTCGCCCTCCTGCGCGAGCACCGACATCGGCACGAGCAGCGGGAAGTAGAAGTTCTCGTGGCCGGTCGCCTTGATCCGGTCGTCGAGCTCGCGCTGGATCGTCTCCCAGATCGCATACCCGTACGGCTTGATCACCATCGCGCCGCGGACGGGCGAGCTCTCGGCGAGGCCCGCGCGGCGGACGACCTCGCCGTACCAGGCGGGAAAGTCGCCCGACTGCCGGGGCAGGGCGTTCGTGCTCATCGGAAGGTGCTCCTTTCGTGGACGTCGGCCGGCGGTGGTTGCGGCGCTCCGGCCGAAGCGGCGGGAGCGCCTACGCCGGGACGTGCACGAGCGGCGGCCGCGGGGCGACCGCCGGAACCGGCAGCAGCTCGTCCACGCGCGGCCTCGACGTCATGCCCGGAGGATAGCGGCGCTCAGAACGTGAACAGGTCGATGCCGCCGGTCACGGGAACGGCCGCGCCGGTGACGTACGAGGCGAGGTCGGAGCAGAGGAAGGCGACGACGCCCGCCACCTCCTCCGGCGTGGCCGGCCGCTGCATGGCGGACCGCCGGATCATCCGCTCGTTCATCTCCTGCTTCACGAAGCCGAACGCCTCCGTGCCGACGATCCCGGCGAGGACGGCGTTCGCGGTGATCCCGTGGCGCGCGCCTTCGAGCGCGAGCGTCTTCGTCAGCCCGAGCACCCCGGCCTTGGTGGTCGCGTAGCTCGCCAGGCCGAAGCCGCCGAGCGTCGCGGTGACGGACGACATGGTCACGATCCGGCCCCAGCCGCGTTCGACCATCGCCGGCCAGACCGCCTGCGCGCAGGTGAAGACACCGGTCAGGTTCACGCGCAGGTCCCGTTCCCAGAGCTCGGGCGACTGCTCCTCGAAGCGGGCGGCATGGTCGAGGGTCGCCGCGTTCGCGACGAGGATGTCCGGCGCGCCGAGCTCGGTCGCGACGGCGCCCGCGACCTGCTCGGGGTCGGTGACGTCGCAGCGGACGGCGACGGCGCGGCGGCCGAGCCCGCGAATCTCCTCCGCCGTCCGCTCGGTGTAGACGATCCCCTGCGCGCGCGCCGCCTGCGACAGCGGCCCGACGTCGACCGGTTCCTCGGACTCCAGTTGCACGTCCGCGAGGATCACGTCGGCGCCTGCACGTGCGAGCGCAAGCGCGTCGGCGCAGCCGATCCCTCTCGAAGCTCCCGTGACGAGCGCGACCCGTCCGGAGACGTCAATCGCGAGGGACTCAGGCACCGCTTGCGGTGCCGTCCTCAGGACGGACGGCTCTGCCGGCCGTCCGTCTGAAACGACCGGTCGACACCTCCGAATTCATTCCCTCGGCAGGTAGATCTCGCGGGCGATCACTAGGCGCTGGATCTGCGAGGTGCCCTCGTAGATCTGGAACAGCTTCGCGTCGCGCATCAGCTTCTCGACCGGGTACTCCTTGATGTAGCCGTAGCCGCCGAAGATCTGCACGGCGTCGGTCGTCACCTTCATTGCGGTATCGGCGGCGAAGCGCTTGGCGTACGACGACTGCAGCGTCGCGCGCTGGCCCTGGTCGAGCAGCCACGCGGCCTGCCACACGAGCAGGCGCGCCGCCTCGATCTCCGCGGCCATGTCGGCGACGAGGAAGTTCACGCCCTGGTTCATCGCGACCGGCTGGCCGAACTGCACCCGCTCCTTCGAGTACTCGACCGCGTGCTCGAACGCCGCCCGCGCCACGCCGACGGCGCCCGCCGCCGTCCCGGGGCGCGTGTTGTCGAGGGTCTGCATCGCGATCTTGAAGCCCTGGCCCTCCTCGCCGAGCCGGTTCCGCGCCGGCACCTTCACGTCCTGGAAGGCGAGCGCCGAGGTGTCGGTCGCGCGCTGGCCCATCTTGTCGAGGTGCTGCTCGACCACGACGCCGTCGAGGTCGGTCGGAACGATGAACGCCGTCAGGCCGCGGTGCCCTGCGTCCTTGTCGGTCGAGGCGAAGACGACGACCCACGAGGCGTGGCCGGCGTTGGTGATGAACATCTTCGAGCCGTTGACGACGTACTCGTCGCCGTGGCGGACGGCGGTCGTCTGGATGCCGGAGACGTCCGAGCCGGCGTTCGGCTCCGTGAGCGCGAACGAGCAGAGGACCGGCTCCTCGAGCAGCGGCGGCAGCCACTCACGCTGCTGCTCCTCCGTCCCGGCGATCAGCATCGGCAGCGCGCCGAGGATGTTCGCCACGATCGACGTCCCGATCCCGGAGCAGCCCCAGCAGAGCTCCTCGCCGATCAGCACGCCCTCGAAGCCGCCGAGGCCCGCACCGCCGAGCTCCTCGGGGATGTGCGGGTTCATCAGGCCGACCTCGTGCGCCTTCGCGATCACGTCGGCCGGGTGCGTCTGGTGCTCGTCGTACTCGGCCGCCTTCGGCCGGATCTCCTTCTCGGCGAACTCGTGCGCGAGCTCGCCCAGCGCCTTCTGCTCGTCGGTCGGCGCGAACGAGACGCCGGTACCGGTTGCCTCTGCCGTGGTCATGCTCCTGCCTCGCCGTTGATTGACTAGTCAGTCAAAGGGTATCGGCCTTGCGGCCGCCGGCAAGGCGACGGGCCGCGCGGGAGCCGGCTCCGCCTCCCCGGGCCGTGCGAGCAGCGCCGCCCCGGCGACGGTGCAGGCGAAGGCGAGCACGCGCACGGCGGGCAGCGAGCCGAGGCCCTCGCCGAACAGCGTCGTCCCGGCCGCGATCGGGAGCGCGTTCGTGAACAGCGTCGCGAGGCCGGCGGTCGCGAGCACGCCGCCGCGCTGGAAGCCGAGCTGGAGGGCGACGAAGGCGAGCCCGTGACAGGCGAGCAGCACCGGCACGAACCCGAGCCGCGCGCCGCCGTGGACGGCCGCCTTGGTCGCGACGTCTCCCGCGCCGTAGAGCACGCCGGCGGCGATGCCGAGGCCCGCGGCCGAACGTCGCGAGGCCGCGATCGCGGCGACCACCCCGGAGACCCCGATCCAGGCCGCTACCGCGCTCCAGTCGCCGGCGGTGGCGGTGGTCGTGAGGCCGGCGAGCGAGATCCCGAGCAGCGCGAGGCCGGCGACCGCGACGGCCACGCCGCGCCGCTCGAGGCCCGTCAGGCGCGTATGCCGTGACGCGAGCAGGGCCAGCAGCCCGATCCCTCCGGCCGAGGCGGCCTGGACGAGCGAGAGGGGCGCGAACGCCAGCGCCGCCACGTAGAGCACCCAGCCGCCGATCCCGACGACGAAGCCCGCGAGCCAGCGCAGGTCGCCGAAGAGCAGCCGCAGCGAGGCGAGCGGCCGGCGCAGCGTCAGCGGCGGCAGCGCGGAGGCGACGCCGTGCTGGACGAAGTAGCTCCAGTTGAGGGCGGCCGCCGACGCGAGGGCGAGCAGCAGCCCGCCTGCCAGCGCCGCGGTCACCGCTCGCCGCGGCCGGAGAACGGCAGGTACGCCTCGGCGGCGAGCGCCGCGATCCCGACCCGCGGCAGGTCGAGGCGCCGCTCGTAGACGACGAACCGCCGCTGCCAGCTGGGGAAGAACTTGCGGTTGAAGAGCAGCAGGTTGTCGAGCTGGAACCGCCCCTTGACGCTGAGCAGCGCCCGCCGCTCCAGCCGCTGGAAGCGCGAGAGCTCGGCCTCGGGAGCGAGCAGCGCCGCGAACGGCGCGAAGTTCAGCGAGACCCGCTCGACGCCGTGCTCGCGCGCCCACTCGACCGCCTCGCAGATCAGCCACTCGTTGAACCCGTTCGGCGTCGTCCGCAGGCGCGGCATCGAGGAGAGCGAGAGCGCACGGCCCGCGCGGCAGACGGCGAAATGGAGGAAGCCGGCCGGGCTCCCGTCGGGGTCGCGGCCGACGACGAAGAGCGCGTCCTCGTCGCCGAGCCGGAAGAGGGCGTCGAGCGCCATCACGAAGCCGCGCTCCGGCTCGGTCCCGCGCCACGTGCCGGCGATCGTCTCGAGCTCCGACCGGAGCACATCGTCGACCTGGCCCGGGCGGAGCACCTCGACGCCGTAGCCGGCGCGCCGCAGGCGGTGGACGGACTGGCGCACCTTCCGGATCGGCCGCCCGTCGAGCGAGAACGCGGTTGTCTCGACGACCGCCTCGTCGCCGTGGTAGAGCGCGTGCAGGCCGAGGCGCCGGTAGAGCGCGAGCCGCTGCTCCGCTGCCCCGAGGATCGCCACGCGCCAGCCCCGGCTGCGGGCGAACGCGATGAAGCGCTCGAGCAGCGGCTCGTGCTCGGCCTCCGGCCCGACCGGGTCGCCCGAGACGATCGCGACGCCGCCGACGACGCGGTACGCGACGAAGGCCCGCCGGTCGGCCGAGAAGAAGTACGCCTTGTCCGCCCGCAGGACGAACGGCGCCAGCGTGTCGTCGCCCCACGCGGCGACGAGGCTGTGGGCGAGCGCCCGCTCGCGCGCCTCCTGCCGGACGCGGTGCCGCCAGGGAGCCGTCCAGCCTGCGAGCACCCAGGCGCAGCCGGCGAGCGTCGCGACGAAGACGGAGAGCGAGAACCAGTCGCCGAATCGCTGCCCGACCAACCGTGCGCCGACGGCGGCGGCGGCCGTGTCGCGGAGCGCGAGCACGGCGGAGACCGGCTGGTCGAGCGCGAGCCGGTTCAGCCAGACGGCGGTCATGCCGTAGAGGAGGATCGCGGCCGCCACGAGCAGCGCCCGCACGACGAGCCGGCGCCGCGAGGCAGGGTCGCCGGGGGCGTCGAAGACGTGACGCTGCGCCACGAGCGCGACGAGCAGGAGCGTGGTGACGACCGCGCCGGTGCCGAAGCCGTGCAGCACGTGGAGCACGCTCGAGCCGCCGAGCAGGACGAGCGAGACCTGCCAGGCCCTCCGCTTCCGGCGCGCGAGGCCGCGGGCAACGACGAGCAGCGCGAGCGCGAGCGGCCCGACCAGCGCGCTCGTCACGGGCCGCACGGCGTCGGGAGCGAGGCCGCCCACGAAGCCCCGGTCGTGGGCGGGCAGGAGCGCGTCGACGAGCCCGATCGCTCCCGCCGCGGCGACGCCCCACGCGAGCAGGAGTGGCGCGCGCGAGCCGGACGTCGCGCGCGCGCGCCCCCAGATCGCTCCACCGAGCGCGGCGACCAGGGCCGGCAGCGAGACGGCGCGGACGTCGGTCGCGGTCACGAAGGCCTCGTGGAACGAGATCTGCCGGACGACCGCGAGCGAGACCCCCGCGGCCAGGAACTCGAACGCGCCCACGCCGACCAGCAGGACGACCGCGGAGGTCAGCCGGTCGAGCCGCGCGGCCCGGGCCAGCAGGCCGAGCAGGAGCGCGGCCGAGCCCCAGACCGCGAAGAAGGCGACGACGGAGACGCCCGCCTTGTGCGCCAGCTCGTCGAGCGGCAGCGCCTCGGGCACCGCCGGCCGCAGCCCGGCGGCCGAGGGCCGGAGCAGGTAGAGCCAGCCGGCGGCCGCGAGCAGGACGAGCAGCCCGACGAGGCCGAGCGCGCCGTTGCGGGCGGCCCTAGCCATGGGCGAGATGCGCCGAGGCGACCGAGATCGCCTGCCAGGCGTTCGAGCGCCAGAGCGCCCAGGTGTGGCCGCCGGAGACGACGAAGAAGCGGTGGCGGACGTGCAGGCGCGCGAGCTCGTGCGCGAAGGCGTAGTTCTGCGTGCGCAGCGAGTCCTTGTCGCCGGTGTAGAACCAGAGGTACGCGCCCTGGCGGCGCAACGTCCGCGCAGCGCGCGGCAGCGTCTGGAGCGGGCTGTTGTAGGCGAGCTTCTGCGGGCGGCCGCCGAAGATCGACTTCACGTTGTCGGCCTGCTCGTAGCCCGACCAGCTTTCGAGCACGCGGAACTCGGCCGGGTGGTGGAGGCCGATGTTGAAGGAGGCGTAGCCGCCCTCCGACAGGCCCCCGACCGCCCGCGCCGCGCCGGTCGGGATGGTGCGGAAGCGGTGGTCGACGGCGTTGACCACGTCCCGCGCGAAGAACGTCTCCCAGTTCTCGTGCGGGTGGATGCCGTTCGCCCACTCCTTGTCGGTGAAGACGCCGGTCGACCCCATCGGCATGACGATGATCAGTGGCTTCATCTGGTTCTTGGCGAGCAGCGTGTCCTCGACCACGCCGACGCGGACGGTGCGGACGAAGCCGGCAGGGTCGCCGGGGAAGCCGTGCAGCAGGTAGAGCACCGGGTAGCGCTGCGTGCTCTGCGCGTAGCCGGGCGGCAGGTACACGTCCACCTGCTGGCTGCGCCCGCCGATCGCCGGGCTCGCAACGTGGATCGTCTGCATCGTCCCCTGCTGCTTGACGAAGGACGGGTCCTGCGGCGGCGGGAAGCCGCGGTAGAGCCAGTAGGAGTCGAGGTAGCGGTAGAGGCCGAGCCCGCCGACGGCCAGGAAGAGCAGGACGGCGGCCGCAGCCGCAGGAAGCAGGAGCCGCCGCTCCTGGCCTTCGCGCAGTGTCGGTTTCGCGATTTCGTTCACGACAATCCGCCAGCCGTGTTGTAGTCCCGGGCCGTTAACCGCCGGTTGCGAGGCCTTTAAGCGTCCGCGTAGCCGGAAGAGGCCCCGCTGCGCCTGCGTCCTGCTGGCATCGCTGTCAACCGGGGGAGGCCGCAATGGCAATCGCGGACAGGATCGAGAAGTACGAGGTCCACATCGCGCAGAACAACTTCCTGGACTACAACCGCTCGATCAGGCTGAGCCTCGAGTCGGGCGGCACCGCCTTCATCGCGTTTCCGGCGGTGCGGCCCGCCGACTGGCTCCAGTTCAACGGGAGCTCGACGGTGCTCTACATGACCCTCGACGAGTTCGCCGACGTCTACCACCTCCTGCAGAGCGAGGCGCCGGTCTTCTTCACGGCGCTCGACTTGCTCGGGCTCGAGGTCGGTGCCGTTCACACGGAGCTCGACCTCGCGGAAGGCGAGCCGCCGGGCGAGGGCGACGAGGACCACACGCAGAGCCTGGCCGCGCTGATCCGGCGGGCGCGGAAGGAAGCCGAGGCGGGAGCGGTCGCAGCCGGCTAGGTCGCCGGGCCGCCCCAGCGGAAGCCGGTCGGGTCGGGCGCCGGGTCGAGGGGGCTCGGCGCCAGGCCCGGCTGCGGCTCCGGCGCGTTGTACTCGCGCGGTGCGACGTCGTTCGGCCCGTCGGGATGGAAGAGCGACGCGAGGTACTGGATCTGCCCGCGGCCGGGGCCGAGCTCGAACATGCCGCCGCCGTAGAGCGCGATCCCGTGCTCCTCGCAGTGGTCGTAGAAGCCGAGCAGCTCCTGCAGCCGCCCGAACCGCGACGGCTTCGAGTTCAGCACCCGCGGCGGAAACGGCAGCGCCTCGACGTCGGCGATCGAGTGGATCGGCGCGTCCCACGTGACGCGGTCGCGGTACGGCTCCAGCACGGCGTCGGTCTCGTCCGTCAACGCGGGGTCCTCGAGGTACGCCCCGGAGAAGCCTTCGGCGACCCGCCGGTAGAGATCCGGGTCCGGCGGCGGTCCGTCCTCACGGCTGTAGTACGCCTTGTAGTCGGCGGTGACGATCGCGCCGGTGGCGGCCAGCTCGGCGATCAGCTCGTCGCTCCAGTCGTCGGCGGGGTCGAGCTTGAAGCGATGGCTCGGCTCGAGCTCGAGCCAGCGGCGGACGACGCGGCTCGTGGGCGGGTCGCCGAGCCCCGGCGAGATCACGAACGAGACCGGCCGCGGCTCGCGCCCGATCGGCTCGGCCAGCGTCGTCTGCGCCTGGCGCAGCGCGAGGTCGAGGGCCGCGCTCTCGTACGCCCAACGCCGGTGCGGGTCAGGGATCGGCAGCGCGTCCGAGAAGGACGCGAGCGTCCACTCCCGGGCCAGCGGCAGCACCGGCCCCGCCGCCTGCTCGCGGTCGTGGTGCTCGGCGTACCAGGTGACGTCCTCGCCGACGCCCTCCTCGCCGCCGCCGCGCAGGTGCACGACCGTCGTCACGCGCGTGAAGCCCCGCGTGACCGGCTGCTCGAGCCGCTCGAGCTCGTACGACTCGACCTCGAGCGGCAGCCCGAGGAGGTCGGCATGCGAATCGCTCGGCACGACGCGACCTTAACGAGCGAGAGCCCCGGTTACCGGGGCTCTCGCAGGTACTGGGCGCTGCGGCGGTACGCGACTAGTGGCCCTTGCCGCTGCCGCCGCCGTTCCCGTGCGTGCCGCCTTGGCCCTGTTGCTGGCCCTGGCCCTGTCCGTTCCCCTGGCCCTGGCCGTGGGTCTGGCTCTGGCCTTGGCCGTGGCCCTGGCCTCCCTGGCCGTGGCCGCGAGTCTGGCTCTTGCCGTTTGCCTCGCCCTTGCCATGAGTCGTCTGGTGAGACTTCCCCTGGCCGTGGGTCGCGGCGTGGCTCTTGCCGTGAACGGTGGTGCTGCCGGTCGTCGGTGCGCCGTGCGTCTCGCCGCTCTTGCCGTGCGTCTTGACGCGAACCGTCTTGGCCGGCTTGCCGTGACCGTGCAGGCCGCGCTTGCCGGCGTTGTGCTTGGCCTTGTGCGCCTTCTTCAGCGTGTGCGCGGCAGCCGCTGGGGCGACCGGCGCGGCCGGGGGCGCCGACGAGCACGCCCCGACCGTGTCGCCGTGCCCCATGTGTGCGGGCAGCGCGTTCTGCGACACGGTGATCGTCACGAACGGGTTCGTCTGCGAATGGGTGTGGTGGCAGATCGTCACCTTCGACGACGGATACTCGGCGGCTGTGGGCGTCGTGTCGGACGAGCCGACGACCTTCGCGGCGAGTCCCGTCGCACCCAGGGACGCGGGCACGCCGACGACGAGCGCCAAGGCAGCGGCGGCGGTCAGGCGTGCGCGTCTAGAGCTCAACTTCATGGGCGGCCCCCCTTGCGGGTTCGAGGTCTCACGTGAGTCGTGCAAGTTGATCCGCCGCCGGCGCGAACCTTGCGGTCTGCTCTCAACCGGAGCTGCGGAGCTGGCGAAGCTCGCTGCTGAGCGGGTTCAGAGCGGCGACGTGCGCGAGCGCCGCCTGCCGCTCGGCGCCCCGCGTGACGAGGGCGAGATCGAGCCAGAGCTCCCAGCTCGAGCCGTCCTTCGCCAGGCCGTGCCGGAAGCTCGCCCGCGCGTCGGCGACCTCGCCGGCCTGGAGCTGCGCCTCGCCGAGCAGCCGCCAGGGCTCGGACGACCACGGCTCCCAGCGCCGCGCCTGCCTCGCCTCGTGTGCGGCGGCGTTGAGCCGTGAGGCGTCGAGGGCGTCGGAGGCCGAGGCCTCCGCCCGGTTGCCCACGAAGCCGCCGAGCGCGAGCACGACGAGCGCGGCGGCTCCTGCGGCCAGGCCGATGCGCACGGGACGGGCCGGTCG
Organism: Gaiellaceae bacterium; assembly: GCA_035455605.1. GTDB lineage: Bacteria > Actinomycetota > Thermoleophilia > Gaiellales > Gaiellaceae > AC-32. The sequence goes on from DATIER010000184.1 coordinate 20,475, forward strand.
CGGCGAATCGTCACCGCGGGCCGCGAGCAGCAGTGCCACACCACAGGCGAGGGCGGTGAGCGTGACCGCCGGCATCTCCCAGTCCCAGTCGATGCCCGCGTGGACGAGAAAGGCGACGTAGCCTCCCAGCGCGGCGGCCGCGAACGGCGTCCGCCTCGCCGTCCTCAGCCCGAGGAGCGGCACGGTGAGCACGCAGAGCAGGAGCGCGAGCCCGACAGCTCCGAGCTCCGCCAGGGTCTCGAGATAGAGGCTGTGGGCATCGAGCACCGGGAGCTCGGCGCTGCGGTGACGGAGCCAGAAGCGCTGGAAGCTGCCGGCCCCGCCGCCCAGGAGCGGGTGCGCCTCCACCTCGCGCCAGGCGACGCGCCAGTAGTCGGAGCGGTTGCTGCCGGAGAGGCTGAAGAGGCGGTTGCTCGCGTCCGACCTGACGAGTGGCGCTGGTGCGTTGAAGGCGTGGTAGGCGCGGCGGGCGCCCGCCCGCGGCCCGCCGACCGCCGCCACCGCGGCCACGGCGATCGCGAGCACGACCACGCCCACGGCGAGCGCGAGGCCGCGGCGCGCCGACCGGCCGAGCTGGACTCTCGGCAGCAGCCGGTCGAGCCCGGCGGGCACGAACGCCGCGGCGACGGCGAGGCAGACGACCGCGACCGCGAGCAGCCGGCCGTCGTGCCGGGCGGCCGCGACCGAGCTCGGGTCCGCGGTCAGCCCGTGTGTTCGCGACGCGAGCACGACCGCGATCGCAGGCGCGATCGCCAGGGCGGCCGCTCGAACGGCGGCGGCGACGCGGCCGCGCTCGAGCGCGAACAGCGCGCAGAGCCCGGCGGCGAGCCCGAGCCAGGCGCCGCGCCCGTACGTGAAGTAGAGCGTGGGCGCCAGGATCACGAGCGACGCCGCGGCGAGCCCACGCAGCGGGCCTCTTCCGCGAAGTGCCAGCCCGAGCGCCAGCAGGATCCCGATCGCCGCGAAGATCGCGAGCGCGTTCGCGTAGCCGAGCGGGCGCGAGAGCCGGAAGCTCGCCTCGGGGTCGCTGGAGATGACCTGGTAGGCGCCGCGCCCGGGCGCGAGCAGACGCAGGGTCAGCGCGTAGACGGAGATGACGACGATCGCCGCCCAGAGGCCCGCGACGACGGCCCCCACGCTCGCGCGCCGCCCGAGCAGCAGCAGCGCCGTCGCCCCTGCGAGGTAGACCAGCAGCCGCTCGCCCTCCTGCACGGTCTGCGCGACGTCGTCCGACCAGACGAGCGAGAGCCAGGTCCACGCCGCCAGGCCGGCGAGCGCCGCCGGGAGCGCCCACTCGAGGGGAGAGAGTCGCCGCCCCCCGACCAGCACCGCAACGGCGACGAGCACCAGGAGAAGGGCGGCGCTCCAGCCCCAGCTCGTGGGCTGGAAGCCGCCGGAGGCAGCGGCGAGGGTGGCCACCGCGAGCCCCGCGACGAGCCCCGGTGTGAGCTCGCGCAGGCCTCCGGCGGACTTCGATGTCTGACGTCCGTACACTCTGGCCCGTGGACTTCGAACTTACCCCGGAACAGCGGCTGATTCAGGACACCGTGCGCTCGTTCGTCGACGAGCGCGTGCTCCCGAACGCGATCGAGAACGACATCGAGCACCGGCTCGACTTGGGCGTGATCGAGGGCATGGCCGAGCTCGGCCTGCTCGGGATCGTGATCCCCGAGGCCTACGGCGGCGCCGGCCTCGACTTCGTCGCTGAGGCGCTCTCGTGCGAGGAGATCGAACGCGGCGAGGCGGCCTTCCGGACGCTGATCTCGGTCCACGTCGGGCTCAACTCGCTCTCGCTGCTGCGCTACGCGAACGAGGAGCAGAAGCAGCGGTACCTCACGCCGCAGGCGAAGGGCGAGAAGCTCGCCTGCTTCGGCCTGACGGAGCCCGGCGCGGGCTCGGACGTCGCCGCGATGCGGACGACCGCGGGGCGCGAGGGCGACACGTACGTCCTCAACGGCCAGAAGAACTGGATCTCGTACGCGACCGTGGCCGACCACCAGCTGGTGTTCGCGAAGACCGACCCCGACGCCAAGCACAAGGGCATCTCGGCGTTCGTCGTCGAGCGGGAGTGGCCCGGCGTCTCGACGCGCGAGACCGAGCACAAGCTCGGGGTCTGGGCCGGCTCGACCGGGGAGCTCTTCTTCGAGAACGTCGAGGTGCCGGCCGAGAACCTCGTCGGCGAGGAAGGCCAGGGCTTCGAGATCGCCATGTACGGGCTCGACCAGGGCCGCTTCACCGTGGCCGCGGGCGCGTGCGGCGTCATCCGCGCCTGCCTCGAGCGCTCGGTCGAGTACGCACGCGAGCGCGAGACGTTCGGGCAGCCGATCGGCAAGTACCAGTTCGTCCAGGACATGATCGCGGAGATGGTGCTCGGCTACGAGACGTCGAAGCTGCTCGTGATGCAGGCGGCGTGGCTCAAGAACCAGGGCGTGCGCAACACGCGCGAGACCTCGCTGGCCAAGTGGCACGCGACGGAGTCCGCGTTCCGCGCCGCGCATCTCGCGATCCAGGTGCACGGCTCGTACGGGTACTCGGCCGAGTACGGGATCGAGCGCTACTTCCGCAACGCGCGGGCGCCGATCATCTACGAGGGCACGACGCAGATCCACAAGCTGATGCAGGCCGAGCACGCGCTCGGCTACCGGAAGCTGAACGGCGACGGCGACGTCTCGCCGATCGCCGCCTGGGCGCCCGCGCTCGCGCAAGCCCGGTAGTGGCGACGCCGACCCAGGAGCTGCACCGGATCACGTCCTACTCCCCGCCGTGGGAGAACTGGGACAAGCCGCCGGACGACCCGCGGGCGGTGACGAGCTTCGATTCGAACGACCTCGAGCGCCTGCCGTGGTTCTACAAGCGCTACGCGCCGGAGCTGCCGCGCGTGCCGCTGCCGCGCGGGCTGCCGCCGACTGAGGCGTCGACGGTCGCGGTGCTGGCGGGCACGGCCGCGGTGCCGGAGCGCGAGCTCGACCTCGCGCAGCTCGGGCGTCTGCTCTTCCTGGCCTCCGGCGTGGTGCGGACGACGACGCGGCCCTCGGGCGTCTGGCTCTTCCGCGCCGCGGGCTCGGCCGGCGCGCGCTTCCCGATCGAGCTCTACGTCGCGGTGCCGGAGGGAGCGGCGCTGCCCGCGGGCGTGCACTGGTACGACCCGGAGGCGCACGCGCTCGTGCTCGTCGCTCCGCCGCCGCGCTCGGGCGCCGTGACGGTCATCTCGACGGGCGTCCCCTGGCGCACGGGCTGGCGCTACCGCGAGCGCGGCTACCGGCACGTCTACTGGGACTCCGGGACGATGCTCTCCCAGCTGCTCGCGGCTGCGGCGTCAGCCGGGATCGACGCGCGGCTGTACACGCGCTTTCCCGACGCCGAGGTGACGGCGCTGGTCGGAGCGGACGGCGTGCACGAATGGCCGGTGGCCGTCGTCGCGCTCGGCGACGGCGGGCCCGCGCTCGAGGCGACGGGCGCGGCGGCGCGCGGCGAGGTCGACGCCGACCCGGTCGAGTTCCCGCTCGAGACCGCGGCGCAGCGGGCAGGCGACCGGGACGAGCTGGGCGAGCCGTGGTCGTGGGGCGAGCCGGCCGAGGTGCCGCTACGGGACTCGCCGCCGGTCGAGGCGGTCGTCCTGAGCCGCAGCTCGCAGCGGCGGATGGATCCCTCGCGCGGCCTCTCCGGCGACCTGCTGCGGACGGCGTTCGGGGCGGCGACGCGAGGGATCGGCGTGCCGCACTGGGTCGTGGTCAACGACGTCGAGGGCTTCGAGCCGGGCGTCTACCGCTGGCCCGAGCTCGCCCGCGCCGGGAGCTTCCGGCAGGACCTGTACCGAGTCGGAGTCGACCAGGGGCTGCCGCGGGACGCAGCGTTCGTGGTGATCGGCGTGACGGACGTGGCGCGGCTCGACGACCGCGGGTACCGCGAGGCGCAGCTGGCCGCCGGGCTCGTCGAGGGCCGCCTGCACCTGCTCGCGTACGCGCTCGGCGCGGGTGCCTCGGGCATGACCTTCCTCGACAGCGACGTCCCCGGCCTGCTCGGGGAGCAGGTCGACACGCTGCTCTTCACCTGCGTCGGCGTCCCCGAGTACGCCTCGAAGCGCGGCGGCCTGCCGGGCGCGCCGAGCGAGTTCCGGCAGGTCACGCCCCGCCTGGACGACCAGGGCTAGGGGTCGCGCGGAAGCGCCGGGGCGCCGGCGACGACGTCGAACCTCGCGCGCGGCTCGACCTCCATCAGGCGCACGAGCAGCGGGATCACCGCCAGGATCGGGATCCCGCAGATCGGCCAGAGGATCTGGTAGCCGTCGGTCGAGCCGAGATACGGCCGGGCGAGGTCGATCGCGAGCCCCGCGACCGGCGCGCCGATCAGCAGGCCGATGCCCTTCGTCGTCGTCGCGAGCCCGGAGGCCGCGCCCCGGTGCTGCGCGGGGACGATCTTGTAGAGCAGCCCCCACGCGAGGGTCATCACCGTGCCCCCGGCGATCGCGACCATGCCGATCAGGCCGAGGTACCACGTGTGCCACTGCGTCGCCAGGCCGCCGACGAGGTATCCGGAGCCGTACACGAACGACGCGAAGAAGATCACGCGCGCGAGCCCGAACCGGTCGCCCAGCCGCCCCGCGAAGACGGCCGCGATCACGTAGCCGGCGGCGACCGCCGCGAGGATCTCGCCGGAGACGGTCTTCGACTCGTTCAGCCCGTCGACGACGTAGAGGATGACGAAGCTGCGGGCGGCGGCGAACGTCCCCTCCCAGGCCGAGTTCGCGATCAGGAAGCGCCGGACGTCGCCTTCCTCCTTGAAGATGCTCCAGCTGCGCTTGATGTAGGCGGCGAAGCCTTCGAACACGCGGCCGTGCCCGCCGTCCTCGCGGATCAGCAGGATCGTCAGCCCGCAGGCGAGCGAGGTCACGACCGCCGCCGTCAGGAACGGCGCCGGCGTCCAGACCTTGAGCAGGAAGTTGCCGCCGACGAGCGCGATCCCGAGCGCGATCCCGCGGAGCACGTGCTGCACCCCCTGCGCACGCCCGTAGGACGCGGGCGGCAGCACGTCCGGGTAGAGCCCGCGGTACGGCGGCTCGTACAGGTAGTAGGCGAAGTAGAACGCCAGCACGAGCATCACCGTCGTCCACAGGTTCGGCATGAACGGGATCAGCAGCAGGCAGAACGCCATCGGCCCGAGGCCGACAAGCATGAACGGCCGCCGGCGCCCGAGCGGCGTGTGGAACGAGTCGCTCCAGGGGCCGACGACCGGCGAGAGCGTCAGCGCGAACAGGCCCTCGGCCCCGATCGCGAGGCCGATCAGCGACCCGGACTCCGTGAACGTGCTCAGCAGCGGCGGCAGCGCGACCGAGATGGTCGTGATCGAGAAGGCCAGGCCGAAGGCGCCGAAGCCGAGCGTCCAGAACAGGCGACGGGGGACTTGGGGCGCCCGGACGAGCGCCGCGGAGTCCGATGTCGTCGCCACTACGCGGTCGCCGTCGCCAGGTCCGGGGCGAGTCCGCCGGTGACGATCTCGACGAGCGTCCGCTCCGCGCGCGCGAGCTCCTCGTCCGTGTCGGGCAGCCGCCCGAGCACCCACCCCGTCAGCAGCTCCTCGACGGCGCCGAAGAAGACGTAGCTCGCGAGCCGCGCGTCGAGGTCGGCGCGGATCGAGCCGTCGGCCTGGCCGCGCTCGACGATCTCCTGGATGGCCGCGAACGACTCGACGATCTCGTCCATCTCCCC
>DATIER010000185.1:0-5366 GCA_035455605.1 Gaiellaceae bacterium
TCTGGCGGATCAAGAGCCAGGGCAACGACGAGGCGCGCCAGCAGTTCCTCGACGGCTACGTGCCGCAGATCTGGGAGCTCGGCCTGACGGTGCCGGACCCCGAGCTGCGCAAGGACGAGGAGACCGGCCGCTGGCACTACACCGAGCCCGACTGGGACGAGCTGCGCTCGGTCGTCACCGGCCACGGCCCCAAGACCGACGACCGGCTCGACCTGCGCCGTCAGGCACGCGCGAACTCGGCCTGGGTGCGCTCGGTGCTCCTGGCCGCGTGATCTACGAGGTCTTTCGCCAGGAGCGGAAGGGCCAGCCGTTCCAGCACGCGGGCTCGATCGAGGCCGCCGACGAGCGCTTCGCCGAGGCGTACGCGCGCGAGCAGTACGGCCGGCGCGGCGAGTCCGTCGCGCTCTGGGTGGTCGCGCGCGAGGCGATCCTGCCCATCGAGGAGTTCGTCGACGAGCTGCACCGCAACTACCACCGCGTCGACGGGTATCCGCTGAAGGAGAAGTTGCGTGAAGCACGTGCGCGGGCGGGCGCCGGCGCAAGGGGCGATCAAGGATGAGCGCGGTTCGCCGGCGGAGCCGGGCTTTGCCCGGCGGGAGCCTCGCAACGGGGATGTCGCCGCTGCGGAGAAGAAGGGGGCCCACGGGGGAAGCCTGGTTTCCCCCGTGCTCAGGCGCGTGAACGAGCGGGCACAACTGCTCCTCGAGATCGCTGACGACGAGCTGATCCTCGGCTGGCGGGACTCGGAGTGGACCGGGATCGCGCCGTTCCTCGAGGAGGACGTCGCCTTCTCGTCGATCGCGCAGAACGAGATCGGGCACGCGCGAGCGCTGTACGAGCTGGCGGCGAGCGAGCTGGGCACGACCGCCGACGAGCTCGCGTTCGACCGCGCGCCGGAGGAGTACCACTGCTCGCGTCTCGTCGAGCTGCGGTTGCCCGAGTGGGAGCGCACGATCGCACGGCACGTGCTCTACGAGCAGGCCGACGCCGAGCGGCTCGCTCGCCTGAAGGAGGGCCGCGACGAGGAGCTTGCCGGGCTCGCGGCCAAGATCGACCGCGAGGAGGCCTACCACCGCCTGCACGCCGAGATGTGGCACGAGCGGCTGAAGGACGAGCCGCGCTACCTGGCGGCGCTCGAGGAGCTGCTGCCGCTGGTGGGGCAACGTGACGGCCACTCCACCGACCTTCAGGAGCTGTGGGAGGAGATGACGAGCGTGCGCCGCTCGCAGCCGGCGGGGACGACGTGGTGACGGTGCTCGCGTGGGCACGCGAGCTCCAGGCGATCGCGCAGTCGGGGCTTGCCTGGAATCCGCGCGAGTACGACCGCGAGCGTTTCGAGCAGGTCCGGCGCGTCGCGGCGGAGATGCTCGCGAACGGCAGCGACGCCGCCGGCCTCGAGGCGGTCTTCGCGGCGGAGGAGGGGCACGCGACGCCGAAGGTCGACGTGCGCGGCGTCGCCTTTCGCGGCGATCGCATCCTGCTCGTCCAGGAGCGCGAGGGCGAGGCGTGGTCGCTGCCCGGCGGCTGGGTCGACGTCGGCGAGAGCCCGAGCACGGCCGTCGCGCGCGAGGTGCTCGAGGAATCGGGCTACGCGGCGCGGCCTGTCAGGCTGCTCGGCCTGTACGACCGCGACCGGCGCAGGTTCCCGCCGCACCTGTGGCACATCTGGAAGGTCTTCTTCCTCTGCGAGCTCGAGGACGGCGAGCGCCGAGCTCTCGGCTACGAGACGATCGACGCGCAGTTCTTCGCGGCCGGAGAGCTGCCCGAGCGGCTGCGCTTCGGCGACGCGACGCGGGCGGAGATCGAGCGCTGCTTCGAGCAGCGAGAGCACCCGGAATGGCCGGCCGAGTTCGACTGAGCGAAGCCGAGGTCTGGCAGGCGCTCGCCGAGGTGCCGGACCCGGAGATCCCGGTCATCTCGGTGGTCGACCTCGGCGTGGTGCGCGACGTGCGCGTCGAGGAGACGCGGGTGCACGTCGAGTTCACGCCGACGTTCCTCGGCTGCCCCGCGCTCGAGACGATGCGGGCGCAGATGGCGGAGCGGATCGCGCAGCTCGGCGCGGAAGCCGAGGTCGAGGTCGTGCTCGACGATTCCTGGTCGACCGACCGGATCACGCCCGAGGGCCGCGAGAAGCTCCGCGCCGCGGGCTTCGCGCCGCCGACGCCGCGCGCGCCGGAGGGGCCGCAGCTCGTGCAGCTGCAGTCGAACGGCTTCCGCTGCCCCTACTGCGGCTCACGAGACACCGCGCTGGAGAACATCTTCGGCCCGACGCCGTGCCGCTCGCTGCGCTACTGCCGCGAGTGCAGGCAGCCGTTCGAGCAGTTCAAGACGATCTGACGAAGCGCCCGCCGCGGTCCTAGGACCGATGTCTCATTGCCGGCCGGACCGGGCCGCTGCGACCCTCGAGGCGTCTCGTCGATCACCGCCCAAGGAGGGCCGCAATGCACAAGCTCACGCTCATCGCACTCGCATCGCTCGTCGCGATGCTCGCCGTCACCGCCTCGACCGCGCTCGCCGGGGCGACCAAGGGCGGCAAGGGCGTCATCGCCCGCGGCAAGTGCTCAGCCTCGAGCGTCTGGAAGCTCAAGGCCAAGGCCGACGACGGCCGGATCGAGACCGAGTTCGAGGTCGACCAGAACCGGATCGGCAGGCGCTGGCGGGTGACGATCACGCAGAACGGCGCCACCGTCTTCAGCGGCAGCCGCACGACGCTCGCCCCGAGCGGCTCCTTCTCGGTGCACCGCCTGCTGGCCGGCGCGCCTTCGAGCCGGATCCTCGCGACCGCCAAGGCCCTGCGGGGCGGCGAGAGCTGCCGCGCCGCGCTCTCGCTGTAGCACCTCCCGACCCATCCCCTCGCCGAGACCGGGAACCCCTCTCCCCGGTCTCGGCGACTCGTCACGACAGGCCGTGCTCCCTCGCCCAGAGCGCGGCCTGCGTCCGGTCCGTCACGCCGAGCTGCTGAAAGACGCGCGTCAGGTGCGTCTTGACCGTCTTCTCGCTGATGCCGAGCTCACGGGCGATCAGCTTGTTGGGCTTGCCCTCCGCCACGCAGCGGAGGACGTCGCGCTCGCGGTCGCTGAGTTCCGCCCGCTCACGCTCGGCGCGGGCCGTGAGCAGAGCTCTCGCCGCCTTCGGCGCGAGCGGCGACTCCCCCCGAGCGGCCGCGCGGATCCCGCCGATCAGCTCCTCGGGCTCGGCGTCCTTGAGCAGGTAGCCGATCGCACCGGCGTCGAGCGCGGCCAGGATCCGCTCGCGGTCGGAGAGCGAGGTCAGGATCACGACCTGGACGTCCGGGTTTGCGGCCACGATCCCGCGCGTCGCCTCGATCCCGTCGACACCGGGCATCGAGAGGTCCATCAACACCACGTCGGGCCGGAGGCGGAGCGCCAGCTCGATCGCCTCGGCGCCGTCGGCCGCGCCGCCGACGACCTCGACGTCCTCCGCCGTCGCGAGCAGGCGCTCCAGCCCGGCCCGGACGAGGCCGTGGTCCTCGGCGAGCAGCACCCGGATCACGGCTCGGCCTCCACCGAGACGCGCGTGCCGCGCTCCGGAGCCGACTCGACCGAGAGCTCACCGCCCGCGTCGCGGACGAGCCCGGCGAGCATCGTCAGCCCGAAATGCTCGCGCCCCGACGGAGTCGCGGGGTCGAAGCCACGGCCGTCGTCGACGACGCTCAGCCGCGCGCGTCCGTCCGCCCGGGCGACGTCGATGCGGACGTGCTTCGCGCCGGCGTGCTTGACGACGTTCCGGAGCGCTTCCTGCGCGACGCGGAAGAAGAGCGCCTCCGTCTCACGGCCGAGGCCGAGCTCCGGCTCGACTTCGAGGGCGGTCTCGACCCCGCGCGCCTGCGAGGCCGAGGCGAGGTCGGCGAGCGCCGCCTCGAGACCGGCCCGGTGCAGCTCGGGCGGATAGATCTCGACCAGCAGCGTGCGGAGCTGCCTGATCCCCTGCCTCGTCTCGGCCGCCGCCGTCCGCAGCTGGTCGTCGTACGGTCGTGGTGCCTCGTCCGCGGCCGCCGTCAGCGAGTACGAGACGGCGGCGAGGTCCTGGACGACGCCGTCGTGGAGGTCGCGCGCGATCCGCCGGCGCTCCACGTCCGATGCCTCGATCGCGCGGCGCAGCAGCTGCTCCCGCTCGTCCTGACCGCTCTGGACGCGGCGGGCGAGCCGCCACGCAAGCGGGAGCTGGATCAGGACGAGCAGGGCGAGGGCGCCGAGCAGCACCGGCGCGAACTGCCGGGAGATGCGCCGTGCGCGCGCGGAAATGAAGCTCGAGCGGTAGTACGTCTCGTAGCGGAGCGCGGCCCCGCTCGGGGTGTGGATCGGCAGGTAGACCTCGAGCAGACGGCCGAACCGACGCTCGAAGCGGTTCTCCGGCTTCGAGAGGTCGCTGACCTCGGCGGAGACGCGCTGCTCCCTGAACGCGGCCCGGTCCTCGGGGCTCATCGCATACCGGGCCCCGATCAGGCGCGGCTCGTCGGAGTACACGATCCGGCCCGAGCGGTCCCAGATCTTCACGCGCGCGATCGAGCTGCGCTGGAGGGGGTCGCTGAGCACCCGCTCCTGCACGATCCGGTCGACCGCCGCCAGCGCCTTCGGGTCGCCGCGCACGAGCCGGTCGGTGACGGCGGGCTCGACCGACCCCTCGGCCGCGATGCGGGTCTGATCCTTGGCGTCACGAATCGCCTCGGCCTCGCCCGCGCGGCGGAAGAGCCAGACGCCCAGCAGGCTGACGAGCACCACGGCCAGAAGCGCGCTCGCCACGTACCGCACGAGCGCGTCTCGGACCGGATTGCCCCGGCCCGCCGCTCGGCGACGCCGGCTCACGGCGAAAGTCTGCCCGAGGCGCATGCGCAACGGGTCGGCTGACTCACCGCATCCTTCCCGCTGCGACGTTAGGTGCTCTTCTAGCTCTCGACGCCGACGTTCAGGCTCGGGTACCGGCCCGTCAGCAGCAGCACGTACGCGTAGGTCTGCGTCTCGAACCGGAGCGCCAGCGCGGCGAAGTTGCGCAGGCCCTCGGGCACGCGGCCGGTCACCAGCGCGACGAACCAGCTGAAGACGGCCAGCAGCTGCGAGAGGTTCGAGAGGATGTTCGTCAGCAGGAGCGCCGGGATCGCGAGGATCAGGCGGAAGCCGACGGTCACGCGGCTCTGCTCTTCCGGCGGCGCGACCTCGAGGTCGATCGGGTACGTCCCCTCGCGGCCGGTGAAGCCGGGGTAGGGATCGGCGATCAGCAGCACGTAGGCGCGCACGTGCGTCGCGAAGCGCAGGAAGGTCGCGAGGAAGGTGTGCAGGCCCTCCGGCGACGTGCCGACGACGAGCGTCGCGAACCAGTTCGCGATCGTCGCGAGCGCGGCGATCACG
>DATIER010000186.1:0-5680 GCA_035455605.1 Gaiellaceae bacterium
AGCAGCGTCACGCCCCAGGCCGAGGCCAGGCCGCCGCCGACCCTGAGCACGCCGGGGTCGCACGCGGCCACGAGCGCTGACGCTGCGAAGCCGATCGCCCGGAGCGCGTCGTCGAGCACCTCGCGCGCCCACGCGTCGTCCTCGGCCGCGGCGAGCAGCGAGCCCGGGGTCGGCTCGGCCCGCCCGGCCGCGGCGTGCCGGTCGACGATCCCGCCCCAGGCGCCGTACGCCTCGGCACAGCCGTCCTGCCCGCAGCGGCAGCGCAGGCCGCCGGGCCGGAAGCGCAGGTGGCCGACCTCGCCGGCGTAGGGCCGCGCGTCGACGCGGCCGGCGACGGCACAACGGCCGGCGATCCCCGTGCCGGCCTGGAGGAGCGCGAGCGTTCCCGCTTCGGCCTCGCCGACCGTCGCCGCGACCAGGTCGTTCGCAAAGACGGCGGGCTCGGGCAGCAGCTCGACGAGCGGCGTCTCCCGTAGCGGCAGGTTCGACGCGTAGCGGACGACGCCGCGCTCCGCGTCGACGAGGCCGGCGATGCACAGGCCCCACGACGGCACCGCCGCTTCGTCGTGGATCCGCCGCAGCTGGGCGACGAGCCCGTCGAGGTCCGGCATGACCGGCTCGCGCGCGTGTGCCTCGAGCCGCCCGTCGACGAGGAGCGCGTGCTTGACGGAGCTCCCGCCGACGTCGACCGCGAGGAACGGCGCCGCCTCAGCGGGCAAGCGTGACCTTCGTCAACCCTTCCGGCCGGTCGGGGTCGAGCCCCTTGGCGCGGGCGAGCTCGAGCGCGAACAGCTGCCCCGGCACGACCGAGAGCAGCGGCGAGAGCAGCGGCGAGGGCGGACTCGGCACAGGGAGGGCGTAGGCGGCCCCCGCCAGCTTGTCGGCGGCGTCGCCGCTCGCGACCAGCGTCGAGCCGGCCAGCCGCACGCGCTCGGCGGCGCCGACGACCGCGGGCAGGGTCGCGTCGTCGGCGGCGATCGTCCACACGGGGAAGAGCGGGTCGAGCGCCGCGATCGGGCCGTGGGAGAGGTCGGTCGCCGTCAGCGGCTCCGCGGCCACGCGGCAGGTCTCGAGCAGCTTCAGCGCGATCTCGCGGGCCGTCCCGAACTGGATGCCGCGGCCGACGACGAACATCCGGCCGACCGACGCGAACGGGAGCGCGATCCGCCGGACGTCGGCCTCGAGCGCGGGCAGCATCTCCTCGAGCAGCCCGGCCGTCGTCGCGATCTCGGCGGCGACGCGCTCCCCCTTGCCGGCCGCGTGCGCGGCGAGCAGGCAGAGCGCCGCGACCTGGTTCAGGTAGGTCTTCGACGCGGCGACGGCGCTCTCGGGCCCCGCCTCGAGCGGCAGGACGTCGTCGGCCTGCTGCGCGAGCTCGGAGCCCGGATCGTTGGTCAGCGCGACCGTGTAGGCGCCGGCGCGGCGCGCGCGAACGACGTAGTCGATCACGTCCGGCGTCCGGCCGGACTGCGACAGCGCGACCACCGTCGAGCCGCCCAGGTCGAGTTGCGCGCCGTAGTAGGCGGTCAGCGTGATCGAGTCGCGCAGCGCGGTCCAGCGCGGCAGCAGGCCGAACGCGTAGACGCCGTACGACGCCGCGTTGTCGGACGAGCCGTGGCCGACCATTCGCACCGTGGTCGCGCTCCGCTCGCGCGCGACCGCCGCGACGCGGGCAAAGTCGGGCGCGTGCTCGAGCAGCGCGCGCAGGGCGTGCGGCTGCTCGCGGATCTCGGTGAGGAACACGGCGCCCTGCGGCTCGTGCGCGGTGAGCCGGTCAGGCGACGACACGGGCCTCGCCGCCGACGCAGACGCGCTCGATCTCGAGGTTGTCGTCCAGCACGAGCAGGTCGGCGAGCGCGCCGACCTCGAGCCGCCCGAGCTCGGGCAGCCCGAGCACCCGGGCCGGGACGGTCGTCGCCGCGCCGATCGCGTCGGCCAGCGGAAGGCCGAGGTCGGCGAGGTTCCGCACCGCCTCGATCATCGTGAGCGCGCTCCCCGCGAGGACGTCGTCGGCACCGCGCACGACGCCGTCGCGCACCTCGACCTCGAAGCCGCCGAGCAGGTAGATGCCGTCGCCCATGCCCGCGGCTGCGACCGCGTCGGTCACGAGCGCGACCCGGCCCGCGGCCGACTGGCAGACGACCCGCGCGGTCTCGCGGGCGAGGTGCACGCCGTCGAGGATGATCTGGATCGTGACGTCGGCGCGGGCGAGCGCGGCACCGGCGAGCCCGGGGTCGCGGTGGCGGAAGGGCCGCATCGCGTTGAAGAGGTGCGTCACGGCGCGGGCGCCGCGGTCGAACGCGACCGTCGCCTCCTCGGCCGTCGCGTCGGAGTGGCCGCACGAGACCGCGACCCCGGCGAGCAGCAGCCGGTCGATCAGCTCGAGCGCGCCGGGCAGTTCTGGCGCGAGCGTCATCAGCCGCACCGGCCCGGCGCCGAGCAGGCGCTCGAGCAGCGCGGGATCCGGGTCGCGCCGCGCCGAGGGCGGATGGATGCCGAGCCGCTGCGGAGAGAGGAACGGCCCCTCGAGGTGGACGCCGAGGATCCGCGCGCCCGTGCGGTCGGAGGGCACGTTGCCGAGCGCCGCGAGCAGGTCCTCCTCGGGGGCCGAGATGAAGGTGGGGAGGTAGGCGGTGACGCCGGTCTCGAGCAGCGCCTCGCCCGCGCGCCGGTAGCCGTCGGCGTCGGCGCCCATCAGGTCGACGCCGGCGAAGCCGTTGACCTGCAGGTCGACGAAGCCCGGCACCGCGACGCGCCCGCCGTTGCCGCCGCCCTCGAGGCCGCAGGCGGTGACGATCCCGTCCACGACCTCGACGTCGCCGCGCACCAGGGCGCCGCCGACGAGCGCCGCCTCGACGCCGAGCCTCATGACGCCAGCGCCGCCTGGATGTCTCCGCCCGCCTGCTCGAGCCGCGTGCGTGCCGCGTCGGGATCGAGGTGGGCGAGGAGCGCCACGACCGCGACCTTGGCGCTGCCGCCGGCCGCCTCGAGCGCGTCGCGAGCCTCCTCGTCCGAGACGCCCGCGGCCTCGCGGACGACGCGGCGCGCCCGCGCCTCGAGCTTCTCGTTGGACGCGCGCACGTCGACCATCAGGTCGCCGTAGGTCTTGCCGAGCCGGATCATCGTGACGGTGGAGATCGTGTTCAGGACGAGCTTCTGCGCAGTGCCGGCCTTCAAACGCGTGGAGCCGGAGACGACCTCGGGCCCGACGACGACGGCGAGCTCGTGCTCTGCGATCCGGGCGAGCTCGGAGGCCTCGGCGGCGACGAGCGCGACCGTCAGCGCGCCCGCCTCGGCCGCGGCCGCCAGCGCGCCGAGCACGTACGGCGTCCGGCCGCTCGCGCTGACGCCGACGACCGCGTCGGCCGAGGATACGCCGAGCTGCTCGACCGCCTGCCTGCCCGTGGCCGCGTCGTCCTCGGCGGCCTCGCGCTCGGCCGAGCCGGCGGCGTCGCGGCCCGCCACGAGCGCGACCACCTGGCCCGCCCTCGTCGAGAACGTGCCCTCGCACTCCTCGGCGTCGAGCTCGGCAAGCCGCCCGGACGTGCCGGCGCCGACGTAGACGAGGCGCCCGCCGCCGGCGAGCCGCTCCGCGATCGCGTCGACCGCCGTGGCCAGCTCGGCCGCGACCGCGGCGACCGCGGCGGGAACCGACGCGTCCTCCGCGTTCATCAGCTCGACCAGCTCCTGCGTCGAGCGCGAGCCGTAGTCGCCGTCGGCGCGCCGCGACTCGGTCACCAGCCCGTCCAACGTCCGGGGTCCCTCGCTCGACGCCACGAAGGCAGTCTAAGCCGCCGCGGGCGAGGTGGTCAATACCAGTTGCCCCCATCGACGGCGGTTGGTCTTGCTTTTCGCGCGAACCGGTCCTATCCTTGTCGCCTCGTGGCGGAGATCGAGCTCGAGCACCTGACGAAGGTCTACGCCGGCGGCGTGACCGCCGTCGACGACGTCAGCCTCTCGATCGGCGACGGCGAGTTCATCGTCCTCGTCGGGCCGTCCGGCTGCGGGAAGTCGACGCTCCTCCGCATGATCGCCGGGCTCGAGGAGGTGACGGCGGGCGCGATCTCGATCGGCGGCGCCGACGTCACGGAGCTCGCCCCGCGCCGCCGCGACATCGCGATGGTCTTCCAGAGCTACGCGCTCTACCCGCACATGTCGGTCCGCAAGAACATCGGCTACGGGCTGAAGGTCCGGCGCACGCCGAAGGACGAGGCGAAGCAGCGCGTCGAGAAGGTCGCGGCGCTGCTCGGGCTCGAGGACCTGCTCGACCGCAAGCCGGCGCAGCTCTCGGGCGGGCAGCGCCAGCGGGTCGCGATGGGGCGGGCGATCGTGCGCGAGCCGAAGGCGTTCCTGATGGACGAGCCGCTCTCGAACCTCGACGCGAAGCTGCGGGTCGAGATGCGCGCCTCGCTCGCCCAGCTGCACGCCCGGCTGGGCGTGACCACGATCTACGTCACGCACGACCAGACCGAGGCGATGACGCTCGGCCAGCGGGTCGCGGTGCTCGACGGCGGCCGCATCCTGCAGGTGGACACGCCGCAGAGGCTCTACGACCACCCCGCGAACGTGTTCGTCGCCGCCTTCATCGGGACGCCGGCGATGAACCTCGTCGAGGGCACGATCGACGGCGCCGAGGTGGTCGTCGGCGGCTTCCGGATCCCGCTCGACGCCGCTCGACGTCCCGCGTCCGGCGCCCGCGACGTCGTCGTCGGCGTACGCCCCGAGGCGTTCGAGGCCGCGGCCACGGCCGCCCGGGGCCTGCCGACGCTGACCGTCGAGCCCGTCGTGGTCGAGGAGCTCGGCTCCGACGCGCACGTCTTCTTCCGCGTCGAGGCCGCGGCCGTCGCGACCGACGTGAGCGGCCGCGACGAGGCGGCGCTGCTGCCCGAGTCGCACGCGCTGTTCAGCGCCCGCATCGACCCCCGCGTCCGCGCCCGCGTCGGCGAGCCGCTCGAGCTCGCGCTCGACCCGGCACGGCTCTACTTCTTCGACCCCGAGAGCGGGCTGACGCTGCTGCCGGACGCGGCGTCCGAACCCGCTCCCGAGCCGCAGCTCGCGCCGGCGGCGTCGTGACCAAGCAGCGTGAGACGCGCGACCGGGTCTTCGACCTGATCGACCGCCTCGGCGTCGGCGAGGCGATCCCGTCGGAGCGCCAGCTGAGCGCCGACCTCGGCGTCTCGCGCCTGACCGTGCGCGCGGCGCTCGACGAGCTGGCGCGGGAGGGCTACCTCGTCCGCCGCCGCGGTTCGGGCACCTTCGTGAGCGAGCCCAAGATCGCGCAGGAGCTGACGATGACCTCGTTCACCGAGGACATGCGCCGGCGCGGCATGCAGCCCGGGAGCAAGACTCTGAGCCTCGACGTCGTGCCGGCGGGCGCGCGGCTCGGGCGCTTCCTGCACGTCTCGCCGTCCGAGCCGATCGTCGTCGCGAAGCGCCTGCGCCTCGCCGACCGCGAGTCGATGGCGATCGAGACGCTGCACGTGCGCGAGGCGCTCGTCCCGGGCCTGAGCGCCGACGACCTCGAGGGCCAGTCGTTCTACGACCTGCTGCGCTCGCGCTACGGGATCGTGATCGCCGGCGGGATGCAGACGATCGAGCCGACCGTGACCAACGAGGAGGAGTCCGAGGCGCTCGGCGTCCCGCTCCACTCGCCGGCGTTCCTGTTCGAGCGGGTGACGCG
>DATIER010000187.1:0-16315 GCA_035455605.1 Gaiellaceae bacterium
TCGAGCCGCCGCCGCTGCCCGCCCGAGAGGCGCCGCACGCGCTCGGCCCGCTTCTCCTGCAGGCCGACGAGCTCGACCACCTCGTCCACGGGCCGCGGCTCGCGGTAGTAGCCGGCGAAGAGCCGCAGCATCTCGGTCACCGTCAGCGTCTCGTACATCGCCGACGACTGGAGCACGACCCCGATGCGCTCACGCCAGTCGCCCGCGGCCGTCGCCGGGTCGGCAGCGAGCACCTCGACCTCGCCCGCGTCGCGCTTGCGATAGCCCTCGAGGATCTCGACGGTGGTCGTCTTGCCCGCGCCGTTCGGGCCGAGCAGGCCGAAGACCTCGCCGCGGGCGACGTCGAAGTCGATCCCGCGCACCGCCTCGAGCGCGCCGTAGGACTTGCGCAGTCCGCGGACGGAGATCGCGGTCACGAGAGGTCGATCGCGAGCATCGCGCCCGGCGGGAACGCCGGCTCGACGCTGCCGGTCAACGCGGCGGCGATGCGCGAGCAGTCGGGCTGGTGGCCGACGACGACGACCGTCTGACCGTGCTCCTCGGCGGCGGCGCGGACGGCCTCGGCGGTGGCGCCCGGCGCGAGCCGCTCGTCCGCCTCGGGCTCGACTCCGGTCGGACGGGCGAGCTCCCGCGCCGTCTCCCGTGCCCGCAGCAGAGGGCTCGTCAGGATCGCGTCCGGCTGGATCCCGTCGCGGGCGAGCCGCTCGCCGAGCGCACGGGCGGCGGCGCGACCGTCCGGGGTCAGCGGACGCAGCTCGTCGGGCTCCCCGGAGGCAGCTTCGGCATGGCGCACGATGAGCAGCTGCACGGCACTGGAGCATAGTCTCCGCCCCGTGCGCAGCTTCCGGTACGTCGTCGCCGACGTCTTCACCGACACGCCGCTCGCCGGCAACGCGCTCGCGGTCTTCACCGACGCGCGCGGCCTGCGCGAGGACGAGCTGCAGCCGCTCGCGCGCGAGCTGAACCTGTCCGAGTCGGTCTTCGTGCTCCCGGCGGAGCAGGGCGGGCACGCGCGGATCCGCATCTTCACGCCCTCGGTGGAGCTGCCGTTCGCCGGTCATCCGACGCTCGGGACGGCGTTCGTGCTGGCGGGCCCGATGCAGCTGCCGGAGATCCGGCTCGAGACGCTGCGCGGGATCGTGCCCGTGACGCTCGAGCGCGACCAGGATCGGATCGTCTTCGGGCGCATGCAGCAGCCGCTGCCCGTCTGGCGGGCGTACGAGGAGGGCGACGGGCTGCTGGCAGCGCTGGGCGTCGGGCGGTCGGAGCTGCCGCTCGAGCACTACGACAACGGCGCGCAGTTCGTCTACGTCGGCCTCGGCTCGGAGGAGGAGGTGGCGGCGCTGCGCCCGGACCCGGTGGCGCTGTCCGACCTGCCGGGCTTCGTCGGCGTCCTCTGCTTCGCCGGCTCGGGGACGCGGTGGAAGGCGCGGATGTTCGCTCCCGGCGGCGGCGTGGCCGAGGATCCCGCGACCGGGTCGGCGGCGGGCCCGCTGGCCGTGCATCTCGCGCGGCACGGGCGGATCGGCTTCGGCGAGGAGATCGAGATCACGCAGGGCGTCGAGATCGGTCGGCGCTCGACGCTCTTCGCGCGCGCCGACGGGACGGTCGAAGAGCTCGAGCACGTCGAGGTCGGCGGCAGCGCGGTGATCGTTGCGCGAGGCGAGTTCCGGCTCCCGTAGCTCGGCCTGGCCGCCGCGGGCACGTCGCGCCGAGCTGCGGGCGCAAGTAACAGTCTGTTACGAGATCGTCGGCGCCGGCGAGGCGCTCTCCGACAGCGTTCCAACCGAGCAAGTAACAGTCTGTTACTTGGATCGCCTAGGCCGTGAGGGCCACGGCCTCGATCTCGGGCAGCTCGGGCGCAAGGGCTCGCCAGAAGACGCCGCCGTTCGTCGAGACGTACAGCCGGTTGCGCGCGGCGTAGAGGGCGTAGTCCGGGTCGTCCCACGCGAGCGCGATCGCCCGCCCCGGCGGCAGGCCGCCGCCGGCCTCGCGCCACGTGCGGCCGGCGTCGTTCGAGATCACGAGCGGCGGGCGCCGATCGACGACCGCGACGACCGTCGAGCCGGAGGCCGCCGCCGCCACGAGCAGCGGCAGCGAGACGGCGACCGGCTCCGGCTCGACCTCCGCGTCCGCGCTGCCGAGCACCACCTCCTCGTCGAGATCGACCTCGAAGACGCCGTCGACGGTGCGGACGAGCGCCCTCACAGCTGCTGCCCGAGCAGGCCCGCCACCACCGCCGTCGCCCGTCGCGCGGAGGCGACCGGCGCGTACCCCGCCGCGCGCGAGACGAGGTAGGCGGCGAGGAACGAGTCGCCGGCCCCGGTCGGGTCGCCGTCCACCGGCCGCGCCGGAACGAGCTCGAGCTGCCCTGCGGCGAGAACGAGCGAGCCGCGCGACCCGAGCGTCACGACCACCTCGGGCACGCCCAACGACCGCAGCGCGTCCTCGTCGAGCTCCTCGCCGGCGACCGCGTGCGCCTCCTCGTCCGAGAGCTTCAGCACGGACACGTGTCGCAGCACCTCGGGGTCGTACGCCGCGTCCAGCACGAGTGGGCCCGGCCGCTCGGGCCGGACGAGACCCTGGCCGTCGAGCGCGAGCTTGCGTCCGCCGCGCTCGAGCGCCGCCATCGTCTCCGCGGGGAAGTCGGACCGGGCGAGCGCGCCGACGTGCACCCACTCGGCCCGCTCGAGCCCGCGCAGGTCGTCCGCGGTCCACGTCGGGCCGAGCTCCTCGACGAGCATCGCGCGCCGGTCGCCCTCGTACGAGAAGGCGAAGGCCGCCGTCGTCGAGCCGCTGCGCCACAGCACCGGCAGCCCGAGCCGCACGAGCGGCGGCAGGAGCCGGCGCCGGTCGGCGTCCGCCGCCTTCACGGCCACGATCGCGGGGCGGCCGAGCACCCGCAGCGCCCGGGCCGCGTGGAACGGCGCGCCGCCGGGCCGGGGCTCGCCGTCGTCAACGCGGTCGAGCGAGAGGTTCCCGACGACTGCGAGCGGCCGCACGGCGCGAATCTACCCAGGCCGCGAGCACCGTCAGGCCGAAGGCCACCGCGAAGCTCGGCAGGGACGCCGTCAACCGCGCGTGCCCGGAGGTCACGTGCTCCACGGCGCTCGTCCACCAGTGCGGGCCCTGCGGCGAGAGCCACTGGTAGAGGCAGAAGCCGAGCGCCCACGCGGCGAGCTGCGGCCAGCGCACCGCCGGCGCGGCGAAGACGTCGCGCTCCGAGTAGTGCGCGCCCCGCATCAGCCAGTCCGCGAGCAGCACGCCGAAGAGGGGCACGAAGACCGAGCCGAGCAGGAACAGGAAGGTCAGGTAGTTGTTCAGGTTGATCGCGATCGCGCCCGCGGTGGCCGTCGCCGCGACCACGACGATCAGCGGGCGCAGCGACGTCCGCGGCAGCAGGTTCTGCAGCGAGACCGCGGTCGAGTAGACGTCGGCGAACGCCTCGTCGCTCTCGTCCACGGTCAGCATCAGCAGCGCGACGACGGCCAGGACGCTTCCGCTCGCGACCGCGCTCGGGATCTGCGCCGGGTCGCTCAGGTCGCGCGCCAGCACGAGCACCGCGCCGAGCGAGAACCCCCACAGGGTCGGCACGAAGTACCCGACGCCGGCGCCGAGGAAGGCGGAGCGGCGGCCGCGGGCGAAGCGGGTGTAGTCGGCGGCGAGGGGCGTCCACGAGATCACCGAGGCCATCACGAGGTCGACGCCCTGGCCGAGCGAGAGGCCACCGGTGCCGTGCGTCTGCCAGAGCGCGTGCAGGTCGGCCTTGTCGATCGCCCACCAGGTGAGGTAGCCGATCGACGCGACGACCGCCCAGATCGCGAACTTGCGCACGTAGCGGCGGACGAAGCCGACCGGGCCCAGCAGCCCGAGCGCGAGCGAGACCGCGCCGAAGAGGAGCGCCCACAGCCAGCGCGCCTCGAACCCGAAGACCCGTTGTGACAGCGCGGCCGCGGCGGTCGAGATGATGATCAGCTCGAAGGTCGACCAGCCGAGGTTCTGCGCCACGTTCAGCACGGTGGGCGCGTACGAGCCGCGGCGCCCGAGCGGCGCGCGCAGCAGCACCATCCCCGGCACGCGGGCGTCTGCGCCGATCGCCGCTGCGAGGCCGAGCAGCACGCTGCCGGCGACGGCGCCGATCAGGATCGCGAGCAGCGCCTGCCGGAACGACAGCATCGGCACGAGCCCGGCCGCGGCGACGATCACGAGCAGGCTGACGGAGAGGTTGCCCCAGAGCAGCGTCAGGTCGAGCAGCCCGAGCACCCGCAGGCGCTCCGGAACGGGCCGGATGCCCCACGACGGTGTCTCGAGCTGGTCCATCCGCTCCCTTCGCTGGTGCTAACCAGATCAGGTTCGACGGGTGTGATCTCAGCCGCGTGTGCGCGGCACCCCGGTGGGCTCACTGTACCGGGGCGCCTCGAGCCGTCGCTGCCGCAGCTCGGCCTCCTCGAGCCAACGCAGCCCGAGCACGACGAAGACGGTCGCGACGACGACCGTCATCTCGACGAGCATCACGCCGCCGCCCGCCCGCTGGTCGGCGACGGCCGAGAGGCCCCACGTGCGCGGCGCGTCGACGTAGCGCGAGTAGAACGCGCGGTCGCTCCAGAGGAAGATGTTCGCGAGCGCTGCGCCCGCGATCCAGACGAAGCCGAGCGAGCCGAGCTGCGCGCCGCGGCCGTACCAGCGGGGGCCGGGGAGCAGGCCGAGCAGGGTCGTCCAGAGCAGCATCCCGGCGGCGAGGAAGCAGAGGTGCTGGAGCGCGTGCACCGGCGCGTGGTCGAGCGCGGCGTCGTACAGCCGGGGCAGATGCCAGAGCCAGAGGTTCGCCGCCCAGAGCGGCAGCGCGACCAGCGGGTGCGTCAGAACGCGGAGCCGTTGGACGGCCCGCGGCGCCAGCACCGGCCGCAGCAGCGGCCGCGACAGGCCGAGCACCAGCAGGAGCGGGGCGAGGTCGCCGATCAGCAGGTGCTGCACCATGTGCACCGAGAAGAGCCGGTCCTCGCCGATCGAGTCGACCGGCGTCACGACGGCGGCGAGCAGCAGGAGCAGCCCGCCGGAGAACGAGGCGAGCTTCCACGCGGGCACCGGCCGGCCGCGCCGGCGCAGCGTCCACGCCCGCCTGGCGTAGAGCGCGGCCACCACCGCCAGGGGGATCAGCTGCGCGGGCTCGACCGTCCAGCCCATCGGCCGAGGGTACCTGGGCGCGTTTGATCACTCCCGGTTTCGGTAGATGAAGCACGTTGCACAGGTCGTCGACGGGAGGGCATGACGAGCGCGTGAGATCTGGGCTCCTTCGCGGCAAGCGTGCGCTGGCGCTCGTCCCACTCGCCCTGCTGCTCGCCGGGTGCGGCCAGAAGCAGAACGCACTCGCCCCGGCGAGCCACCAGTCGAGCGACATCGCCAGCCTGTTCTGGTGGATGACCGGCGTTGCCTTCCTCGGGCTGGCCGTGGTCGTCGCGCTCCTGCTGCTCGCGTGGAGGCGCGCCGGCCGCCGCGGCGCCGGTGGTGACACGCAAGGGCCGAAGCCGGGCGAGCGGGTCGGCTGGTACGTCGTCGTACTCGGCGGCGTCGTCGTGCCGATCCTGCTCATCTCGGCGCTGTTCGTGATCGCGAACCTGTTCGTGATCAAGACGACCGAGGCGCCGGCGGCCAACTCGACCAAGCGGACGATCCTCGTGATCGGGCACCAGTGGTGGTGGGAGGTGCGCTACCCGGGGACCTCGGCGGTGACGGCGAACGAGATCCACATCCCGGTGCGTACGCCGATCCGGCTCGAGGTCCGCACGAGCGACGTGATCCACAGCTTCTGGGTGCCGGAGCTGAACCGGAAGATCGACACGCTGCCCGGCACGACGAACGAGATCGAGCTCTACGCCGACGCGGTCGGGCGCTACCGCGGCGACTGCGCGGAATACTGCGGCCTCCAGCACGCGCACATGGGGATCTGGGTCTACGCCGACCCCCCGGCGACGTTCGCCCGCTGGCTCGCGAGGCAGTCGAGGCCGGCGGCCGCGCCGTCCGGGTCGCTCGCCGCCGCCGGGCGCGCCGCGTTCCTCAACGGCGCGTGCGCCGCCTGCCACCAGATCCGCGGCACGAGCGCCAGCTCCGGCGTCGGCCCCGACCTGACGCACGTCGCCGACCGCAAGACGCTGGCCGCGCTCACGATCCCGAACACGCCCTCGTACCTCCACGACTGGATCCGCGACTCCCAGCGGTTCAAGCCGGGCAACCAGATGCCGAGCTTCGGCCAGCTGTCCGAGCGGCGGATCCGCGCGATCACCGCCTACCTGGAGCAGCTGAAGTAGTGGCCGTCGCGACGCCTCCGAGCCCGGCAGCCGCGGGCCGCATGGAGCGGCTCGAGGTGATGTGGCAGAGCCGCCCGGGCGTGCTCGGGTGGCTGATGACGACCGACCACAAGCGGATCGGGCTCCTCTACTTCTGGACGACGCTCGTCCTCTTCGGCGCCGGCGGGGTCGAGGCGCTGCTGATGCGGACGCAGCTGGTCAAGCCGAACAACTCGATCGTCTCGCCGGAGACCTACGACCAGCTCTTCACCCTGCACGGGCTGACGATGATCTTCTTCTTCATCATCCCGATGACGACGGGGGCGTTCGGCAACTACCTGATCCCGCTCATGATCGGCGCGCGGGACATGGCCTTCCCGCGAATGAACGCTCTCAGCTACTGGATCTTCCTCGCCTCGGCGATCTTCCTCTACACGAGCCTCGCGCTCGGGATGGCGCCGGACGCCGGCTGGTTCGACTACGTGCCGCTCGCGAACAAGACGTTCTCGCCGGGCCACAACATCGACTTCTACGCCCTCGCGGTGATCTTCAACTCGATCGCGTCGACGCTGACCGCCGGCCAGTTCATCGTCACCATCTTCAAGTCGCGGGCGCCCGGGATGTCGTTCAACCGGATGCCGCTCTTCTGCTTCGCCTTCCTCGCCGCGTCGTTCGGCCTGCTGTTCGCGCTGCCGCCGCTGAGCGCCGACAACATCTTCCTCTTCCTCGACCGCAACATCGGGACGCACTTCTTCGATCCCTCACACGGCGGCGCGGCGCTCCTCTGGCAGCACCTCTTCTGGATCTTCGGGCACCCCGAGGTCTACATCCTGATCGTCCCGGCCTTCGGGATCGCGACTTCGATCATCCCGGCCTTCACGCAGCGCAAGCTCGTCGCCTTCCCGCTCGTCGCGATCGCCGAGCTGCTGGTCGTCTTCATCGGCTTCGGCGTCTGGGCCCACCACATGTTCGCGACCGGCATGTCCACGACGGCGCTGATCTTCTTCGCGGGCGCGACCTCGATGGTGGTGATCCCGAGCACGATCCAGGTCTTCGCCTGGTGCATGTCGTTCGTGCTCGGCGTGGCGCGCTTCAAGACCCCGCTGCTCTTCATCGCCGGCTTCATCTTCATGTTCGTCACCGGCGGCCTGACCGGGATCATGTTCGTGGCGATCCCGTTCGACCAGCAGGTCACGGACACCTACTTCATCATCGCCCACTTCCACTACATCATCTTCGGGGCGGCCGTCTTCCCGATCTTCGGCGGGATGTACTACTGGTTCCCGAAGGTCACCGGGAAGCTGTACTTCGAGCGCCCCGGCCAGATCAGCTTCTGGCTGATCTTCGCGGGCACGAACCTCCTCTTCTTCCCGATGCACATCGTCGGCCTGCTCGGCATGCCGCGCCGCGTCTACACGTACCCGAGCAACCTCGGCTGGACGACCTACAACGTGATCGAGACGATCGGCGGCTACCTTACGCTCGTCGGGATCCTCGTCCTCTTCGGCAACCTCGTCTGGAGCTACTTCCGCGCGCCGGCGGCCGGGCCCGACCCGTGGCACGGGCCGACGCTCGAGTGGACGACGAGCTCGCCGCCGCCGGAGTACGACTTCGCCGTCATCCCGAAGGTCTCGAGCGCGTACCCGAACTGGGACCCGGAGGATCGCGAGGAGGATCGGCGCAAGCTCGCGGGCGGCGTGCTCGTCCTCGACCAGGGCCACGAGCAGGTCGAGGTGACGCCCGTCGACGGCTGGCTGTCGCGGGTCGCGGAGATGCCGCACGAGTCGCCGTGGCCGGTGCTGCTCGCGCTCTGCCTCTCGCTGGTGTTCGTGATGCTGTTGCTCCAGCACTTCGCGATCGCCGGGCTGATGGCGATCCTCTGCGTGCTGACCCTGCTCGGCTGGCACGGGAAGGAGCCGGAGGAATAGTGCCCCTCCAGGCGATACATGTCCGCTCCTGGCCCGCGATCACGCGGCGCCAGGAACCACCCACGCCAAGGCAACCAGCCTTGGCCGCGGACGCGTGCGGCGCCTGGCTTGGTGCCCGCGACCCAGAAGACGAACAGCATCACCTGAAGGGGCACCGATGAGCGGCTACGTCGCCTCCTCGGTCGAGCGCCCGTCGAAGCCGGCGGCGTGGTGGGGGATGGTGATCCTGATCGCGAGCGAGGCGACGCTGTTCGGCGCCTTCATCGGGACGTACTTCTACCTTCGCTTCCGCGCGCCGAAGTGGCCGCCCGACGGCATCCCGGAGCCGCGGGTCGTCGTGCCGCTGATCCTGCTCGCCGCGCTGCTCGCGAGCTCGATCCCGATGCAGCTCGCGTCGAACGCCGCCCGCGCCGGGCGCCTGGCCGCGACCCGGCATTTCCTCGTCCTGGCGCTGATCCTGCAGGCCGGGTACTTCGCCTACGAGGTGCACGACTTCTCCGACCAGCTGAAGACGTTCGACATCAGCCGCGACGCCTACAGCTCGATCTACTACGTCCTGCTCGGCGCCGATCACGCGCACGTCGCGCTCGGGATCCTGTTCAGCCTCTGGCTGCTCTGGAAGCTCACGCGGGGCCTCACCACCTACCGCGTGCACGCGACGCAGGGGATCGCCTGGTACTGGCACGCCGTCAACGCGCTCACGCTGGTCGTGATCCTGACCCTGCTCTCGGCGGCGATCGGATGAGGCGGCTGGAGATCCTGCAGTGGACGGGGCTGCTGCTCGGTGCCGCGATGTGGGGGGCAGCCCACGTGATCGGCTTCGGCACGACCGAGGCGAGCTGCAACGCGGCGGCCCCGACGTTCGGCATCGACTTCCATCTCTGGGAGGGCCTGATCACCGGCCTGGCCGGCCTCGTCACGCTGTCGGCTGCGCTCGCCGCGACCGCGGTGCTCGTTCTCACCCGGGACGTGAGCTACGAGGACGACCCGCCGATCGGCCGGATCCGCTTCTTCGCGATCGCGGCCCTGATCGCGAACGTGCTCTTCGTCATGATCGTCGCCCTCTACCTCGTCGGGACGCTCGGCAACACGCCGTGCACGCAGGCATGAGGCGGCTGCTCGCGTTCGGGTTGGCGGCGCTCGTCCTCGCGCCGGCTGCCCACGCCCAGACCGGCGACGTCACGCGCGGCCGGCACCTGTACGGCCAGTACTGCATCGCCTGCCACGGCGCGAACGGCATGGGCGTGATCGGAGGCCGGGCCGGAGGGCAGAAGCGCGAAGGCCCGCCGCTCGTGGGCGTCGGCGCGCTGGCTGCCGACTTCTACCTGCGCACCGGGTACATGCCGCTGCGTCAGGTCGGCAAGCAGCCTCGCCGCAGCCGCGTGCTCTTCTCGGACGCCGAGATCCGTGCGCTCGTCGCCTACGTGGCGTCCCTCGGCCACGGCCCGCCCGTGCCGAGGCCGCAGCCCGAGCGCGGCTCCCTCTCGGAAGGCCTGAAGCTGTTCACCGACCACTGCGCAGGCTGCCACCAGGTGGTCGCGCAGGGCGGCTTCCTGACCGGCGGCATCGCGCCGCCGCTGCAGGACGCGACGCCGACGCAGGTCGCGCAGGCGATCCGGATCGGGCCGTTTCTGATGCCGCGCTTCTCGCCGCGGCAGATCACGCCTGCGCAGGTGAACTCGATCGTGCGATACGTCGAGTACGCGAAGCACCCGGACAATCGCGGCGGCTGGGCGATCGGGCTGATCGGCCCGGTGCCCGAAGGCCTGGTCACGTGGTTCCTGGCGGCGACGACGCTCGTCGCCGTCTGCATCGTGCTGGGGAAGAGGCTCGGGCGTGGGTAGGGCCCGAGCGTTCCTGCTCGCCGGGGCGGCGCTGCTCCTCGGGCGTCGCAGGCGCCGCCGGCTGCGGCCGGGCGAGCGTGAGCCGATCGTGACCGCGCCCGCGCCGCGGAGCCCCGACGCCGAGCTGGTGGCGATCGGGCTGCTGCTCGCGGCCGCCGCCTCGGGGATCGCGTTCGTCGTCGTCTACGTGCTCGACCGGCTGCCGGCGCACACGCAGCTGCTCGGCCTGACGCTCGGCCTCGCGTTCGTGTTCCTGGCGGCCGCGCTCACGGTCACCGCGAAGTGGCTCGTCCCGAACGAGGAGCTCGAGGACGACTACCCGGAACAGGAGCATCCCGACGAGCAGGAGCGCGTCGTCCAGGTCATCGAGGAGAGCGGCCTCACGCGGCGGAAGCTGTTCGTGCTCGCGCTCGGCGCCGCCGGCGGGTCGATCGGGCTCGCGCTGCTGACGCCGGTCGCGTCGCTCGGACCTGCGATCCACCTGGCCCGCTTCTCCCTGACGCCGTGGCGCCGCGGCACGCGGCTCGTCACCGAGGACGGCGAGCCGTACCGGGCGGACGAGATCGAGGAGGGCACCTTCTACACGGCGTTCGCCGAGGGCGCCGACAAGGAGGCGCTCCCGTCCTCGCTGGTGGTCGTCCGGCTGCCGAAGGGCGAGCTCGACCTGCCGCCCGAGAACGCGGGCTTCGACGCCGACGGGATCCTCGCCTTCTCCAAGATCTGCACGCACGCCGGCTGCGCGATCGCGCTCTACCGCAAGCCGATGTTCGCGCCGACCGACCCGCAGCCGGCGCTGATCTGCCCGTGCCACTACTCGACCTTCGAGCCGGCGAAGGGCGGCAAGGTGATCTTCGGCCCGGCCGGCCGCAAGCTGCCGATGCTGCCGCTCGCGATCGACGGCAAGGGCTACCTGCGCGCACGCGGGAACTTCGACGGGCCCGTCGGCCCGTCCTGGTGGGGCGTCCGGATGAAGAAGCCGACGACGTGATCCGCGCGCTCGTCCGCTTCATCGACCAGCGCACGGGCACCGCGCCCTTCCTGCGCAAGACGCTGCGCTACCTCTTCCCGGACCACTGGTCGTTCCTGCTCGGCGAGGTCGCGCTGTACGCCTTCGTCGTCCTCGTCGGCACGGGCGTCTACCTGACGCTCTTCTACGAGGACTCGACCGCGAAGGTCGTCTACCACGGGCCGTACGGGCCGCTGCAGGGGCAGGAGATGACGCACGCCTACCGCTCCGTGGTCGACATCTCGACGACCGTGAAGGCCGGCCTGCTGATCCGCCAGACGCACCACTGGGCGGCCGACGTGTTCATCGCCGCGATCGTGCTGCACCTGCTGCGCGTCTTCTTCACCGGCGCGTACCGCAAGCCGCGCGAGCTGACCTACTGGATCGGCCTGACGATGCTGACGATGGCGCTGCTCGAGGGCTACCTCGGCTACTCGCTCGCCGACGACCTGCTCTCGGGCATGGGGCTAGCGATCGGCTACGGGGTCGCGCTGTCGATCCCGTTCGTCGGCGCGAACCTCGCTGCGCTGATCTGGGACGGGCCGTTCCCCGGCAGCTACGCGTTCTTCCCGCGGATGTACATCGTCCACGTCTTCGTGATCCCGGCGCTGCTCGCCGTCTTACTCGGCGCGCACCTGGCGCTGGTCGCGCTCAAGCACCACACGCAGTTCCGGATGAGCGAGCGTGAGAGCGAGCGCAAGCTCGTCGGCGTCCCGACGTTCCCGGGGCAGGCGCCGCGCTCGCTCGGCCTGCTGGCGGCGGTCGCGGCGGTGCTGTTCCTGCTCGGCGGCCTCGTGCAGATCAACCCGATCTGGCTCTGGGGGCCGTACCACACCTACTCGGCGACGAACGGCGCGCAGCCCGACTGGTACCTGGGCTGGCTGATCGGGGCGCTGCGGATCGTTCCCGGCTTCGACGTCGTGATCGGGCACTACACGCTCGTGCCGAACCCGTTCTGGGGCGGCGTGCTGCTGCCGCTCGCGTTCTTCGGCTTCCTCTACCTGTGGCCGTGGCTGGAACGGCGCTTCCTCGGCGTGCGCGGGTACCACAACCTGCTCGACCGCCCGCGCGACGCGCCGGTGCGCACGGCGATCGGGTACGCCGTCGCGACCGAGGTCTTCCTCGTCTTCCTGGCCGGCAGCGCCGACCGCGTCGACGTGCTCTTCAGCCTGCCGTACGTCCCGCAGATCTGGGCCTACCGCGTGCTCGTCATCGTCGGGCCGTTCATCGCGGGGCTGCTCGCCTATCGCGTCTGCGTCGAGCTGCAGCGCGGCGAGCGGGTCGAGCACGAGCGCAAGCGCGCCGAGCATGCGGCCCGGGCCGCCCGGAGCCGCGCCTGATGCTCACCGTCCTGCAGCAGCAGCTCGGCGACGTGCACGGTCTCGGGATGGCCGCGGCGGAGACGGTCGAGCGGGTGGAGACGCGGCTGCTCGACTCCGAGCTGCGCCGGCGGCTGGACGTGCTGCGCCGCGACGCGGCGCAGATCCGCGCGCGCTGCCTCGACGCCGAGCGCTCGTACGGGCCGGAGCTGGCGTCGGAGATCCTCGCGCGCGCCAACACCGTCGGCGAGCAGGCCTCCGACCTCGCCGCCGCCTGGTTCAAGGCCGGCACCGGGCCGATCGCAGCGTGGAGCTTCCTCGCGATGGGCGAGGCGGGCGAGCTGTCCTCGTGGACGGCGCTGGCCTCGCTGGCCGGGCGCGAGGACGAGCTCGTCGAGCTCGCGGCCTGGGGCGTCGACGTCCAGCGGAAGCATCTCGAGCTGGTGCTCGACGGGTCGGCTCGCGTCGCGGAGCTGTTCGAGCCGGCCGGCCCGCGCTGGGGCTAGGCGGCCGTTCGAGCCGACTGCACGCTCGGCAGGATCTGCTCGGCGTAGAAGCGGAGGAACGACTCCTGGTCGCGGCCGACCTGGTGCACCCAGACGTGGTCGTAGCCGGCCGCCTCGTACTCGTGGATCGCCTCCAGGTGGCGGTCGGGGTCGGGCCCGCAGATCACCGTCTCGGCGACCTGGTCCTCGTCGAGCAGCTGCGCGACCGCCTCGTAGTGCGAGGGGATCGCGAGCTCCTGGCCGATCGGCCCCGACATGCCGCCGTTGGGCCAGATCTCGAGCGCCGTGCGCCTGGCCTCCGCCTCGCTCTTCGCGTAGCAGACCGTCAGCTGGCCGTAGCGCGGCTTGCCGCCGCCGCCCGCGTCGTCGAACTCCTGCACGATCTCCTCGTCCGGCGAGACGCCGATGAACGCGTCGCCGAGGCGCCCCGCGAGCTGGGCCGCGTTCGGCTGCGCGGCCGCGACGGCGATCTGCACCGGCTCGTCGGGCAGCGTGTAGAGCCGCGCCTGCTCGACGGTGTAGTGCTTGCCGTAGTGCGACTGGTAGCCGCCCTGCCAGAGCAGGCGCAGCACCTCGATCGCCTCCTCCAGCATCTCCAGCCGCTCCTGCGGCCCCGGCCAGCGGGCGC
Source organism: Gaiellaceae bacterium (assembly GCA_035455605.1). Lineage (GTDB taxonomy): Bacteria > Actinomycetota > Thermoleophilia > Gaiellales > Gaiellaceae > AC-32. Next base: position 13,516 of record DATIER010000187.1, read on the forward strand.
CGACGACGTGCTCGTTCAGCTCCTCGCCGGTGCCGACGCCGAGGAAGAAGCGGCCCTCCATCATCACCTGGCTCGTCGCCGCCGCCTGCGCGACGATCGCGGGGTGGATGCGGATCGTCGGGCACGTGACGCCGGTGCCGACCCGCAGCCGCTCGGTCGCCTGCGCGATGCCGCCGATCACGCTCCACACGAACGGGCTCTGGCCCTGCGAGTCCGTCCAGGGGTGGAAGTGGTCGGAGATCATGGCGAACTCGAACCCGGCCTCCTCGGCCGCGCGCGCGTTCCGCACCAGGTCGTTGGGCCCGTGCTCCTCGCAGGAGAGGGCGTAGCCGAGGGTGAGCGCCATGCGGGTTCCGGTACCGCGCCGGCCGCGCGGTAAACGCTCAGCCGCGCTCGACGGGCGCGCTTAGCGCCGCGACGGCGCCGAGGCCGACGAAGACGGAGCCGGAGAGGTAGCGCTGCACCGCCGGGTAGCGGCGGCTGCGGCGCAGACGGTCGCCGAGCGTGCCGGCGACGAGCGCCCAGGTTCCGTCGCTCAGGAAGCCGAGCGCGGCGAACAGCAGGCCGAGCGCGAGGATCTGCGCCCAGGCGGCGCCGCGGCCGCGGTCGACGAACTGCGGCAGGAACGCGAGGAAGAAGAGCGCGGTCTTTGGGTTCAGCGTGTTGACGACGATCCCCTGGCGGTAGAGGCGGCCGAGGTTCCGCGGTGGGCCGGTCCACGGCTCGGCCTCCCGCTCCCAGCCGGCGAGGCGGCGGATGCCGACGGCGATCAGGTACGCCGCGCCGAGGTACTTGACGACGTCGAAGGCGACGGCGGACGAGGCGAGGAGCGCGGAGAGCCCGACGGTCGCGGCGGCGATGTGCACCAGCGTCCCGGTCGTGATCCCCGCCACGGACGCGACCCCGGCGCGGCGACCGTGGGAGACGCTCTGCGTGACGATGTAGAGCACCGACGGGCCCGGCACCACGAGCAGCAGCAGCGCGGCGCCGACGAAGAGCGCGAGTCGTGACGGTTCCGGCACGGTGCCTGACACCGTAACGGGTCCGCGAGGCCGCTTCCGCAGGCGCATCCGTGGACGACGCGGCACACTCTCGGCACGTGTCTGGCACCGGGACGAGGCGCACGATCGTGGCGATGGGCGGGCTCTCGTGGGACGACGAGGAGCGCCGCCGGCTGGAGGACTACTGGCTCGCGCTGACGGGCGCCGCGCGGCCGCGGGTGCTCGTCGTGCCGACGGCGGTCGCCGAGGACGCGGCGCTGACGCTCACGCTCGTGACGCAGCTCGCAGACCGCGCCGACGTCACGCACCTGCCGTTCTTCCCGTGGCCGCCGCGCGACCTCCGCGGACTCGCGCTCGGGCAGGACGCGATCTACGTCACCGGCGGGAACACGGCCAACGCGCTCGCGATCTGGCGCGTCCACGGCTTCGACGCGGTCCTGCGCGAGGCGTGGCAGGCCGGGGTCGTCCTGACCGGCTGGAGCGCCGGGATGATCTGCTGGTTCGAGGCGAGCGTGACGGACTCGTTCGGGCCGCAGCTCGAGGGCATGCGCGACGGGCTCGGCTTCCTCCCGGGGAGCGCCTGCCCGCACTACGACGGCGAGGGCGAGCGGCGGCCGGTCTACACGCGGCTCGTGCGCGAGGGCTTCCCGCCGGGCCTCGCGGCGGACGACTGCGTCGCGCTCCGCTTCGACGGGGCGGAGCTCGCCGAGGTGGTGACGGCGCGCGAAGGCTCGCGCGCCTACCGGGTCGGCGCCGAGGGCGAGCAGGCGATTGACGCGCGCCTCCTCGGGTAGGACGAGCGCGTGAGCAGTCGTGTCGCCCAGCTCCAGGTCCTGCTCGAGGGCGTCCCGCTCCCGGCGAGCAAGCAGGAGTTGCTCCACCACGCCCGGCGCGAGGGCGCCGGCCCCGGGGAGGCGGCGCTGATCGAGGCGCTGCCCGAGCGCGAGTACGGCTCGATCGACGAGGTCGGAGAGACGCTGCAGCCCGTGCAGCCGGCGACGCCGCAGCAGCAGTCCGAGCAGCCGGAGCCCGAAAGCGGGCTCCCGCCGGGCGGCGAGGCCTACACCGAGCCGTCGCCGGCGCCGGGCGCGGTGCGCGACCTGGCCGACTGACGCGACGAGCGTTCGCGCTGCGGCTCGACGGTGTACTTCGGATCGCGCGCCGACTGGAAGCCGGCCTTGAACACCGACCAGCGCACCGCCACCTCGCCGGCGAGCACGAGCGCGCCGCCGGTGACCGCGGCCAGCCGGCTGCGGCGGCCGAGGGTTCCGAGCAGCGCTGCGCCGCCGAGGGTGCATCCCTCGGCGAGCTTCTTGTACTTGCCTGCCTCGCCCTTCGAATACGGCTCGCCGACCATGCCGAGCCGCTTCTCCATCAGCTTGAAGACCGCGTTCTCGAGGAGCACGCCGCCGACCGCGAGCCGCCGCGCCGGCCCCGCCTCCGCCGGCGGCATCGCAGCCGCGGCCGCCGCACCGGCGCTCGCGACCGCCGACGAGCCGAACAGGAACGGCAGCTCCCGCTGCGCCTCGTGCCACACCGGGACGGCCGTGTCCGAGATCAGCGTGGCGGTGTAGATGGCGAGCGGCGCGCCAGACGCCGCGGATGCCGTGCGCGCGAGGTCGGCCGTCCGCTTGAGGCGTCCGATGGTGTTGAGGAACGCCGACGCCGAGCTCGCCGCGCTCGAGAACGCGAGGATCCAGCTGCCGACGCTCATCGGCGAGGTCACCTTGAAGACGCGCAGCATGTTCAGGAAGCGCTCCGGCCGGCCGAGGTCGGAGATCAGGAGCAGCGGGCTGACG
>DATIER010000188.1:0-3485 GCA_035455605.1 Gaiellaceae bacterium
TCGGGCAGCCGGAAGAGCATCCTCGCCACGGCGGGGAAGCATACCCGGGTCGCGCCTTTCGGCACCGTCTTTGCGGGCACAATTGCGGCATGCCCGTGCTCGCCCGTCTCCGTAGCGCCCGGACGCCCCTGCTCCTCCTGCTCGGCGCGGTGGCGATCGGGCTGATCCCGTGGACCGCATACCTGACCTCGACGCTTCCCGCGCGGCAGGTGGCGCACCACTGGGATCTCGCCTGGGGCGGCCTCGACGTGTTCGAGGCGCTGGCGCTCGGCGCGACGATGGTGGCGCTGCTCCGCCGCAGCCCGCAGCTGCCGCTCTTCGCCGCGATCGCCGGGACGGCGCTGCTCTGCGACGCGTGGTTCGACCTCGTGACCGCGTCGCCCGGCGACGACCTGCGCTGGTCGGTCGTGCGGGCGCTCGCGGCCGAGCTGCCACTGGCCGGGCTCTGCTTCTGGATCGCGATCGACTCGGAGCAGGCGGTGGTCAGCGCCGCCAAGGCTTCGGGAGCTGACCCTCCGCCCACAGGCACGCCAGGCCCGCCCGCGGAAGGCCGAGCCGACGCTCGTACACCACGTAGCGCGGCTCCCAGCGGGGGAAGAACTTCGCGTTGAAGCGGTAGAGCCGCTCGATCTGGAAGTAGCGGTCGGCGAGCAGCAGCCCGCGGCCGAGGAGACGCTCGACGAGGCCGTGTGGCTCGTGGATCAGGCGCGCGAAGACCGAGAAGTTCAGGGAGACCTCCTGGACGCCGCGCTCTCGGAGCAGCTCGACCGCGCGGACGACCATGAACTCCGTCAGGCCGTTCGGCGTCTCGCGGTCTCGGCGCATCAGCGAGAGGGAGACCGCGGGGCGCCCGTAGCTCGGCGCGAAGTGCAGAAAGCCGCGGGCGCGGCCCTCCTCGTCGCGCGCCACGAGCACGAAGCTGTCGGCGTGGTCGTCCGGCCGGAGCTCGTCGAGGGACATCGCGAACCCGCGCTCGCTCTGCCCGCCGCGCCAGCGCCGGCTGATCCCGTCCAGCTCGGCGAGCTCCGCGTCGGAAACGCCCCCGAGCTCGAGCAGCTCCGCCTCGTAGCCGGCCTTCTCCAGCCGCGTGACCGACTGGCGCACCTTGCGGATCGCGCGGCCCTCGAGCGAGAACGCGCCGGTGTCGACGACCGCCTCGTCGCCGAGGTAGAGCACGTGCAGGCCGAGCTGGCGCCAGAGCGGCAGTAGCTGCTCGCCGACGCCGAGAGCCGCTACCCGCAGCCCGCGTGTCTCCGCGAACTCGGCCAGCTGCCGGAAGAGCGCCGGCAGCGCCGCCGGCTCGCCGACTGGGTCGCCTGAGACCAGCAGGACGCCGGCCTCGACGCGGTAGCCGAGGAAGGCGCGGCCGTCCGGGCCGAACAGGTAGTGCTGGTCGCGGCGCAGCTTGAAGTACGCCAGCGTGTCCGCCCCGTGGCTGCGGACGAGCAGCCGCGCGGCGCTGCGGACGTCGACGTCCGGCAGGTGCGGCAGCGGCAGCGGGCGCAGCAGCAGCCCGAGGCAGAGGCCGAGCGTCAGCAGCCCCGTCATCCCGACCGCCTCGTCGATCCGGCCGAGCTCGTCGTGGAACCCGATCGGCCCGTGCTGCCAGAGGAGCGACGCCTGCGTCTGGCGCAGGATCGTCACGAGGCTCGCGCTCTCGGGCGCCGCCACCCAGATGGCGAGCGTGCAGAGCGCCAGCCCGCCGAGCGCGACGAGCGGCACCAGGCGCAGCGCCCGGCGCAGGGTGACCGGGTCGTGGCGGACGTAGAACGAGCGGCGGCCGGCCCAGAGGATCCCGGCGAGGGCGAGGCTGCCGACGGCGGGCTCGACGTCGAGGCCCTTCAGCAGGTCGAGGCCCGCCAGCGCGAGCAGCAGCACGACCGCCAGCCGCAGCGCTCCCAGCCGCCGTCGCCAGAGGTACGGCGCGGTGGCCAGGAGCAGGAGCGAGACCGGCACCGCGATCGCGTGCGTCAGCCGCATCGCCTGCAGCGGGGCCACCTGCAGCAGCAGGTGGTTGCGCCACTGGATGTTCGGCGTGACGGCCGAAGCCAGGTTGACGAGCCCGCCGAGCGTCGCGCCCACGGCGGCGAGCTGCGGCAGCGGGTCGGCGCGCCGGAACGCGCGCAGCGGCGCCGGCACCCGGTGCAGCCCGAGCCGCCAGGCGGAGGTGTCACGCCGGCCCGGCACGAGGTCGTGCCAGTCCTTCGCGACGAGCCATGCGCCGGCGACGATCGCGAGCAGCGAGCCCGTGCCGAACTCGACGCGGTCGAGCACGCCGCCGGCCGCCAGCCCGAGCAGGAGCGCGAGGCCGAGGTGCCATTCGTGGATCCGGGCGCCGAGGACGTACACGCGAGGCCCGAGTCGATGTCGGTCGATGCGAAGCACGACTCTCCGCTCAACACGGTAGCGCCGCTAGATGAAGTTGATGTTGAGTCGTGCCACGAAGCGATTCGGTAGCGTCCTGCGCGGTGGAGGCCAAGCACGACGTGCTCGTGATCGGCGCCGGCTGTGCGGGGATGCGCGCGGCCATCGAGGCCCACGACGCGGGCGCCGACGTCGCGCTCGTCTCCAAGATCCATCCGACGCGAAGCCACTCCGGCGCGGCCGAGGGCGGCATCAACGCGGCGCTCGGCAACGCCTCCGAGGACAGCCCCGAGGAGCATGCCTTCGACACCGTCAAGGGCTCCGACTACCTCGGCGACCAGGACGCGATCGAGATCCTCTGCGAGGAGGCACCGGACGACGTCTACAAGCTCGAGAACTGGGGCGCGGTCTTCTCGCGGACCGAAGAAGGCCGCATCGCCCAGCGCCCGTTCGGCGCCGCCGGCGAGCCTCGCACGGCGTACGCCGCGGACATCACCGGGCACGTGCTCGTGCACGTGCTCTACGAGCAGGTGCTGAAGCGCGCGCTGACGGTCTACGAGGAGTTCTTCGTCTGGAAGCTCGTCGAGCACGAGGGCCGCTGCCAGGGCGTGATCGCGTGGAACCTGCTCGACGGCGGCCTGACCACGATCGGGGCCAAGACCGTGATCATCGCGACCGGCGGCGCCGGCCGGCTCTACGCCGGCACCACGAACGCGTACGCCTGCACCGGCGACGGCATGGCGCAGGCGCTCCAGCTCGGAATCGCCCTCAAGGACATGGAGATGATGCAGTTCCACCCGACGACGCTCGCGCCGACGGGCGTGCTGATCACGGAAGGCTGCCGCGGCGAGGGCGCGTACCTGCTCAACTCCGAGGGCGACCGCTTCCTGAAGCGGTACGCGCCGAACGCGATGGAGCTCGCTTCGCGCGACGTCATCTCGCGGGCCGAGCAGACCGAGATCGACGAGGGCCGCGGCGTGGACGGCAACGTCCTGCTGGACCTGCGGCACCTCGGCGCCGAGAAGATCCTGGAGCGCCTGCACGGGACGCGCGAGCTCTCGATGGTCTTCGCCGGCGTCGACCCGATCAACGAGCCGATCCCGGTCCGGCCCGGCGCCCAC
>DATIER010000189.1:0-9466 GCA_035455605.1 Gaiellaceae bacterium
TGCGCGCCGCTCGACTCGGCGGGTGCGATGACGTCGAGATCCTCGCCGAGACCGAGCTCGACCTCGTCTGCGAGACGCTCGAGCAGGAACGGCCCGGCGTGTGCGTGGTCGACTCCGTCCAGACCCTCTGGTCGCAGGAGATCGGCTCGGCGCCCGGCTCGGTCTCGCAGGTGCGCGAGGCGGCGGCGCGCCTTCTGCGCGTCGCGAAGGAGGCGGGGGTCGCGACCTTCTTGGTCGGCCACGTGACGAAGGACGGTTCCGTCGCAGGCCCGCGGGTGCTCGAGCACCTGGTCGACTGCGTGCTCCAGTTCGAGGGCGACCGCTACCACGAGCACCGCGTCCTGCGGGCGTCGAAGAACCGCTTCGGCTCGACGAACGAGCTCGCGGTGTTCGAGATGACCGGCACCGGGCTCGTCGGCGTGCCCGAGCCGTCGGAGCTCTTCGGCCGTACGGTCGAGGGCGAGATCGGCGCCGCCGTCGGCTGCGTGCTCGAGGGGTCGCGCCCGCTGCTGCTCGAGATCCAGGCGCTCGTCGCGCCGACCGACCTCGCGATGCCGCGCCGCGTCGGCACGGGCGTCGATCCCAAGCGCCTCGCGATGATCGTGGCCGTGCTCTCGCGGCACGCACGGATCGCGCTCGGCCAGGCGGACGTGTTCGTCAACGTCGCCGGCGGCGTCCGGATCGACGAGCCCGGCGCCGACCTCGCGATCGCGCTGGCGATCGTCTCCGCGGCCAGGGCGGCGCCGGTGCAGCCGAAGACGGCGGCGTTCGGCGAGATCGGGCTCACCGGCCGCCTGCGCCCGGCGACGCAGTCGGAGCGGCGGCTGGAGGAGTGCGCCAAGCTCGGCCTCGCGGCGGCGATCGCCCCGGTCGGCACGCCGGCTCGTGGCAAAATGCGCGTGCTCCACGCCGAGACGCTGAAGCAGGCCGCGAAGGTGGGAATCGATGCAGAGCGAGCCGAGTCAGGATAGGACCGACCCGCGGATCCCGCCGCCGCTCGGCATCATCCGCGAGCCGACGCAGCACGACCCGCGCCTCGACCCGAAGATCCTCGCCGCCGTCGGCCGCATCGCGCCGGGCACGGAGCTGCGCGCCGCGATCGACGACGTCATCCGCTCCCGCGAGGGCGCGTTGATCGTGATCGGCGAGCCGTCGGAGCTCGCATTCCTGTTCAGCGGCGGGATCAAGCTCGACGTCCCGTTCACGCCGCAGCTGCTGTACGAGCTCTCGAAGATGGACGGCGCGATCATCGTCAACTCGGGCTGCTCGAAGATCAACCACGCGAACGTGCAGCTGATGCCCGACCCGACGATCCCGTCGAACGAGACGGGCACGCGGCACCGGACGGCCGAGCGCGTCGCGAAGCAGACGGAGGCGCTCGTGATCTCGATCTCGCAGCAGCGCGAGACGGTGACGGTCTTCGTCGGCCACAGCCGCTACTCGCTCGAGCCGATCGCGGACGTGTTGGCGAAGACGAACCAGGCGCTCGCGACCCTCGAGACGTATCGCGCGCGGCTCGAGCAGGTGCTCACGCGGCTGACGGCGCTCGAGTTCCAGAACGCGGTCATGCTCGACGACGTGCTGGTCACGGTGCAGCGCGCCGAGCTGACGACGCGGATGGCCGAGGAGATCGAGCGGGCGTGCGTCGAGCTCGGGGAGGAGGGCCGCCTGATCCGGATGCAGCTCGAGGAGCTGGTCGCGGACGTTCCCGACGAGAAGGCGGCGCTCGTCTACGACTACCACGCGGAGGGCGGCGCCGAGCGGACGCAGGAAGGCCTCGAGGCGCTCGCCGCCCTGCCGTACGACCAGCTGCTCGAGTTCGAGCTCCTGGCGGTGCTCGGCTACCCGGCGAGCGTGAACCCGCTCGACCACTCGGTCGCGCCGCGCGGGTACCGCGTGCTGTCGCACATCCCCCGCCTGCCGGACGGCGTCGTCAAGCGCGTGGTCGCGAACCTCGAGGGGCTCGACGGGATCGTTCGCGCGTCGCAGCGCGAGCTCGAGGCCGTCGAAGGCGTCGGCACCGTGCGTGCGCGGGAGATCCGCGAGGGCCTGCGCCGGCTGCAGGAGCACAACCTGATGGACCGCTACCTGCAGCTCTGACGAGGTTCGTTGGAGCTCGGCGAGCTGCTCGAGGTGCCGGTCGTCGGCGCGCCGCTCGCGGGCGGTCCCTCCACGCCCGAGCTCGCCGCCGCCGTCTCCGACGCGGGCGGGCTCGGCTTCCTGGCCGCCGGCTACCGGACGGTCGACGACGTCGAGCGCGAGCTTGCGCGCGTCCGTGCCCTGACGAGCCGACCGTTCGGGGTCAACCTCTTCTACCCGGCGCGCGAGCAGGTCGACGAGGCGGCGATCTCCGCGTACGCGGAGCGGCTGCGCGCGGAGGGCGCGCGCTACGGCGTCGACCCCGGCGAGCCGCGCTGGAGCGACGACGGGTGGACGGCGAAGCTGGAGCTCGTCGCCCGGGAGCGGCCGGCAATAGTCTCGTTCACCTTCGGGTGCCGCAGCGCGAGCTCGTCGAGTCGCTTCGCGCGGGTGGGAGCGCGGTCTGGTGCACCGTCACCTCGGCGCTCGAGGCCGAGACGGCGGCCGCGGCCGCCGGCGACGCGCTCGTCGTCCAGGGAAGCGAGGCCGGCGGGCCCCAGGGCTCGTTCCGCGACGACGCCGGGGAGGCGCTGTCCGTCCTCGCCCTCCTGCAGGGGCTCGCTCGCGTCACGGAGCGGCCGCTCGTCGCCGCGGGCGGCATCGGCACCGGGCGCGCGATCGCGGCGGTGCTCGCCGCCGGCGCCTCGGCGGCCCAGCTCGGGACCGCCTTCCTGCTCGCGACCGAAGCCGGGACCTCGGAGCCGCACCGGTCGGCCCTCGGCGGCGGCCGGCCGACGCGGCTGACGCGTGCGTTCACCGGGCGCCGCGCGCGTGGGATCGTCAACCGCTTCCTGACCGAGCACGACGGCGATGCCCCGCGCGGCTACCCGGAGGTCCACTTCGTCACCGCGCCGATCCGCGCGGTCGCCCGGGCGGCGGGCGACGCCGAGGCGCTCAACCTCTGGGCCGGCCAGGCCTACCCGCTGGCGCGGGCGGAGCCGGCCGGTGCGATCGTCGAGCGGCTCGCGGCCGAGCTGAAAGCCACGGCCTGAATCGGGCGCCTGGGCGGGAAAACCCCTGCAAGCGGCAGGTTCCTGCTCAAAAAGTGGCGTTTTCCAGCGATTTTCGCTATACTCGCGCCAGCCGCCGGCGGAGCAAGCTCACCGCCGGCGTCGTCACGAAAAAGTCACTACACAGGGGAGGCTCGACGTTGTACAAGGTCGGCGACAAGGTGGTGTACCCACACCACGGGGCAGGGACGGTCGTAAAAAAGGAGACTCGCGAGGTGCTGGGAGAGAAGCGCGAGTACCTGACGATCAAGATCCTCCACAACGACATGACGGTGAACGTCCCAGCCGACAACGCCGACCGGGTCGGGCTGCGGAAGGTCATCGACGAGCAGATGGTCTCGAAGGTGCTGAAGGCGCTGACGGGCAACGGTACGACGATGCCGAAGAACTGGAACCGGCGCTTCAAGCACAACCGCGACAAGATGAAGACCGGCGACATCTTCGAGCTGGCCGAGGTGGTGCGGAACCTCTCGCTCCGCGACCACGAGAAGGGGCTCTCGACCGGCGAGAAGCAGATGTTCGTGAAGGCGAAGAAGATCCTCGCCAGCGAGCTGATGTACGCCAAGGACATGGACGAGGACGAGGCGGCCGAGTGGCTCGACGGCGTCCTCGCGCGCGGCAGCAACAAGAAGACGACCGCAAAGGTCGCCGCCACCGCGTAACTTCTCATTCGTGTCGGTCTGGGCCGTTCTCGCTGCGGCAGGTCGCGGCGAGCGGCTCGGGTCCGACCGCCCGAAGGCCTTCGCCCGCCTCGGCGGGCGGCCGCTCCTGGCGGAATCGCTCGAACGCCTCGAGGCCTCGGACTGGATCGACCGGATCGTGATCGCGGCTCCTCCGGACTGGGAGGAGCCCTCGATCCTGGTGGCGGAGGAGCTGGCCGCGACCAAGGTCAGCTCGGCCGTCCGCGGCGGGGAGTCGCGCTCCGAGTCGGTGCGTCTCGCGCTCGCCGAGGTGCCCGAGGACGCGGCGGTGGTGCTGGTGCACGACGCCGCGCGGCCGCTGCTGCCGGAGCAGGTGATCGAGCGGGTGCTGGCGCCGCTCTCGGAGGGATGGGACGGCGTCGTGCCGGCGCTGCGCCTGTCGGACACCGTGAAGCGCGTGGAAGGAGAGCGGGTCGTCGAGACGCTCCGCCGCGACGACCTCGTCGCCGTGCAGACGCCACAGGCATTCCTCGCGGACGCGTTGCGCCGGGCGGTCGCGGGCGACGTGGCGGATGCGACCGACTGCGCCTCGCTCGTCGAGGCCGGCAGCGGCCGCGTCACCTGGGTCGAGGGCGACCCGCGGCTGCTGAAGGTGACCGACGCCGCCGACCTCGAGCTCGTCGAGAGCTGGCTGGACGAGGAATGAGCGCCGGGCACGTCGCCCTGCTCGTCGTCGGGACGGCCTTCGCGGTCGTCGGCATCGCCTGGGTGGTGCGGATGGCGCGCAAGCTGCGCCGGCGCGAGGACGCGCCGCGGGTGCTCTGGCTGCTGGTGGTCGAGCGCGGCGCCGCCTGGATCGTGGTCGGCCTCGCGTTCGCGTTCGGCGCGCTCGGCTCCGCGTCGGTGGGGCGCTGGCTCTTCCTCGGCGGCTGCGCGCTCGTGGTCGTGGAGGCGATCGTCTGGCGCGCGCTCCTGCCGCGCCTCGCGGCCGGGCTCGACCTGGACGACCTGCGGTGATCGTCGACTACCACCTGCACCTGCGCGACTCGCAGGAGCGGATCGCGCACCGGGCCGACGCCGTCGAGCCCTTCGTCGAGACGGCGGCCGCACGCGGCGTCGACGAGCTCGGCTTCACCGAGCACGTCTACTACTTCCGGCAGACGCGGGCGCTCTGGCAGCTGCCGTACCAGGTCGAGCGCTGCGTCCACGACCTCGACGCGTACGTGGACGCGGTCGTGGAGGCCAAGCGCCGCGGCCTGCCGGTGAAGCTCGGGCTCGAGGTCGACTACGTCGGCGGGCGGCAGGACGAGCTGGCGGCGATCCTCGAGCCGTACCCGTGGGACTACCTCCTCGGATCGGTGCACTGGGTCGACGGGCTCGCGGTCGACTCGTCGCCGGACGCCGGCGTCTGGGTGGAGTGGCCGGTCGAGCAGGTCTGGCGCCGCTACTTCGAGGCGCTCGCCGAGCTCGCGGCGACCGGGCACGTCGACGTGCTCGCGCACCCGGACCTGCCGAAGATCTTCGGGCGCCGGCCGGAGCGGATCGAGTACCCGCCGGTCGGCGGCGTCGCGCTCGAGATCTCGACCAACGGCCGCCACAAGCCGGTCGGCGAGCTGTACCCCGACCCAGAGTTCCTCGCCGCGGCCGGGTTGCCGATCACGCTGGCCTCCGACGCGCACGTCCCCGAGAACGTCGGCCGCGACTTCGAGCTCGCGCTCGAGCGCGCCCGTGCGGCAGGCTACGCGACCGTGACCGTGTTCGAGGGACGCGAGGCCCGGCAGGAGCCGCTCGGGTGAGGATCGGCCTGGGAGTCGACGCGCACGCGCTGGCCGAGGGCGTGCCGCTCGTGCTCGGCGGCGTCGAGCTCGAGTCGGAGCGGGGGCTGGCAGGCCACTCGGACGGCGACGTGATCGCGCACGCGCTGATCGACGCCGTGCTCGGCGCGGCGAACCTCGGCGACATCGGCTCACTCTTCCCGTCCGGCGCCGCCGAGTGGAAGGGAGCGTCGTCGCTCGACCTCCTCTCTCGTGCCTACGTGCAGGTGCTCGACGCCGGCTTCGAGCTGGAGAACGCCGACTGCGTGCTGGTGGGCGAGGAGCCGCGGATCGCCCCGGTTCGTCTCCGGATGCAGGCGCGGCTCGCCGAGGCGATGGGCGTCGACCCAGCGTGCGTGAGCGTCCGCGCGACCACCACCGACGGGCTCGGCTTCACCGGCCGGGGTGAAGGCCTCGCCGCCGTCGCGGTGGCGCTGCTGAAATGAAGATCGTCCAGGTCGACCCGGAGATCCGCGGGAGCGAGTCGTTCGGACAGCTGCGGCGCGCGTGGCCCGAGATCGTCTTCCACGACGAGATCTCGAACGCCAACTGGGGCCGGCTCTACGAGGAGCGGCCGGAGTTCCAGTTCGCGCTCCTCGACGGCGGCCGCGTGCTCGCCGAGGGCAACTCCCTCCCGGTCGCCGGCATGCCTGCGGCGTGGCGCGACGCCCTCCGGGACGGCTTCGCGGCGACCGATCCCGACCGGCTCTGCGCGATCGCGATCCTGATCGATCCGGACGCGCACGGCCGCGGCCTCTCGCGGCTGATGCTCGAGCACATGCGCGGCCTCGCCGCCGCGCGCGGGTGGGAGCTGGTCGCGCCGGTGCGGCCGACCCTGAAGCACCGCTATCCGCTGACGCCGATCGAGCGCTACATGCACTGGCGCCGGGAGGACGGGCAGCTCTTCGACCCGTGGCTGCGCGCGCACGAGCGCCTCGGGGCGAAGCTCGTGGGCGTGGCGCCGGACTCGCTCGTCTCGGAGGGCACGGTCGCCGAGCTCGAGCAGTGGTGCGGGCTCGCGTTCCCCGAGAGCGGGAACTACGTCGTCGAGGGCGCGCTCGTCCCGGTGGAGATCGACGTCGAGGCCAACCGCGGCAGCTACCGCGAGCCGAACGTCTGGATGCGCCACCCGGCCTGAGAACCGAAGCACGCGCCGCGCCGTACCTCGAGCGGAACCTTCGAGAGGAGAGTCATGAGCTTCACGAAGAAGGCGTTTCTCGCCGCGGTGCTCGTCGCGGCAGCCGTGTTCGTCGCAGCGGCCGCAGCCGACCACGGCGGCGACCGCGGCCGCGGCGAGCACCGCGGCCACGTGCTCCTGCACCAGCGGCTCGTCGGCAGCATCCTCAGCGACCCGCCGATCCACGGCGTCGTCCGCGGCGGGCTGCCGTGGCAGGGCGGCGGCGACGCGAGCCTCGACCGCAAGGGCCGCTTCCAGGCGCGCATCCGCGGCCTCGTCATCCCTGGCATGGGCAACCCGGGCCCGGTGACCACGATCACGATCTCGCTCTACTGCGCCCCGGACTCCGGCACGGCGGCGGCGTTCACGACGGATCCCGTTCCGCTCTCGCCGCAGGGAGACGCGCGCGTGCGGCAGCACGTGACGGTTCCGTCACGGTGTCTGGCACCGGTGCTGCTCGTGCACCCGAACGGCGGCGCCGCGGCGTACATCGCCGCGACCGGCTTCACCGGCTAGCGGGCGGGGAGAGAGACGAGCTCGTCCTGCACGAGGACGAGCTCGTCGCGCTCGAGCGAGCGGACCGCATCGGCGTCCAGCGTCGCGAGCGGGCGCGGGCCCTCGGCGACCAGCCGCAGCGTCCGCGCCCGCAGCTGGCGGAACGAGCCTTCGAAGCGCCCCTGCCTGCGCAGCGGCTCGAAGCGCCGGCCGCACGAGGGGCACGCGCCCGCCAGCGGGCAGACCTCGCAGCGAGGCACCCGCGCGATGCAGACGGTCGCGCCGAGGTCCATCAGCGCCTGCGCGCAGGCGTGGTCGAACGGCTCCCCCGTCCGCTCCTGCACCCGCCGGACGTTGACGTCGACGGGCAGAACCTCACGCCCGAGCGCGAAGCACCCGACCGCGGCCGCCGTGTACGGCCCGACGCCCGGCAACTCGGTCAGGTCGTCCGGCCAGCCGCGCTCGACGACGGCGCGCGCAGCGCGCTGCAGGTTGACGGCGCGGCGGTTGTAGCCGAGCCCTTGCCACTCGCGGATCACGTCCGCCGTCGCGGCCGCGGCGAGCGCGCCGACCGTCGGCCAGCGCTCGAGCCAGGCCTCCCAGCGCGGCACCACCCGCGCCGCCTGGGTCTGCTGGAGCATGACCTCGGAGACCAGGATCGCGTACGGGTCGCGCGTCCTTCGCCAGGGGAGGTCGCGCCCGTGCTCGGCATACCAGGCCAGTAGCGCCCCTTTCACGCGCGGGACGCTAGCGGGTCGACCGGCCCGGCCCCCGGCATGTGCCGGGGGCCGGGCGCGGATGGTTCACGGAAGGGTCACGGGACAAGCGGTGGTGCCGCTCGTCGTGCACGTGATGCGACCCTGCAGCGCCGGGGTGAGGGCTCCCTGGCCCGAGATCCAGGCGGAGACGTCCTGGTCCATCACTCCCTGGGTCGTGCCGCGGGAGTACAGGACCGGGTAGCCGTCGCCGCCCGTCGCCATGAAGTCGTTCTCGACGATCTTGTACGTCGAGGCAGCGGTCAGGTCGACCGCGGGGCCGGTGCAGGTGCCGTTCGCGGCCTGCCGCACCGCTCCCAGCACGCGGCTTCCGGCCGCCGCCGAGATGTCGTAGGTGAAGCAGAGGCCGGAGACCTGCGAGAAACGCCCGTCGGCCGCCGGCATCCTCGAGACGCCGTTCTCGAGCATCGACTTCAGCTCCGCGCCGTTCACGGTGACCGTGAAGCTGAGGTTTCCGAACGGCAGCACGCCGAGCACCGAGCCCTTCGTGATCGGGTACGGCGGGGGCGTGAAGCTCGGGCAGAAGTCACCGGCGACGTCCGGGAACGGGCACGTCAGATCGGCGCGCAGGCCGCCCGAGTTGGTAATCGCGAAGTCGACGCCGGAGTACGTGCCCCGCATCGCGTCCGTGACGACGTCGCCGATCAGCGACTCGCAGAGCCGGCCGTCGGAGCGGCCGCACGAGTCGGCCCGCGGGATCTTCACCGTCGAGCTACCGATGACGGTGTTGAAGATCGGCGCGAGTTGGGCCTGCAGGTCGTCGATGTACGCCTGGATCTGCGGGTCCGCCGTGACGCCGATGTTCCACGGCTTGTGCCAGTCGGCCGTCTTGTAGACGACCGCCTTGGTGGCCGTGTCGATCGTCAGCCGGATCCGGTCGAAGCGCTGGCCGCTGTTCGGGGCCTCGCCGACGAGGATCCCGTTCCGCGTGCCGATGAACTGCGAGTGCGTGTGGCCGCCGAGCAGCGCGTCGACGCCGTTCAGGTTGTCGGCGAGCGTCAACAGGTCGCTCGGAGGCACCACGTTGCCGGCCGCGTCGAGGTCGACGCCCATGTGGCCGACCGCGACGACCGCGTTCAGGCCGCCCTTGGCGGTCAGCTTCGCGGCCTCGCCGTTGATCGCCGCCGCGGGATCCGTGACCACGAACGGGTCGAGGTTCCCGGGGAAGATCAGCGTCGCCAGCTCGGGCAGCGTGAAGCCAACGACTCCGAGCTTGAAGCCGTCGAACGAGAACACTGTTGACGGCTTCCACTCCGGCGGGTACCCGCCGCCTGCGGCGAACACGGTGTTCGCGCTCAGGTACGGGAACTGCGCGATCGGGATCAGCGTGTCGCGCAGGTACTGCGAGCCCCGGTCGAAGTTGTGGTTGCCGAGCGTGTCGGCGCTGAGGCCGAGCATGTTCAGCACGTGCATC
>DATIER010000190.1:0-11524 GCA_035455605.1 Gaiellaceae bacterium
CGGCTCGAGGCTCGACTCGTACTACTTCCAGCAGGCGTGGCTGATGGACGTCGGCAACCCGGCGTACCAGGCGCGCTGGCTCTCGAACGTGCTCGACGACCTCCACGGCGGCGGCTGGGACGGCGTGCTGCTCGACGACACCGACGCCGACATGGCCTGGCACCTGCACGGGCGCACGATCGCCAGGTACCCGAACGCGGCCGCGTGGCGCGCGGCGACGCGCAGCATGCTCGCGACCGTGGGCCCCGCGCTCCAGAGCGCGGGTTTCCTCGCGATCCCGAACCTCTACGCGCCGTGGGCCCCGGACTACGACGCGCAGGCGACGTGGAGCGACTGGCTCCAGTTCACCTCCGGGGCGGTGCAGGAGTACTACTCGAAGTGGGGCACGGACAGCTCGGGCTGGCTGGCCGGCAACGACTGGGCGTACCGCCAGAGGTTCCAGTCGCTGACCGAGCAGGCGGGCAAGATCTTCATCGGCCTCACCTACGCGCCCAAGGGAGACGCGCGGTCGATGACCTGGGCGCGGGCGAACTTCCTCCTCTTCGACGATCCCGCCGACGGCGGTGCGCTGATGTTCGAGCCGACCGACCCGGAGGCGCAGGATCCGTACGGCCCGGCCTGGACGGCCGACGTGGGCTCGCCGCTGGGGGCGCGCTTCCAGGTCGGCTCGGCCTGGCGGCGCGACTTCACGGGCGGGGCCGTCGTCGTCAACCCGACCTCCTCGACGGTGACGGTCGATCTCGGCGGCTCCTACCTCGACGGCGGGGGAGCGGTCGTGCAGTCGGTCACGCTCGCCGCGACGAGCGGGGCGATCCTGCGCTCGGCCGCAGGCTCCCCGACGCCGGCGCCGGCACCTCCGCCGCCTCCTCCACCTCCACCTCCGCCTCCGACGGCTCCGACCCTGAGCGCGACGCTCGGCGGCACCACCGTGCAGCTCGTGTGGAGCGGGCTCGCCGGCGCGCGCGTCGACGTCTACCGCAACGGCGGCTGGAAGGAGGCCGTCGCGAACGCCGGCTCCTACGCCGACAAGCTCCCGCGTGGCGCCGACGGCACCTACTCGTACCGGCTCTGCGCCGCGGGCACGTCGACGTGCACGCCGACGGTGGTCGTCGGCACGGGCAGCCGGGCCCCGGAGGCGGCCGCGCCGAAGCTACGGCGTGCGCGCCGGAGCGGGCGCGCCGCCCAGGCGATGCACCTGCGGCGGAAGCTGCGCCTGCATCAGCGCATCCGCCGGTAGAGCTCGACGAGCGGCTCGGTCGCCGGGCCCGGCGCGTAGAGGCGCTCGAAGTCGGCGCGCGCGGCGGCTCCTCGCTCTCGGCGCGCCTGGGAGTCGGCGAGGAGCTCCGCGGCCTCGGCGGCGAGCTCCTCGGGCCGCTCGCGCACGACGACGCCGTCGGAGGGCTCGATGCCTTCCGCTCCGGCCGCCGTCGTGACGACGGGCACGCCGCTCGCCATTGCCTCGAGCGTCTTGACCTTCATCCCGCTGCCGCGCGCCAGCGGGAAGAGCAGCACCGAGAGCCGCCGGAACAGCTCGCGCGCCGACGCGACCTCGCCCGCGAGCTCGACGCCCGCGCTCGCCAGCAGACCGAGGCCGGCTGTGCCGCGTCCCGCCACGACGAGGCGGGCCTCGGGCGCGGCCGCGGCGACGAGCGGCCACACGTCGCGGACGAGCGTGCGCACAGCGTCCGCCGTCGGCGCCCACTGCGCCGTCCCGATCAGGCCGGCGAGCGGTGGGCCGTCGAGCGGCGCGGGCTCGTACAGGGCGGGGTCGAGGGAGAGCGGTGCGTGCACGACCTCGGCGTGCGGCGCGGCCCCTCGCAGGGCGTCGGCGACGAGCGGCGAGCTCGCGACGAGGTAGCGGTGGCGCCGCCTGGCCGCGCGCTCGGCGCGGTGGCCGTCGAGCACCTCGCGGAACTGCCTGCTCCAGGGGGCGCCGAGGTTGCGGTCGCGCCGCGCGAGGTAGTGGACGTGGACGAGCGACGGGAGCGGGACGCCCTCGCCGGCCCAGACCGTCTCCGTCTCCTCGAGGTGCAGCACGTCGGCGCCCAGGGCCGCCTCCCGCACGCGATCCACGAACGAGGCCGCGCCGAGCTCGCCGCGGGGACGCCGGACACGCTCGAGCCGCGCCGCCCACCGTCCGGGCGGCTCGACATCGACGAGCCCGACGGGCAGGTCGGCGGAGACTTCGCCGGCGACGGAGAACCCGCGCCGCGCGGCGATCGCCCGCACGTCGATCCCGTGCGCGCGCAGGCCGCGCAGCAGCCCGATCGCGGCCTTCCCCGGCGCGCCGCCCTCCGGCAGCGGCGGCTGGCTCAGGACGACGAGCGCCCGCACTGGTCTTCAGGTTGGCGCGTGCCGATCGGCGGATCGTGACTGATCGCGCGGCTAAGGTCTCGCGCGTGCCGGAGCCGCAGCTGTCGGTCGTGATCTGCACGCTGGGTGAAGGGCGCGTCGCGGAGACGGTGGAGTCGGTCGCGGAGTCCGCGCGGGTCGCGGAGGCCGCCGTCGAGACGATCGTCGTCTGGCAGGGCGCGGAGCCCGGGCCCGAGCTCGACGGAGCCGTCGTCCAGAACGTCTTCCCGTCCGGCCTCGCCTACGCGCGTAACCGCGGCCTCGTCGCGGCGCAGGGCGAGCTGGTGGGGTTCGTCGACGACGACGAGGTGGTCGACCCGGCCTGGGCGCGCGGCCTCCTCGACGCGTTCTCGCGCGCGGAGGCGGCGGCGGGCGTGTTCGGCCCGATCGCGCCCCGCGACGCGCGCGGCCTCCCGTACTGCCGCTACGACGGTGGCGGCAGCTTCAGGCTGATCCGGGCCGGGACGCCGCCGTGGCGGGTCGGCAGCGGCGGGAACATGGTCTTCCGGCGCGAAGCGCTGCTGGCGGTGGGCGGCTTCGACCCGCTCTTCGGGGCCGGCTCCGTCTCGCGCTCCGCCGAGGAGACCGAGCTGATCCAGCGGCTGCTGGAGTCGGGCCGCACGCTCGCGTGGTCGCCGGACCCCGTCGTCTACCACCCGACGAAGACGGAGGCCGAGCGGCTGCGATCGAGGTACCCGTACGCGTTCGGCCTCGGCAAGGTCGTGCGGCGGTACCGGTCGCCCGTGCTGGCCGCCCGCTACGGCTCGGAGATCGCCCGTACGCTGGCGAGCGGCGGGCGCGCACGCGACGGGCGGCGCCTGCGCGAGGCGCGCGCGACGCTGCACGGCTTCGCCTCCGCCGTCGCCTTCCGCGCCTCGGCCTCCTCGCCGCACGCGCTGCTCGAGCGCGCTCCGGGGGCGGTGGCGGCCGCCCTGGACGGCGCGGCGATCGAGCCGCGGGAGCCGTCGTTCCGGCCGGACCCGCACTTCGTCTACCGCGTCGCCGGCGACCGGATCCTGCACGTCTACGTGAACCCTTCGGCGAGGTTCGGCACCGCGCTGGCAGTCCGCGAGCGGCTGGCGCGCCCCGGGATCCCGCAGGTGATCGCCCAGGCCGCGGACGTCGACGCCTGGTGGGTGCTCGAGGAGCTGCTCACGGGGCAGCCGCCGCAGCCGGACCGCGTTGCCGACTGGTTCCCGCGCGTCGCCGAGTGGGTCCTCGGGCTCGGGCCTGGCACCGGCATCGCAGTCCGCGAGGGGTCGTGGTGGGCCGACGAGTCGCCGCGCGCGCTCGCGGCGGCGCCCGGATCGCTGCGGGCGGCCGTCGAGTCCGCGCTCGATGCGGTCGGTGTGCTCCTGGCGCAGCCGTTGCACGGCGACGTTCAGCGCAAGAACATCCTGCTCGGCGAAAGCGTCGGCGTGATCGACTGGGAGGACCCCTACGAAGACGGGCCGCCCGGACTCGACCTGCTGTTCCTCGCCGCGATGGTGCGCGGCGACGTCCCGGACACGGAGCTGCTGCGCGACCTCGCGCGGGGCCGAGACCCGGCGTGGTCGCCGCTGCGTGAGCTCCTCCGCCGGGCCGGGGTCGGCGACGACCTGCTCCGGCCGTTGCTGCTCGCCGCGCTCGCCGTCTGGGCCGCGAACGAGGCGGCCCGCGCGGGCCTTCCCGGGCTGCCGCGCGCCGAGCCGATGTACGGCCGGCTGCTGAGCGAGCTCGGCCCGGAGCTCGCCTCCTAGCCCCCGCGAACCGTCAGCGCCCGCACCAGCCGGCGAGGCAGCTCGCCGCCGCGGGAGCCGACCACGTCACCGAGCCAGTCCGCGTCGTCACGCGAGAGGAAGCCGATCGCAGCCGCCAGTGCGAAGAAGACGGCCGACCCCGTCAGGAGCCCGAGGAACAGGCCGGCGACCCCGCCGAGGGCGGCGGACACTCCCCAGGCGACGGCGCCGCCCGCCGCCGAGACGGCCGCACAGCGCGCGAGGCGGCCCCAGCCCCACTCGATCGGCCCCTGCAGGCGGCCCGAGTACACGATCATCGGAATCCCGGCCGTCGCCTGCGCCGCACCGTTGGCGATCGCGGCGCCGATCGCCCCGTGGTGCGGGACGAGCACCGCCGCGAGGCCGAGGTCGACGACGCCGGCCGCCGCGGTCGCGACGAGCGGCAGCCTCACGTGCGCGAGGCCCGCGAGGAGGGACGAGGAGAGCACCGTGATCGGCGTGAGCAGCGACGCCGCGACCATGATCAGCAGCGGGTCGCGGGCGTCGGCGAACGCGCCGCCCCAGACGACGCGGATCGCCGCCGGTCCAAGGGCGGCGGTCGCGACCGCAACAGGGATCGTGACGACGACGAGCAGCCGGAGCGCACGGCCGAACCCTCGCCGGATCCGCTCGTGCTCACCGGCTCCGAGCAGCGTCGCCACCGCCGGCGCCAGCACCTGTCCCATCGCCGCCGGAAGCCGCACGACGGCGCTGACCAGGCTGAAGGCGATCGAGTAGAAGGCGATCTGGGCGTCGGAGGAGTAGTGGTTGAGGAAGAAGAACTCCGAACGCCGCCACACGATCAGGTAGAGCAGCGCGCTGATCGACGAGTAGCCCGCGAAGCGGAAGCTTCTGTGGCGGAGACCCGGAGCAGGCGTGATCTCGTCGGAGACGGCCGAGATCGACCGGCGCGCGAGCATCCCGGTCCAGACCAGGACGATCACCAGGCTGACGGCCTCGACGGCGAACATCGCGCTGATCCGGCCGCCGAGGGCGAGCACGAGCACCGTCGCGACGGTGCCGAAGCCGCCGGTGACGAGGCCTGCGACGGTCGCCTCGCGCCATCGCTGCAGGCCGGTCAGGATCGCCCCCGGCACGCTTGCGAGGATGCCGGTGAAGGCGGCGGAGCCGGCGAAGATCCAGGCGGCCTTCGGCTCCGCGCCGAGCAGGCCGAGCGTCACGAGCGCGCCGCCGCCCACGACCGCCACGGCGCCGATCACCCGGAAGACCTGCCGTGCGAGCCATCGTGCCTCCGCGCTGCGGTCGGCCCCGACCGACTCGCCGACGTAGCGCTGGAGCGAGAGCGCGAAGCCGCTCGTCAGCACCTGGATCACGGAGAGCTCGATGAAGGCGATGAAGCTCTGACGCCCCATCCCGTCCGGGCCGAGGTAGCGGGCGGCGGCGATCGAGATCACCAGCGCATACACCTGCGGCAGCGCGTTGCTGAGCATCTTCCAGAGCCCGCCGCGCACGACGGAGGAGCCGGTCGTCGCCTCGGCTCCGAAGCGTGAGGCGCGCTCGGCACTCACGACGAGCGCACCGCGAGCCAACTACGCGTGGCGGTCACGCCCGCCACGTCAGAGCTTGCCGACCGGCTCCTCGCTCGGCCGCCGGCCGCGGGCGTGGGCGATCACGTCGGCGATGATCCCGTCGAGGTCGCGCGTCGTCTGCCAGCCGATCGCCTCGCGGATCTTCCCGGTCGCCGGCTCGCGGTGAAGCGTGTCTTCGATCCCCTGCTCGTACACGCGCTCGTAGGGGATGAACTCGATCGGCGAGTCGCTGCCGACGGCGGTCTTCACGCGCTCGGCGAGCTGGAGGATGCTGACCCGCTCGGAGGAGCCGACGTTGAAGATCTCGCCCGAGAGCTCGCGGGCGTCCATCAGGCCGGCGAGGGCGCGGATCGTGTCGGCCACGTGGCAGAACGAGCGCGTCTGCGTGCCGTCGCCGTGCACCTCGAGCGGCTCGCCGGCGAGCGCGCGCTCCACGAAGCGCGGGATCACCATCCCGTAGCGGCCGCTCTGCCGCGGGCCGACGGTGTTGAACAGGCGCACGACGACGGTGTCGAGCCCGCGCTCGAGGTGGTACGAGAGCGCGAGGTGCTCGTCCATCGCCTTCGAGTCCGCGTAGAGCCAGCGCTTCTCCGTCGTCGGCCCGTAGACGCGGCGGTCGCCCTCGGCGAGCGGACGCTCCTCGCGGTGGTCGCCGTAGACCTCCGAGCTGGATGCGACCAGGACGCGCTTGCCGAACTTGCTGCAGTACTCGAGCACGGTCTCCGTCCCCTGCACGTTCGTCACCATCGTGTGCACCGGCTGCTCCACGATCAGCCGGACGCCGACCGCGGCGGCGAGGTGGTAGACGACGTCGCACTTGTGCACGACCTCGCTGACGACCGCCGGCGACAGGATCGAGTCGACCACGAGGTGGAAGTCGCTGCGGTCGCGGAGGTGCTCGATGTTGTCGAGCTGCCCGGTCGAGACGTCGTCCAGGACGAACACCTCCCAGCCCTGCGACAGCAGCAGCTCGGACAGGTGCGAGCCGATGAAGCCGGCGCCGCCGGTGACGAGTGCCTTGCCGCTCACGTCGTCGAAGCCTACTGAGCGCGGCCGACGCGTCTGAGCGCCCGCTCGATCGACGCCTCGCCGGGCTCGAGCCGCAGCGCCGCCTGCAGCTCGCGGCGGGCGGCCGCGCGGCGGTTCCCCCGCAGGTAGGCGAGCCCGAGCTGGAAGCGGGCGTCGACGGAGCGCGGCTCCTTGCGGGCCGCGGTCCGGAGCGGCGGGATCGCCTCGGCGGGCGTGCGCGCGAGCGAGGCCGCCACGACGTACGGCTCGACGCTCAGCGGGTCGAGCCGCCGTGCCCAGCGCAGGTCGCTCGTCGCCGACGAGGAGCCGTCGAGCGCGTTGCGCGAGAGCGCGGCCGAGAGCCACGGCGGCGCGAGCAGGACGAGCGCCACCGCGGCGGACGCGACGGCGACGCCTGCGCCGGCCGCCCGCGGGAGCGGCCGTGGCTCCCGGCTCGCGCAGGCGGCGCCTAGCAATGCGAAGAACGGCACCCCGACCGCAGGGATCGTCCAGATCCAGTCCGCCGAGGCATGGGTGAGGAAGAAGACGGCGGCGCCGAAGGCCGCCGACCCGGCGAGATCGCCGCACCAGGCTCCGCGTGCGGCGAGCCAGACGAGCGGCGCGAGCGCCGCGACGAGAAGCGCGACGCCGACCACGCCCAGCTCGCTGAG
Source organism: Gaiellaceae bacterium (assembly GCA_035455605.1). Taxonomy (GTDB): domain Bacteria; phylum Actinomycetota; class Thermoleophilia; order Gaiellales; family Gaiellaceae; genus AC-32. The sequence goes on from DATIER010000190.1 coordinate 7,339, forward strand.
CGCGTCGAGCTCGAGCGAGTGCGCGCGCGCGGGCACCTCGTTGCTGCGCCGGTGCAGCAGGTAGACGGGACCGAAGCCGCGGCCGCCGATCCCGGCGACCGGGTGGTGCTCGAACTGCCCGAGCGCCACGCGCCAGAAGTCGTAGCGGTTCGAGCCGAGCTCGCCGAAGTGCGTCCCGGCCGTGTCCGCGTGCGGGTCGTGCTTGAACGACCGCCAGCGGTCGGACGCCCAGCTGCCGGGATGGTCGACGGTCGCGAAGAACGCGGCCGGGACCGCGATCACGACGGCGGCCGCGACCACGAGCGCCGCGCGGGCCAGGGCTCTCGCCACCGCCGCCGGAACCTCGAGCCTGCGGTCGGCGAGCGCGTAGCCGGCTCCGGCGACGCCGGCCGCAGCCGCGACCAGCAGCAGCACGAGGCCCGCGTGACGGATCGAGCCGTTGACGTCGCCGCTCGTGTACGCGGCGGTCAGGGCGTCGAACTGCGAGCCGACGAGCACGGCGAGGATCGCGCCCGGCACGACGAGCCGCAGCCGGTCGCGCGACACGACGAGCATCGCGACGGACGAGCACGCGAGCGCGATGCCGCCGCCCTTGCTCTGCGTCAGCAGCCAGCCCGCGAGCATGGCCGCCGCCGCCGCGAGCGCGCCGCTCCGCGCGAGCAGGGGGACGTTGCGCCGCGCCGCCAGCACGAGCGCCGGCCAGAAGCCGATCAGGAACATCGCCGCAGCGCCGTTTGTGTAGGAGATCGGGAAGGCGAGGCGGCGATCGGGGAGGTAGCTCTCGGGCGAGGCGCCCCAGCGCAGCGCGGCCCCGGTCGCGACGGCGAGGATTCCGCAGCCGGCGGCGACCGCGCCCACGACGACGCCGCGGTCGGCCAGGCCGCGCACCGAGAGGCCGAGCGCGAGCACGACCGCGTAGAACAGCGTGAGCAGGGCGTCGTCGCGCGCGAGCGACGGCAACGCCGACCAGGCGATCGTGACCGCCTGCCACGCCGCGTAGGCGACGAGGCAGCCGAGCCCGGCAAGCGCCGCCCGCGGCGGGCGCGACAGCGCCGAGGTCGCGGCCACCACCGCGAGCAGGAGCGCGGCGAAGACCGCGTAGATCAACCAGTCGCCTGCATCGATGCTTCCCGTCTCCGCCCACGCGAGCAGGCACGCGCCGGCGACGACCGCCACGACGGGAAGAGCGCTGGCTCCTCGCACGTCTAGGTTCCCGAAAACGCGTCCACGGCTGCATGTGCTCCGACCCGAGTGATCCGATTTGGCCAACCTGCTTGCGGAGCCTCAGAAAGCTAACTACGTTGTGATTGCCCCGTTGGGCAGGGCGGAAGAGGAATGAAATTGCCCGGGTCGGGCATTGATGCGGCAAGTACTTCCTGGTCGTGGGACCAGGTGGAGGAGGGAGAAAAAGCATGTGGCGTCGAGTGTTCGTTCTGGGGGTCCTCGCCTGCGCGGTCGGCATGTTCACTGTCGCTCCGGCTGCGTTCGCGGCAACTCCCCAGCAGATCTACAGGGACTACGCCGACAACGGTCGGCTCGATCAGCAGTACTCGAAGGCTGATCTGCAGCGGGCGCTGAAGAGCGCGGCGCTGCAGGGATATCCGCACGTCGGAGTGCAGGGCGCGGTGCAGCAGGCGCTCGGCGCGCAGGCGGTGAAGACGCACGGAGGGCTGCCCTTCACGGGCCTCGACCTGACGCTGCTCGCCGCCGGCGGAGCGATCCTGCTCGCGGCCGGGGCAGTCCTGCGCAAGGTCGGCAAGGCGCGGAACTAGCCAGACAACCGAGAGCTGCGGCCAATGGCGATGCGGTCGGTCAACGCCGAGCCCCTGCCGGCTCTGGAGAGCTTCGAGCCGGAGGGCGGGCGGGAGCTTGCGCTCAGACGTTCGGCGCCGGGCTCGTGGGCCCGCGGTGCGCTCGCGCTCGACGTGGCGCTCGTGCTGGCAGCGGCGCTCATGTCGCAGCTCGGCTCGGGCGGCGCCGGGGTCGTCGACATGCCCGGCGCGTGGCTGCTGGTCTATGCCGGGCTGACGGTCGTCTTCCTCCACGCGCGCGGGATGTATTCGTGGCACCTGCGCCTCTCGATGCTCGACAGCGCCCGGAACGTGGTCGTCGCGACCGTGCTGGCGTCGATGACCCTGGTCTCGCTGCGAATCGTCCTTCCGGGGGACGTCGACGACCTGGCGCCGCAGTCGCTCCGGCTACTGGCGTTTGCCGCGGTCTACCTCGCGGCCGGCCGCATCGCGCTCGACTGGGCTCACGTGCGGGCTCGCCGCGAGCGCGAGACGGCGCGGCCGACGCTCGTCGTCGGCGCCGGGCGCGTCGGCGCCCTGACGGCCCGACGCCTGCTCGAGCACCCTGAGCTCGGGCTGCAGCCGGTCGGCTTCGTCGACAAGGAGCCGCTGGACGAGGCGAGCCTGCCGCTTCCCGTGCTGGGCGCCAGCTGGGACCTCGAGCGGCTGATCGAGCAGTTCGGCGTCCGGCACGTCGTGATCACGTTCTCGACGGCGCCCAGCGAGGTGCTGCTGCGCGAGATCGAGCGCTGCGAGGAGCTCGGCGTCTCCGTCTCGCTCGTGCCGCGCCTGTTCGAGCGCGTCACCGGGCGGCTGACGGTCGAGCACATCGGCGGGCTGCCGCTCCTCTCGACGCATCGCGCCGACCCGAAGGGCTGGCAGTTCGCGGTCAAGTACACCGTCGACCGCCTCGTGGCCGCGGCGCTGCTCCTGCTGGTGCTGCCCTTCTTCCTCTTCCTGGCGCTCGGGACGTTCGTCTCCGTCGGGCGGCCGATCTTCTTCCGCCAGCGCCGCTTCGGGCTCGACGGCCGCGAGTTCGAGATGCTCAAGTTCCGGTCGATGCGCTCGCCGGTCGAGCCGGTGTCGCTGCCCGACCTCCCGCTCGACACGGCACCGGGGGGCGTCGAGGGCGACGACCGTCGCACCCGTTTCGGCACCTTCCTGCGCCGGACGTCGCTCGACGAGCTCCCGCAGCTGCTGAACGTGCTCCGCGGCGACATGAGCCTCGTCGGCCCGCGCCCGGAGCGGCCCGACTACGCGCGCCTCTTCGAGCGCAACGTCTACCGCTACGGCGACCGACACCGCGTCAAGTCCGGCATCACGGGCTGGGCGCAGGTGCACGGCCTGCGCGGCAAGACCTCGCTCAGCGACCGCGTCGAGTGGGACAACTTCTACATCGAGAACTGGTCGCTCTGGCTCGACGTCAAGATCCTGCTGATGACGGTCTGCGCGGTCGGCCGCTACTTCGACGCGCCTGACGCGTAGCGTTCAGTCGGGCCGGCTGAAGATCACGAGCACGCTCAGCCCCTCATAGCCCGTGAAGCGGTGCTCCGCGCCCGCGGGGACGAAGACCGCCTTGCCCTCCTCGACCGGGATCTGGGCGTCCTCGACCTCGAGCGTGCCCCGCCCTTCGAGCACGACGTAGACCTCGTCGTCCTCGTGCGGCGCCTGCCGGTCGGGCTCCGGCGCAACGAGCACGTAGACCCCGAGCTCGAGCCCGGGCGAGCGGTGGACGATCTCGTAGCCGCCCGTGCCGGCCGCGAGCCGCTGCTGCACCGCGCGGACGTCGAACAGCGCCATCGGGCGAGCCTATCCCTCGAACGCGGTAGCTCGCCGGAGGGATTGCGCGCAAGCTGCTGCGCCGTGCCGCCGATCCACCGTTCGAGCAGGAGTGCGGTCGCCGCCCGACCGCCGCCGAACGAACGTTCCGACGCACCGGCCGGGGGATCGCCTCCGGCCGGCTCGTCGGTCGCCGGGACCGGCTCTCCGGCGTCCTTGCAGGCGGTGCGGCCCAGGGGTCGAACCACCCTGCTTGGGGGATGCTCCATCCCCCGATCACTTCGCTACGATGGGCGCCTCAGCCATTCCGCGGGGTCCGCGGGGGAAGGAAGAAGCGAGTGTTCGAACGCTTCACCGAACGAGCCCGCCAGGTCGTCGTCCTCGCCCAGGACGAGGCGCGGGCGCTCAAGCACAACTACATCGGCACCGAGCACATCCTGCTCGGCCTGCTCCGCGAGGAGGAAGGCCTTGCCGCTCGCGTGCTCGAGTCGCTCGACATCACGGTCGAGGAGGTGCGCGCGCAGGTCGCCCGCATCGTCGGCCAGGGCGACGAGGTGACGACCGGGCAGATCCCCTTCACCCCGCGCGCGAAGAAGGTCCTGGAGCTGGCGCTGCGC
>DATIER010000191.1:0-8870 GCA_035455605.1 Gaiellaceae bacterium
GGGTCGAGCTCGGCGTAGAGGATGCCCTCCTCGTCCCAGAGCGGACCGGCGAGGTAGCTGCCGTCCGGCGCGAGGATCGCCGAGCCGCCGCGGCCGACGAGCTCGTCGCCGTCGGCGAGCGGGACGTCGTCGGGGAAGCTCGACGCGCGCTGGAACACGCAGCACGAGAGCACGAACGCCCGCGCCTCGCGCGCGATGTGCCGCATCGAGTCGTGCCACATCTCCGTGTCCTCGGCGGTCGGCGCGAGGTAGAGCTCGACGCCGGTCTCGTAGAGCGCGAAGCGGGCGAGCGGCATGAAGTTCTCCCAGCAGATCAGCCCGCCGACGCGCCCGAGCTCGGTCTCGACGGCCTCCAGGCCGGAGCCGTCGCCCGGCCCCCAGACCATGCGCTCGTGGTTGGTCGGGACGAGCTTGCGGTGCCGCAGCGCCAGCTCGCCGTCGGGCCCGTAGAGGAGGAGCGCGTTGTAGACCGTGCCGCCGTCGAGCTCGTTCGCGCCGACCGCCAGCCAGAGGCCGTGCTCGCGCGCGGCGGCGGCGATCCGGTCGGCGGCCGGGGAGGGCAGCTCGAGCGACTCGCGCGCGAGGCGCGCGAACACGTGCTTGGCGTCGCCGTCGCCGCCGGCGAGGTAGCGCACCCAGCGGTTGGTCGGATACGCCGGGACGAACGTCTCCGGGAAGAGCACGAGCCTGGCGCCGTTCCCGGCGGCCTCGGCAGCGACCTTCTCCAGACGCGAGATCGTCGCCTCGCGGTCGAACAGCACCGGCTCGACCTGGGCGCAGGCGACGGTCACGGGCTCGCGCATCCGCCTATCGTCGCACGCGGAGCACGGCCTGCATCCCGAGCGCCCGGTGGTCGGCGACCGAGCACCAGAGCCTGTAGCTGCCGGGGCGCATCCGGAGCGCGATCGTCCGGTGCTTGCCGGGCGCGACGAGCGGGACGCTGAAGGTGTGCGCCCCGCCGACGCGGCGGATGCGCAGGTCGTGCGGGTCCTGGCCGTCGTTCTGCAGCTCGATCTCGACCACGCCGGCCTTGACCGACGCTCGCGAGAGCGTGAGGTGGAACTCCGTCGCGCTCACGCCGACGCGCGCGGGGGTCGCGTGCCAGCCGAGGCCGAGCGCGACCACGACGGCCGCGAGCGCTCTGCTCACTGCACCAGCGCCGGCCGCGAGAACGACTTCGCGCCGGGGATCACGGCCGACGCGTCGGCGCCGAGCCACTGCTCGAGCAGCGCCGAGTACACGCCGCGGAAGTCCGAGGTCGGCCTGAGGTTCCCGTCCCCGTCGAGGCCGCTCGCGAGGCCGGGGAACTCGCCGACCATCGTCCCGCGCGCACGGCTGCCGATCAGGAAGGCCGAGCCCGCCGCGCCGTGGTCGGTGCCGCTGCCGTTCTCCTCGCCGCGGCGGCCGAACTCCGACCACACGAGCGTGAGCACGCGGTCGGCGAGCCCACGCGCCTCGAGGTCTCGCTGGAACGCCAGCAGGGTGCGCGAGGTCACGTCGAGCCCGTCGGCGAGCGCCTGCGGCTGGTCGGAGTGCGTGTCGTACTCGCCCGGCGCGGTGATCGCGACGCAGCGGACCGGCAGGCCCGCCGCGAGCATCGCCGCGAGGCCGGAGAGCTGACGCGGGAAGTCGCTGTCGACCGCCGGGTACGGCACGGGGCTGCCGAAGCCGTTGTCGCTGTTCTTCGCGAAGGGCGCGAGCTGGCGGCGCAGCCGGTCGGACTGCTTCGTCGCCTTGGCGGCCTGGTCGAGGAAGGGGTCGGACCGGTGGGCGCCGAGCGCCGTGAGCGTCTCGAGCATCCGCGTCTCGACCTGGCCCCAGACACCGGGCGCGCCGAAGGTGTACTGGTCCGGCGCGGCCAGGGAGGCGACGGGCACCTTCTGCGAGGCCAGCGACGGCTGCAGCTGGTAGTCGAGCGAGAGCCCCTGCAGCGGGTTGTCGTGCGTCCCGTGGCGGTCGAGGTAGCGGCCCATCCAGCCGGACGAGAGCCGCGCGTCGGTCGCGCCGACCTCCCAGAAGTGGCGCGAGGTGAAGTGCGACTGGTCGGGGTGCGTGTAGCCGATCGCCGGCATCACCGACACCTTCCCCTCGCCGTGGAGCGTCGCGAACGGCTGCAGCTTCGGATGCCAGTGCAGGCGGGTGTCCTCGGCGAAGACGGGGCCGGCGCTCTCGGGCAGCGCGAGCGTCGGGCGCAGCTTCTTGTAGTTCGGGTCGAGCGCCGGGTAGAGCACCGAGAGCGAGTCGGCGCCGCCCGGGAGGAAGACCGAGACGAGCACGGGCTGCGCCGGGCCCGAGGCGGCGCGCGCGATCCCGTCCTCGAACAGCTTCAGCTTGCCGAGCCCGTAGACGGAGAGCGCGAGGCCGAAGGCGCCTGCGACGAAGCTGCGCCGGTCGAGCCCGGTTCCGGCGGGAGCCGGCATCCCCGGCTCGATCGCGGGCAGCCCCTTGCCGGCCTCGGCCGCGCTCCGGCGCAGGAGGGACAGGCGGGAGAACTCATCGCAGTGGTGGCAGGAGCGTCCGGTCACGAGGTCTGGAGGTCGGGGGCGGAGGCGAGCAGCTGGCGGAGCGCGTTCTCGATCAGGGGCGGGTAGGCGTCCTTCTTCCAGTGCTGGTCGGCGTCGGCGAGCGAGCGCCTGGCGAAGTGCTCGAGGACGTGCTCGGTCTGGGCCGTCACCGTCGGCCGGCCGAGGACGGCGTGGGCGCGGGAGACGAGCTCGGTCGCCTTGTGCGGGACGTGCTTGTCGCCGTCCTTGACGAGCTTCGGCCGGAGGGCGTAGCCAGCGATCTCCCAGCGCGCGCGGAAGGTCGCCGTGTCGAGCCAGCGCGTGTCGTCCCAGCCCGCGACGTTCGGCGGGTAGAAGAGCTGCTGGCCCGCGAGGCTCATCAGCCAGGTCCAGGCCTCCGTGTCGATCCCGCGGCCGAGCCCGCGCAGCAAGCCGGCCACGTAGACGGCGGGCGACTTCACCATCCGCGGCCCGGTGTAGAGCGCGGGGTGGCGGAGGATCGCGGCGACCACCGGGGCGATCTCGTAGCCGCTCTTGACGTAGAGGTGCTCCAGCGCGCGCTTCGTCCCCGCCTTGGGCGGCGTGGGGACGAAGTAGCCCCAGAGCTTCGTGACGAAGAACGAGGGGTGCAGCCGGTGGTGGACACAGAGCCGGCACGAGTCGCGCCAGTCGTAGCGGCCGCGCCGGCCGAAGATCTTCTTGTACCCGGTGTCGTGGCGGTTCCTGTCGAAGCGGAACCTGGTCGGGCCGAGGTTGTTGCTCCACGTATAGCGGAAGCCGGTCAGCGCGCGCGCCTGCTCTCGCACGTCGTGCTCGGTGTAGGCGCCCCGGTCGGCGCCGAGCGTGAAGAGCTCCATCAGCTCGCGCGCGTAGTTCTCGTTCGGCGAGCCCTTCTCGTTGTCGACGCCCGAGAGCCAGAGCAGCATCGCGGGGTCGCGCGTGACCTCCATCAGCAGGGCCGGAAACGAGTCGAGCCCGACGCGGCGGAAGAGCTGGTTCTGGCGCAGCATCAGCTTCGCCGAGTCGACGCCTGCGCGCGAGGTCGCGAACCAGTCGTGCCAGACGAGCGTCATCCGCTCGTGCAGCGGCTTCGTCGTCCGCACCATCCGGTCGAGCCACCAGAGCTGGTCGTGGCCCCAGCGGTCGTAGGGCGAGAGCTTGTGGCCCCGGTCGTCGTGCGGTCGCGGCCCCTTCAGCCGGTCGCGGCCGGGGCGCAGCAGCGAGTGCACGGCGCCCTCGAGCCCGAGCTTCGCGAGTCGCTCGGCCTCGCCCGGACGCGGCCCGAAGCCCGCGCGCCACAGGAGGCGCTCGGCCTGCGGCTTGCCGAACGGGCCACGGTAGACGGGCGGCATCCCGTCTCTTATCGGCGCCGGGCCGCCGAGTCCTTTATCCCTGGCGCAGCTCGCGCTCGAGGACCGACGCCACCGCCGTGAGCGCCAGCCGCGTCTCCTCGTCCGAGGGCTCGCGCGTCGTCACGCGCTGGAGCGCGAGCCCCGGGAGGAGGAAGACCCGCGCGACCCGGGAGCGCGAGGTCTGGACGATCTGCCACAGCTCCATCGTCAGCGCGAGCGACAGGAGCGAGACGGCGAACGGCGTGTAGAGCGCCGGCGCGACCGGCCAGAGCCGGTCGAAGCCCAGCGAGACCGGGATCACGAGCGCGGCGAAGTTCGTGCCGCAGCGTGGGGCGAACCGCGAGGGCCTGGCGAGGGCGTCCCAGGTCGCGACGAGGCGGTGCTCCTCGGCGGCCGCGATCGCGCGGTGCTCGGCGCCGTGCAGGAAGAGGGTCCGCCCACGGAGCATCCACGCGAGCAGCACGACCGCGGTCAGGACGCCGAGCGGCAGCGAGGCCGACTGCGGCAGCACGATCAGCGAGAGCGGCGCGAGCACGGCGACCAGGAGCAGCAGCCGCTCGCGGCGGCTCGCCACCCCGGCGCCGCGGAAGAGCGGCGCCAGCGCGGAGAAGAGCCGGATCAGGCCGCGCACGAGCGGGATGTGCCTGAGCGCCTCGGGGGGCGTCGGCATCGTCCCCTCGCGAACGGTGCCGTCGCGCGAGGCGAAGGCCCAGAAGCTCGGGCTCGCGATCACGACGCCATCGGCGCGGGCCATGCCGCCGAGGCGCGGCAGCTCGGCCGTCCCGTCGGCCCGGACGAGCACGTCGAGAGCGTGGTCGCGATCCACCTCACCAGGATCGCGATCGAGCGGCCGCCCGGCAAGTGCCGGGCGGCCTAGTCGTGCGTCAGGAGAGACCTACCAGCGGCCGCGGGAGAAGAAGCCCAGCAGCAGCAGCACGAGCACGATGATCAGGATGATCCACAGAATCGACACGGAGAGGAGCCCCCTTCTTGTCGGTCGTTGTCGTGGATGGAACGCCGTAGCGCTCGAATCGGTTACGGGGACGCTTAATGGAGGCTTAACCACCGGCTGAGCGGATCTGAGCGCTTCGTGACCCGAGCGGCATCGCCGAGCCGAGGCGCGAGGCCCGCAGGAGTGCGCCTCAAGCGTGTCCCAGGTGGGCGACGGGTACCGATGGGTACCTTCCGGCACATCCTCGACGCGTTCGTCGGCTGCAGTTGAACTCGACCCCAACGGACAGCAGTGGATGCCGCCGCGCGCGCTTCCTTGCATTCGACGGGCGTCACCCTTAGGCTCGGCGGTTCACTGCGGCCGGCCGCGCTGGCGTAATTTGCGGCGGCTGTCGGGGGAGAAGGGAGCCACAAATGAGGATGTTGCTGTGCATCGCGGTGATCACCGCGGCGTTCGCACTTCCGGCGCTCGGCCTCGCCGCGGCGTCTCCACAGCCGGTGATGACGGGGCTCGACAACCCGCGCGGGCTCGCTTGGGGCCCGGAGGGCGGGCTCTATGTCGCCGAGGCAGGGCGCGGCGGCGCCGGGGTCTGCGTACCGGCTCCGGACGCGCCGCCACCCGCCGCGCGCTGCTACGGAGCAACCGGGGCCGTCACGCGACTGTGGCGCGGCGTGCAGGAGCGAGTGGTCGCCGGGCTGCCGTCGCTCGCCTTCCAGCCTGCAGGCGATACAGCGGCTGGCCCGCAGCACGTCTCGTTCCAGGGACGGGGCGGGATGTTCGTCACCGTCGGGTGCAGCTGCAACAAGGCCACGCCAACGGGAGCGCTGCTCGACAGCCTCGGGTTCGGCTATTTGTTGCAGGTGTCGGCGTCGGGCAACACGAAGACGATTGCGGACATCGCGAGCTACGAGGCGAGCACGAATCCAGACGGCGGGCTGATCGACAGCAACCCCTATGGGCTGCTCGCGTTACCCGGCCAGCGTCTCGTGACGGACGCGGGCGGCAACTCGCTGCTCGACGTGGCCGCGAATGGGAGCGTGACGACGGTCGCAACGTTCCCGAAGGCGCCCGTGCCGGGCCCGGCCGGGCTACGTGATGCCGTACCGACCGACGTCGTCGTCGGCCCTGATGGCGCGTACTACGTCTCGACGCTGACCGGGTTTCCGTTCATTGCAGGGACGGCGTCCGTCTATCGGGTCGTTCCCGGCCAGGCTCCGGCGCTCTACGCCTGGAACCTGAGCGCGCTGACCGACCTCGCGTTCGGAGCAGACGGGTCGCTGTACGTGCTCCAGCACGGCTCGCCGGGCCTGCCGCCGTTCGCGGGCCCTGGAGCTATCTGGCGGGTGCCGCCGGGTGGCGGTGGGACGTCGACGCCGGTCGCCGGCAACCTGCCCCGGGCGACCGGCCTCGTCCTCGGCGCCGACGGAGCGATGTACGTCTCCGTCAACGGGGCCTCGGCGGGCGACGGCGCGGTCTGGCGGATCGATCCCTGAGGTTCCACCGGTGCGAGGTGAGGAGCAGCGTGTCTTACCTCGCACCGGTCGTCAGTTGCAGGGGGTACCGAATCGGCGATTCCGGCTGGCGGAATGCACGGTCACGAGCCCGCTCCACCTGTTGGCTTAACGCAGGCTTAACCTCGCGCAACAGGGGTTGAACACGGCCCCGATATAACGCGACGCGTGGCAGGAGGCACGCGTGTCGTCAACAGCGCGGCGCTGCTCGCGGCAGGAGCTCTCGGCGCGGCGTTCTCGCTCGGCGGAGCCGCGTTGTTCGGCGGGTTCGACCGCGGCACGACGACGGTGCGCGAGGTGCAGGCGACGCCGGCCGCCGGCGAGGTGCCGGTCAGCAAGACGAGCCTGCTGACGGTGAACGACATCTACCGCCGTGCTGCACCGGGCGTGGTGCAGATCACCGCGACCCAGATCGTGAACGGCCAGAGCAGCGACCTGTTCGGCTTCCCGTTCCCGACGCAGGAGCAGCAGCAGTCGCTCGGCTCCGGCTTCGTGATCGACAAGGCGGGCCACATCGTCACGAACTACCACGTGGTCGCGGGCGCGCGCTCCGTGGACGTCAGCTTCTCGGATAACGAGAGCATGAAGGCGAAGGTCGTCGGGGTCGATCCCTCGACGGACATCGCCGTCCTGCAGGTCGACGCCCACGCGCGGGCGCTGACGCCGCTGACGCTCGGAAACTCCGACGCGCTGCGCGTCGGCGACTCGGTGGTTGCGATCGGCAACCCGCTCGGCTACGACCGCACGGTCACGGCCGGGATCGTGAGCGCCCTGCAGCGCGTGATCCAGTCGCCCAACAGCTACTCGATCGACCACGTGATCCAGACCGATGCCGCCCTCAACCGGGGCAACTCCGGCGGCCCGCTGCTGAACGCGCGGGGCGACGTGATCGGAGTCAACTCCCAGATCTCGACGGGCGGGAGCGGGGCGGACGGGAACATCGGGATCGGCTTCGCGGTCCCGATCAACACCGTCCGCACCGTCGCCGCGGAGCTGATCACGAACGGCCGCGTGGAGCACGCCTACCTCGGGATCACGGCGCAGCCCGTGACGGCCAGCGCGGCGAAGCTGTTCAAGTTCCCGGTTGCGCACGGCCTGCTCGTCGCGGGCGTGCAGCCGGGCAGCGCGGCCGCGCGGGCCGGGCTCGAGGCCGGCTCCCAGAACGCGACGCTGGCGGGAGAGACCTACCCGCTCGGCGGCGACCTGATCGCGGCCCTCGACGGCAACCCGCTCGACTCGCTCAACCAGCTCCACGACGCGATCGGCGGGATGAAGCCCGGCGACCAGGTGAAGCTCGACGTCTATCGAGGAGACACGCGACGCACGGTGACAGTCAAGTTGGGACGGCAGCCATTCTCCCCTAGCTGACCGTCCGGTTGGCCCCACCCCCTGGGGCCTGGTTCCCGGCCGCGCCGTTCGCCAGCACGGCGCGCCGGGATCGAGAGAAGGAGGCCGGAAGCCTGCCCCGGCCTCCTTCTTCATTCCGGGCGCTCAGTCGTCGAGGAAGGCCGCGTCCATCAGCGCCGCCGTGGCCGGCACCGCCCGCTCGGCGGCCGCCTTGACGCCCTCGCCGAAGGTGGGGAAGACGTGGTGCATCGCCGCGAGGTCCTCGACCGTCGCGCCGAGCCGCAGCCCGAGCGAGAGGCCCTGGACGATCTCGCCGCCGCTGCGAGAGACGACGTGGAGGCCGAGCACCCGCCGCGTCCCGCGGTCGAAGACGACCTTGAACAGGCCGTGGCGCAGGTCGACGTAGGAGAAGCGGCGCACGTGCTCGTTGCGCACGACCTCGACGTCGTGCCCCTGCTCGCGCGCCTGTTCCTCGGTGAGGCCGACGCTGCCGAGCTCGGGGTCGGTGAAGATCGACGTCGGCAGCACCGAGTAGTCGGCCCCGGCCGCGTCCTCGCCGAACATGTCCGCGACGGCGACCCGCGCCTGGTACTGCGCGACGGGCGTGAACTGCGCCACGGCGGTGACGTCGCCGGCGGCCCAGATTCCGGGGACGGAGGTGCGCAGGCGCTCGTCGACCGCGATCCCGGCACGCGTCGTCTCGAGGCCGAGCTCGTCCGCGTTCAGGCCCTCGAGGTTCGGGACACGGCCTGACGCGAGCAGCACCGTCTGCGCCCTCAGCTCGTAGACCGCCGACCCGTCGCGTGGCGCGACCGTCGCGACGACCTCGTCGCCCTCGCGGCGGACGCGCTGCACGAAGACGCCCGGCGCGAGCCCGATGCCTTCGTCGTCCAGCGCCTTCGCCAGCGTGGCCGCGGCCTCCACGTCGGCCAGCGGCGCGATCCGGTCGGCGGCGTCGACGATCGTCACCTTCGATCCGAAGCGCGAGAACGCCTGCCCGAACTCGAGCCCGACCGCTCCGGCACCGACCACGAGCAGCGAGCGTGGCAGCTCGTCGAGGTCGAGCGCCGAGACGTGGTCGATCCAGCCGACGTCCTCGATGCCCTCGACCGGCGGCACCGCCGTTCGCGAGCCGGTCGCGATCAGGATCCGCTCGGCCGCGAGCTCGTGCTCGCCGACGCGCACGGTGCGCGCGTCGAGCAGG
>DATIER010000192.1:0-8682 GCA_035455605.1 Gaiellaceae bacterium
CTACTCCAAGGCGTCGACGCAGGGCCACATCAGCGGCTCCTGGCTGCACGTCGTCCCGAACATCACCGCGAAGGCGAGCTCGCACTGGTCGGGCTGGGTGCTGCTCGCGATCTACGCCGGCTCGCAGATGGCGTCCACGTACTTCATGGGCACGACCATGGACAAGACGCAGCGGACGATCATGATGGTGCTCCCGCTCGTCTTCCTCACGGTCGTCTCGCGCTTCCCCACCGGCCTCGTCCTCTACTGGATGACGACGAACCTGTGGACGGTCGGCCAGGGGCTGATCACACGCCGGCTGATGCCGAGCCCGGCAGCTCCGCAGCGCCGCTCGTCGCGCACGCCGCCGAAAGAGGTGATCGCGCCCGCGGCTGCCGAGGCTGCGCCCGAGCGCGACGCCGCGCCCGCGCCGGCAGATGCGCAGCCGAGCCAGCCGCGGCGGGTGAAGCGCAAGAAGAAGAAGGCGAGACGGTGACGGAGACCGAGAGCGTGCAGGTCGAGGCGACCGGCGAGACGGTCGGCGAGGCGAAGTGGGCGGCGCTGCGGGAGCTCGAGCGGCTGCGCCCCGGGATCGACAAGGCGTCCGTGCGCTTCCAGGTCGTCTCGGAGGGCGAGCGCGGCCTGCTCGGCGTGGGCTACGCGCCGGCGCGGGTGATCGCGTCGGTGGAGGCGTCCGCGGCGCCGGACGGGGTGGAGCGGGTCGAGGAGAGCGAGGTCGCGGGCGAGGTGCGCGATGTGCTCGAGCACATCCTCGCGGCCATCGGCGCGAGCGCCCGGATCGAGATCGCCGAGGACGAGGAGATGGTCACGGCCACCTTCGTCGGTCGCGAGCTCGGCCTGCTGATCGGCAAGCACGGCCAGACGATCGACGCCGTCCAGTACCTCACGAACGCGATCGTCTGGCGCAACCGCGGCGACGAGCGCAAGGCGGTCGTGGTCGACGCGGCCGGCTACCGCGCGAGGCGCGAGGCGACGCTCTCGGCGCTCGCCACGCGCAGCGCGGAACGCGCCGTCTCGTCGGGCCGCTCGGTCGAGCTCGAGCCGATGACGGCGGTCGAGCGCAAGGTCGTCCACGTGCACCTGAAGGACGTGCCGGGCGTCGTCACGCGCAGCGAGGGCACCGAGCCCAACCGCTTCGTCGTGATCGACCCCGTGTGATCGAGCGCTGGCTCGAGGCCGTCGTCGCGACACCCGGGCTGACCGCGCTCTCCGGCGACGAGGCGCGGCGCATGCTGCTCGAGGACAGCCTGCGCGCGGTCGAGATCGTCACGCGATTCGACGGGCCGATCGTCGACGTGGGCTCCGGCGGCGGCGCGCCCGGGATCCCGCTCGCGCACGCGCTGCCGGAGCGCGAGGTGACGCTGCTGGAGGCGATCCGCCGCAAGTGCGACTTCCTCGAGCGCTGGACGCGCGAGCTGCCGAACCTGCGCGTCGTCTGCGGCCGGGCCGAGGAACAGCCGGTCGACGCGTACGGGGTGGCGGTTGCGAAGGCGCTCGCGCCGCCGCCGGTGGCCGCCGAGTGGTGCCTTCCCCTCGTCGCGCCGGGCGGCGCCGCGATCCTGTTCGTCGGCGAGACGGCGCAGGCAGACCGCGTCGCGCTCGTGGCGGGGCGACTCGCCGCCCAGCCCGAGGAGGGGCCGCCGGGCCTGCTCGTGCTGCGCAAGGTCGGCTCGACGCCGCCGGGGTTTCCGCGGCGCGCGGGCGTGGCCCGAAAACGTCCGCTCGCGTAGCTAGCGTGGCCGTGTGCCCGGCCGGATCTACGCGCTTGCCAACCAGAAGGGCGGCGTCGGCAAGACGACGACCGCGATCAACCTCGCGGCTTGCCTCGCGGAGGCCGGCGAGCGGACGCTGGTCGTCGACCTCGACCCGCAGGCGAACGCGACGTCGGGGCTCGGGGAGCGGGCGAACGGCACCTCCTCGCTCGACCTGCTCGACGGGATCCCGCTGCCGAGGCTCGCGAAGCCGACGCGGTTCGCTCGGCTCGACCTCGTGCCGGCCAAGGCGGAGCTCGCGGGGACGGCCATCGAGCTCTCGCGCCGCGGCGACGGCGAGCGCTACCTCGCCGACGCGCTCGCGCGCGCGAGGGACGAGTACGCGTTCGTGTTCGTCGACTGCCCGCCGTCCCTCGGACCGCTGACCGTCAACGCGCTGGCCGCCGCCGACCGCGTGCTCGTGCCGGTGCAGGCCGAGTACTACGCGCTCGAGGGGCTCGCGCAGCTGGTCGGGTCGGTCGAGCTCGTGCGCTCGCGGCTGAACCCGCGGCTCGCGCTCGGCGGCGTGATCCTGACGATGGTCGACCGCCGGACTCGGCTGGCGGCGGACGTGAGCGACGAGGTGCGCCGGCACTTCGGCGACCTCGTCTTCCGCGCGTCGGTGCCGCGCTCGGTGCGCGTGGCCGAGGCGCCGAGCCACGGTCTGCCCGTGACCGCCTACGACCGCACGTCGGCCGGCGCCGACGCCTACTGGAAGGTGGCGATGGAGCTTGTCGGCCGCACCTGACAAACGACGTGGCCTCGGCCGCGGCCTGGAGCTGCTCGTCGGCGGGCCCGGCGAGCCGGAGCTCGCGCATCTGCCGGTCGAGACGATCCACCCGAACCCGCGCCAGCCGCGGAAGCGGTTCGACCACGAGGCGACCTCGGCGCTCGCGGACTCGATCCGGACGCAGGGGCTCGTCCAGCCGGTCGTCGTCCGGCCGCGCGCCGCCGGCGGGTTCGAGCTGATCGCCGGCGAGCGCCGCTGGCGCGCGGCGCGGGAGGCCGGAATGCCGACCGTTCCCGCGCTCGTGCGCGCGGCAGACGACCGCGACACGCTCTTGCTCGGCCTCGTCGAGAACGTGGCGCGCGAGGAGCTCTCTTCGGTCGAGGAGGCGCGGGCCTACGCGCTGCTGCTGGACGAGTTCGAGCTCTCGCTGGGCGAGATCGCCGAGCGTGTCGGCAAGGCGAAGCCGACCGTCTCCAACCGGCTCCGCCTGCTCGAGCTGTCCGACGACGTGCTCGGGCTCGTCGAGCGCGGCGAGCTGAGCGAGGGCCATGCGCGGGCCGTGCTCGCGGTGCCGGACAACGATGGGCGCCGAACGCTGGCGCGGCAGATCGTGCGGCGCGGGATGTCGGTGCGCGCCGCCGAGCGTGCGGCGCGCTGGGCGGGCGCGAGGACGAAGCCGCGCAAGGTCGCGACGGTGGATCCGGCGCTCGCCGACCGCGTTCGCAGGGCGGCGGAGCGTTTAACCGGATTTCCGGCGCGCATCGTCTCCGGGAAGCTCGAGATCGCGTTCACGGACGAGACCGAGCTCGCCGAGCTCGCCGAGGCGCTCGAGCGCGCCGCAGCCTAGGCCGTACCCAAAGCGGCAGGCGGGTCGTTGACCCATTGGCATGCTGCACGCTCCGCACGCGAACCTCGAGTCGTTCGAGGCGATCAAGCAGGACGACGTGACGCGCGACCTCGTCCTGCGCATGTCCGCGCTCTCGCAGGCGGGCAAGCTCGGGCCGTTCCTGTTCGAGCTCGCGCACGACGACGACCTGGACGACACGACGAAGGGCCGGCTCGCCGAGCTCGCCCACGACGAGAGCTTCCTGCTCGCGGTCGAGGACTACCTCCACCGCACCGAGATCGCCCACTAGCCGTCGCGGCGCCGCGGGTGTAGAAGAGGCGCGTGCCGCCGTTTCCGAAGCCGCGCTTCGACTACTCCTACGACCTCGAGAGCGAGCGCGCGGCGCTCCGCGCCTACCGGCGGGACAGGCCGGGGCGGCAGATCCCGGCGAAGGCGAAGGACCGGCTGCTGGTCGCGACCTGGAACGTCGCGAACCTCGGCGTCCAGGACCGGCTCGACTCCGACTACGCGCTGATCGCGGAGGTGGTCGGCTGGTTCGACCTCGTGGCCGTGCAGGAGGTGAACGACGACCTGCGGGGGATCGAGGCGATCCACGACCGGCTGCCGGCTCGCTACGACGTGCTCTTCTCGGACGCCTCGGGCAACCGCGAGCGGCAGGCGTTCCTGTTCGACACGCGCAAGGTGAAGCGGTTGAAGGAGGTCGGCCGCGTCGCGATCCCGCCGAGCCAGCTGCCGAAGATCGCCACCACCGGCACGACGGCGCCCTTCACGGGCTTCGACCGCGGGCCGTATCTGGCGAGCTTCGAGTCGGGCGCCTTCCGCTTCGGGCTGCTTAACGTCCACCTCTTCTACGGCTCGGAGGCCGCTGCCGACCTCGACCGGCGGACGCTCGAGACGTTCGCAGTCGCCTGGTGGGCCGACCGGACGCATCGCGACGCGAACTCGTACGTGTCCGAGGTGGTGCCGCTCGGCGACTTCAACCTGCCGCGCGCGGCGCCCGGCGACCGGATCTTCGACGCGCTCGTCTCGCTCGGGCTGCAGACGCCGCCGCACAGCTCGCAGATCGCCTCGGCGATCGCGAGCGACAACCAGTTCGACCAGATCGCGTTCTTTCCGGGGCCCACGGCCGATCGCTTCACCGGTGCCTGCAACGTGTTCGACTTCGACGGCGCGCTCTTCCAGGACCTCTGGACGGCGCGGTCGAGGGCGCAGTTCCTGAGCTACGTGCGGTACCACGTCTCGGATCACCGGCCGCTGTGGGTCGAGCTCCGCACCGCGTGAGCTGACGAGCTTCACCCCCATCGGGTGACTCCGCGCCGCGAGCGCCTGTCTAGGTTGGCGCGGGTGAGTCCCTCTCACCCCGGGAGCAGCAGCCGTCCTCGCGTGCTCGTCCTGGGCGGTGGTTTCGCAGGTATCGGCGCCGCCCGCAAGCTCGCCAAGGCCCCTGTCGACGTCGTCCTCGTCGACCGGCACGACTACCACACCTTCCAGCCCTTGCTCTACCAGTTGGCGACCGGCCTGCTGGAGGAGTCGGCGGTCGGCCACGCCATTCGCGACCTCGTCCACAAGCAGGACAACATCCGGGTGCACAACGACAGCGTGGTCTCGGTCGACCTCGACGCCCGTGAGGCGCGCTTCGAGGACAGCGCGGCGCAGTCGTACGACTACCTTCTCCTCGCGCTCGGAGCCGAGGTCAACTTCTTCGGCGTCGAGGGCGCGGCAGAGCACGGCTTTCCGCTCTACACGCTGCCCGACGCGGTGCGGCTCAAGGCCCACGTGCTCGAGCGGTGGGAAGCGGCCGACCGCGACCCGTCGCTGGTCGAGCACGGTGCGTTGAACGTCGTCGTGGTCGGCGGCGGACCGACCGGCGTCGAGACGGCGGGGGCGCTGGCCGAGCTCTACAACGGCGTCTTCACGAAGGACTACCCCGACATCGCGCGCGGCACCGCGCGGGTGATCCTGGTCGAGGCCTCGCCGGAGATCTTCGCGATGTTCAAGCCGAACCTGCGCGAGTACGCCGTCGAGGCGCTGACGAAGCGCGGCGTGGAGGTGCGCACGGGCGAGGTGGTGGCGTCAGTGACGCCGGAACGCGTGACGTTGAAGTCGGGCGACGAGATTCCGGCGCACACGCTCGTCTGGGGCGCGGGCCTCCAGGGGAACGAGCTGGTGCAGTCGCTGGGCGTCGAGCTCGAGCGCGGCAACCGGCTCGGAGTCGACGGCCAGTTGCGGCTTCCGTCGCATCGCGAGGTGTTCGCGATCGGCGACATCGCGGCGATCACGGACGCCAAGACGCAGCAGGTGCTGCCGCAGCTCGGCTCGGTCGCGCTGCAGTCCGGCGAGCACGCGGGCGAGACGATCAAACGGCTCGTGGCGGGCAAGGAAGGCGAGGCGTTCACGTACAAGGACAAGGGGACGATGGCGATGATCGGCCGTGGCTCCGCCGTCGTCCAGATGCTCGGGGGTCGCACGATGAAGGGAGCGAAGGCGCAGCTCGCGTGGGGGACCGTGCACCTGGCCCTCCTGCCGACGAACGAGGACCGGGCGAAGGCCGTCGTCGACTGGGCGGGCGCCGCCATGACGCACCAGCGCACCGGCCGGATCCGGGTCGAGACCTAGCAGAAGGGAGAGCCATGACAACCGCCGCACCCGAGGCCGCGCAGCGCGCCGCCGCGCGAGAGGGCGAGCCGCGGCCTGCCGACGTTCTCGTCGTCTTCGGCATCACAGGCGACCTGGCGAAGGTGATGACGTTCCGCTCGCTGTACCGGCTCGAGCGCCGCGGGCTGCTCGACTGCCCGATCGTCGGCGTCGCCGTCGACGACTGGTCGCTCGACCAGCTGCGCGAGCGCGCGAAGACGTCGATCGAGGGGACCGGCGAGGAGCTCGATGCCACCATCTTCGACCGGCTCGTCAAGCGGTTCTCCTACGTCGACGGCGACTTCGGCGAGGCCGACACCTACGAGCGCGTTGCGAAGGCGATCGAGGGAGCGCAGCAGCCGGTCTTCTACCTGGAGATCCCGCCGTTCCTGTTCGGACGCGTCGTCCAGGGGCTGCACGACGCGGGGCTGATCGAGAACGCGCGCGTCGTCGTCGAGAAGCCGTTCGGCCACGACCTCCAGTCGGCCCGGGAGCTCGCGGCCGAGCTGCACCAGTACCTCGACGAGTCCCAGCTCTACCGGATCGACCACTACCTCGGGAAGATGGGCCTCGAGGAGATCCTCTATCTGCGCTTCGCGAACGCGATGCTCGAGCCGCTCTGGGGACGCTCCCACCTCGAGTCGGTGCAGATCACGATGTTCGAGGACTTCGGCGTCGAGGACCGCGGCCACTTCTACGATCCGGTCGGCGCGCTGCGCGACGTGGTCGTCAACCACCTGCTGCAGGTGGTCGCCGCGGCCGCGATGGAGATTCCGTCCCGGCGCGACGCCGGCGCGATCAAGGACGCCGAGGCGGACCTCTTCCGGGCGGTCGAGACGGCCGACCCGGCGCACTACGTGCGCGGGCAGTACGAGGGCTACCGGAAGATCGACGGCGTCGCGCCCGACTCGACCACCGAGACCTTCGCCGCCCTGCGGCTCGACATCGAGAACTGGCGCTGGGCCGGCGTGCCGTTCTTCGTCCGCACGGGCAAGAAGCTCGGCGCGACCGAGACCGAGCTCCGGCTCGTGTTCAAGCACCCGCCGAAGCTCGGCTTCCACGTGCGGTCGCGGCGGCCGGAGCCGAACCAGCTGATCGTCCGGCTCGACCCGACGACCGGCATCCGCCTGATCGTCGACGCGCACCGGGCCGACGTCGCCGGCGCCTCCGCGATCACGCTCGACATGGAGTTCGATGCCGAGGGCGGCGAAGGGCCGACGCCGTACGAGGTGCTGCTGCACGCCGCGATGGTCGGCGACAGCACCCGCTTCACGCGCCAGGACGGCGTCGAGGAGCAGTGGCGGATCATGCAGCCGCTGATCGACTCGCCGCCGCCCGTCCACAGCTACGCGCCCGGGTCGTGGGGCCCGGCCGAGGCCGACGCCCT
The DNA here is from genome assembly GCA_035455605.1 of Gaiellaceae bacterium. Classification (GTDB taxonomy): domain Bacteria; phylum Actinomycetota; class Thermoleophilia; order Gaiellales; family Gaiellaceae; genus AC-32. The sequence continues at coordinate 7,350 of DATIER010000192.1, forward strand.
CGTCGCCGGCCACGGCCGCTGGCACGAGCCCTGGATCAGCTAGCCGCGAAGGAAGGAGAGCCGCACGATGACCGCCGTGACCCCGCAGGACGACGTCGAGCGCCGGCCGCAGAGCGCCGCCGCACCCTCGCCGTTCCCGCCGATCGCCGACTACGCGTTCCTCTCGAACTGCCACACGGGAGCGCTCGTCGCGCCGGACGGCGCGATCGACTGGCTGTGCATCCCGAGCTTCGACTCGCCGAGCGTGTTCGGCAGCCTGCTCGACCGCGAGGCCGGCTTCTTCCGGTTCGGCCCGTTCGGGATCTCGCATCCGACCGACGTCGCGTACGTGCCCGGCACGAACGTGCTCGAGACGACGTGGAAGACGCCGGGCGGCTGGGTGGTGATCCGCGACGCGCTGACGATGGGGCCGTGGGACCACGAGGACGCGATCACGCCGCACACGCGCCCGCCGGCCGACGACGACGCGGATCACATGCTCGTGCGGACGGTCGAGTGCGTCGACGGGAGCGTCGAGGTCGAGCTCGTCTGCGAGCCTGTCTTCGACTACGGCCGGACGCCGGCGACGTGGACGACCCCCGACGGCGACCGCCACGTCGCCGACGCGAGCGCGGGCGACGTCACCTTCCGCCTGCAGTCGGACCTCGCGCTCGGAATCGAGGGCGACCGCGTCCGCGGCCGGCATGTTCTCCAGGTCGGCGAGCGTGCCTACTGCGCGCTCTCCTGGGCGGAAGGCCTCGCGGCGCCGCAGGAGTACGACGAGGCGGAGACGCGGATGCAGTCGACGATCCGCTTCTGGCGCGACTGGCTCGATCGCTCCCGGATCCCCGACCACCGGCTCCGCGACCCCGTGCAGCGCTCGGCGCTGACGATCAAGGGGCTGACGTACATGCCGACGGGGGCCACCGTGGCCGCGCTCACGACGTCGCTGCCGGAGACGCCGGGCGGCGAGCGCAACTGGGATTACCGCTACACGTGGATCCGGGACACCACCTTCACCCTGCAGGCGCTCCACTTCCTCAACCTGACCTGGGAGGCCGACGAGTTCATGCAGTTCGTCGCCGACCTCGAGCCGACCGAGGACGGGTCGCTCCAGATCATGTACGGGATCGACGGCCGCCGGGACCTGTCGGAGTCGACGCTCGACCACCTCACCGGCTACGTCGGCGCCAAGCCGGTGCGGATCGGCAACGGCGCCTTCGACCAGCGCCAGAACGACGTCTTCGGCGCCGTGCTCGACTCGATCCTGCTCCACACGCGGCACAGCGAGCGTCTCCCGCGCCGCCTGTGGCCGATCGTCCAGTCGCAGGCCGAATGCGCGACCGGGATCTGG
>DATIER010000193.1:0-2580 GCA_035455605.1 Gaiellaceae bacterium
GGGATCCTCGCGCTGCGCCAGTCGCGCGTGCGCGCTCCGCGGGCGTCCCTCAGGTTCCTGCTGCGCCAGCAGGCCCGCAACGGCGGCTGGGCGTGGTACCTGCGCGGCCAGCCCGACTCGAACGACACGGCGGCCGCGATCCAGGCCCTGCGCGCGTCGGGTGTCGGCGGCAGCCCGATCCGGCGTGGGCTCGCGTACCTGCTCCGCCTGCGCACCGCCGACGGCGGCTTCGAGCTCACACCCGGGCGCGGCTCCGACGCCCAATCGACGGCGTGGGCGATCCAGGCGTTCGTCGCCGCACGCAGGCCGCTGCCGCAGGGCGCGCTCGCCTACCTCCGCAGTCTGCGGCGGCCGGACGGGAGCTACCGCTACTCGAAGCGCTTCGTGACGACGCCGGTCTGGGTCACCGCGCAGGTGCTGCCGGCGCTGCACCGGCGCGCGTTCCCGCTCTAGCCCGCCGCGACCCAGCCCGGCGCCGGGCGCACGATCGAGCCCTCGGCGACGAGCCGCTCGACGAGGCCGTCCTCGCGCCACGGGAACCAGCGCTGGAGCTCCGGCTCCGGTGCGAGCACCGCCGCCCGCACGCCTGCGACGAGCAGCTCCGCGAGCCCGCCGCCGGGGCGCTCCGGCACGAGCTGGTCCCAGCGGGCGAGCACGCTCGTGTGCCGGTGCGGCTCCTCGTAGACGACGCTCCGGGCGACGACCGCGCCGCAGCGCTCGAGCGGGGTCCGCAGCCGGCGCAGCTGCCTCGGCTCGAGGGCGAGCTCGAGCTGCAGGTCCTGGAGCTCGGACGGCCCGGCGGCCGCGAGGTGGCGGAGCAGCGGGTCGCCCGCGCGCCGCTCGAGCTCGGCACGGCAGAGCGGGTCGAGCAGCCGCGCCACGTCGTCGGCGACGAGCAGGCTCTTGCCGCCGTGCACGGCGAGCGTCAGGTAGCCGCGCGCGCCGAGCTCCCCGAACCAGGGGAACTTCGTCCGCGGCCACTGCCCGAACCCGGGTGAGCCCGGGGCGTACGGCTCCTCGTGGCAGGCCTCGAACAGGCTCGGGAGCGCCGAGTCCGTCGTCCGCGTGAGCAGGCCGCGGTCGACCAGGAACGCCTCGGCCTCGTCGAGCGAGCCGAGCGCGCGCTCGGGCGTGAGCCGGCACTCGAAGGCCCGCCGCTCCCTGAGCTCGTCCATCGCTGCCACTTAGGCAATTCTCACCAGGCGCTGCTAGCGTGTTGCACCGGTCGCCGATGCGGGCATTCGAGTGGCCTTGTCGACGATGCGACCGACCTCACCGGCCACAGCTGCGCGCACCTCACCCTTCCAGGGGTTGGCCCTCCGGCGGCGAATTGCCGATGCCGTGGACGTGATGGGGCGCAGGCAGCTCGCGATCCTCGTGGGGATCGTCTCCGTCGCCGGGCTCGGCGTCCTCGTCGCGCGGACCGGGACGCACACCTTCCAGGTCGCCGCGACGCCCGACTGGCGCTTCCTGCTCGCCGGCCTCGCGATCTGCGCCGCGGTGCAGCCGCTGCGCGCGCTCGCCTGGACGTCGACGGTTCGCTCGCCCGTCGGCTTCAGGGCGATGTACGCCGCCAGCTCGGTCGGCTCGTTCCTCGACACGGTGCTGCCCGGCCGGATGGGCGAGGCTTCGAAGGTCGCGGTGCTGAAGGTCGCGGCCGGGCCGCGCTGGCCCGGGTTCTCGCGCGCCGGCGGGAGCCTGCTCTGCGCGCACCTGCTGGAGATGATCGCCTTCGTCCTCGTCGGCGCCGCCTCGGCCTTCTTCCTGCCGATCCCCGGCTGGGCCAGGATCACGATGCTCGTCGGCCTGCCGGCCGCTGCAGGCGGGCTCGTGCTCGTCTCGGTCCTGCACAAGCGGATCGGCCACCGCCTGCCGCACGGCGTCGGCTCGTTCCTGGCGGGCGCGGCCGCGCCGAAGGGCGTGATGCTCCGCGCCGGCGTGATCCTCGTGCTGACCTGGGTCGCACGCTGGTTCGGGATCCTCTTCCTGCTGCATGCCGTCGGCGTCCAGGTCGGGATCGGCGCGGCGCTCCTCTACATGGTCGTCACCGGCCTCGCGAACACGATGCCGTTCCTGCCCGGGAACGTGGGCCTCTACCAGGGCGCCGCGCTGGGCGCGCTGGCGATGGCGGGCCACGGGGGCTCGACGGCAGCGGCTGCGTCCGTCTTCACGCCCGCCGCCGCGAGCCTCGCGACGGCGCTCGCGGCGATGGTCGGCCTCGCGTTCTACGGCCGCCGCCTCGGCGAGCTCCGCCGGGCGGCAGTGCGCTTCTAGAGACGTCTAGCCCAGCTTCGTCGGATCCGTCAGCCGGCCGTCGCGGCCGACGTAGCCGCCCTTGGCGCCGACGACGAGCATCACCAGCGGCTCGTCGCCGACGCTCGTGATCTGCCGCGGCGTCGTCGACTCGACGTGGCAGAGGCCGCCGGGGCCGAGCTCGCGCGCCTCGCCCGGCAGCGCGAAGCGCGCGCGGCCGGCGTGGACGAAGTAGAGCTCGTCCTGCTCCTCGTGGTAGTGCGGCCGCGCGACCACGCCCGGCTCGAGCACGAGCACGTTGACGCCGAACGCGGTCACGCCGAGCTC
>DATIER010000194.1:0-10433 GCA_035455605.1 Gaiellaceae bacterium
GCCGGAGCTGCACGGCTTCGCCGGGCCGGAGGACGAGGGCGCGTGGGTGCTCGCCCGCGTCCGCGACCTACGCGCGGAGGGCGTCCCGTACGAGCAGATGGCGGTGCTGATGCGCCTGAACGCGCGCTCGGTCGACTTCGAGGAGCTGTTCGCGGACGCGGAGATCCCGTTCCAGGGCGCGGCGCTGCTCGCCCGCGACGGCGCCCGTCAGCTGCTGAAGGCGCTGCGCGGGGCCGGCTTCGGATCACTAGCGGGCGAGGTGCGGCGGGTCGCGCGGCAGCAGGGGATGGTCGAGCCCGTGCCGGACGGCCTGGGCGAGCGGGAGCTCGTCCGGCAGGCGGACCTCGCGCGCCTCTGCAAGCTGGCCGAGGAGTTCGACGACGGCTTGAAGACCGTCGAGCAGTGGGTGGACTGGCTGCGCGCGCGGTTCGACCACGGTGCGCAGGGAGGCGTCCACCTGCTCACGCTCCACCGCGCGAAGGGGCTCGAGTTCGACGCCGTCTTCCTGCCGCGGGTCGAGGAGAAGGAGCTGCCGTGCAAGCCGGCGCTACGGGTGCCGGCACAAATCGCGGAGGAGCGGCGGCTGCTCTACGTCGGCATGACACGCGCCCGGAAGCACCTCGCGCTGACGTGGGCCGGCACGCCGAGCCGGTTCCTGGCCGAGCTCGGCGTCGAGACGGCCGTGGCCCCGAGGCCGCAGCGGCGCGAGGCGGAGCCCGACGACCCGACCTACGTCGCCCTGAAGGAGTGGCGCTTGAAGCGCTCGAAGCGCGACGACGTCCCGGCGTACGTCGTCTTCCACAACTCGACCCTGGCCGAGATCGCAGCGCGCCGCCCGCAGACGATCGCCGAGCTCTCCTCGATACCCGGTGTGGGGCCTGCGAAGCTCGAGCGCTACGGTCGCGACGTACTCGAGGCGCTCGCCGCGGCGTGATTGGCGTCCTTCCGCTCGGGTAGTCGAGTCGAGTGGCAACGGAGAAGCAGAAGGCGGCCGCTCGGCGCAACATCAAGAAGGCGCAGGCCGCGGCCAGGGAGAAGCAGACGCTGAAGCAGCTGCCGAAGAGCACGAGGACAGCCCTCGGCAAGCAGGGCGCCAAGGCGGCGGCAGCGAAGCGCCGCTCCTCCTAGTCGTCGCGCGCCGACAGCAGCAACTCGAGCATTGCCGCCGGGTCGCGCCTGACGCGTTCGCGCACGCCCTCGCGCTTGTGCAGGTCGAGCGCGCGGGGGTCGGAGAGCGGGATCAGCCGGCCCTCGCGGATCAGCAGCTCGTCCACGCCGCCGAGGCGCCCGCCGTAGGTCGTGTAGACCGGCGTGCCGAGCGCGACCGCCTCGCGGTTCATCGTCCCGCCGGCCGAGACGACGACGTCGGCGAACCCGATCAGGCTCTGGCCGTCGACCGCGCGCTCCGGCACCTGCACGGACGGCAGGCCGAGGCCGCGGACGAAGTCTCGCTGCTCCGGCGTCCTGGGGAGCACGATCGCGTCGACCGACTCGTTCCGCCCGAGATGGTCGAGCACCTGCGGAAAGAGCGGGTTCGAGCGGCGGTGGTAGAGCGAGACGTCCGGCGGCGTGCGCACGACGACGAGCGTCCGCGCAGGATCGACCTCGAACGGCCGGAGCGCGAGTGGGTCGGGCTCGAAGTCGGCCAGGTAGTACTCCTCCTTCAGCCCGGGGTACTGCACGAGCTTCGGCGGGCGCGCGCCGTAGCGCTCGAGCCGCTGCGGCGGGATCGCATCCGGGACGACGACGCGCGTGGCGGCGCGGCAGCCGAGCTGGTGCTGCAGCCAGGCGAACTCGTAGTCGAACGTGGTCGCGCTCGGGATCCCGAGCCGGCGGGCGGTCATCGTCAGCTCGTGCGAGCCGTGCGCGAGGGCGACGTCGAACTCGCGGCCGCGCGCCCAGCGGCGCAGGTCGTGCAGGCGGGAGGTCAGCGAGCGGAACTTGCCCACGCGGGAGCGCCCGCCGTGGCGGCCGAGGACGTCGGCCTCGATCCCGTGCAGCTCCAGCAGCTGCACCGTCTGCGCGTAGTCGCGTGCCGTGACCTCGACCGTGTCGCCGCGCCCGCGCATGAGCTCCAGCAGCGGCCGGAAGACCAGCACGTGGGCCGGCGCCGTGATGTCGACCCAGACCCTCAGAGTCGTTCCACCAGCCGGAAGCGAACGGCGACGATCTGCGTGTCGTGCGTCAGCGGCTGCTCGAAGAAGCGCTCGTGCGCCTCGCGCCACTCCTCGACCGACTCGAAGCCCTCGCCTTCGTCGCGCGCGAACCGGAGGTCGATCTCCCTCGCGGGCACGACCCGCACCTCGGTCAGCTCGACGATGCCGACCGGCTCGTCGTCGAAACCGAGCAGCAGGCAGCGGTCGCCCGGCCGGCCGTGCGGGTCGTCGGGGTCGAACAGGCCCGCGGTCGCCGTCTTCTCGCCGCGGAGCACCGCGTCGACGAGCTGTCGCCGGAGGTCGGTGCCCGGCCAGCCGAGCTCGAGCGGCGGCCCGTCGCTCAGCTCGCGATCGCCTCCAGCCGCGGCTCGCGGAGGGCGCCCGGCTCGCGCTCGACGTGGCGCTCGTGCCAGAGGGTGAAGGCGAGCAGGCCCCAGAGCTGACGCGAGAGATCCTCCTCGCCGCGCACGTGCCGGTCGATCACCCGCTGCACGGCCTGCGGCTCGAAGAAGCCCTGCCGCCGCAGCGTCTCGCCGCTCAGCGTCTCGCGGGCGAACGGCTCGAGCTCGCCGCGCAGCCACGCCGCCGCCGGGATCGAGAAGCCGCGCTTCTTGCCGCGGACGACCTGCTCCGGGATGAGCGGCGCCACGGCCTTCCGCAGCAGCACCTTCTTGCGGAAGCCGCGGACGCGCTGGCGCGCGGGCAGCGAGAACGCGAAGCTCGTCACGACCGGGTCGAGGAAGGGCACGCGCGCCTCGAGCGAGTGCGCCATCGAGGCGCGGTCGGTCTTCACCAGCAGGTCGTCGACGAGGTAGATGCCGAGGTCGACGTCCTGCAGCCGCGCGAGCAGCTCGGCGCCCTCGGTCTCGGCGAACCGCTCGCGGTACAGGTCGACCGGGTCGAAGCCGTGGCGGCGGCCGGTCAGCTCGGCGCGGGCGTCGGCCGAAAAGATCTCTTTCCAGGCGTGGTGCCGCTCGAGCGGCTGCAAATCCGCGCCGCGGACGAAGCGTTTCGCCTTGTAGTCGAAGCTCGCGCGGGCGCTCGAGCTCGGCAGCCGCTCGACGAGCGGTCGCGCGAGACCGGCCAGGCCGCCGACGCGCTGCGCGAGCAGGTCGGCGACGTAGGTGTAGTACCCGCCGAAGAGCTCGTCGCCGCCCTCGCCGGAGAGCGCGACCTTGACGTCCTGCGCCGCGAGCTGCGAAACGAGGTACGTCGGCAGCGCCGACGAGTCGGCGAACGGCTCGTCGAAGGCGTCGGCCAGCGCCGGCAGGAGCAGCGCCGCGTCCGGTCGTAGCACGAGCTCGCGGTGGCGCGTGCCGTACCGCTCGGCGACGAGCCGCGCGTCGGCGAGCTCGTCGAACGAGCGCTCCTCGAAGCCGATCGAGAACGTCCGCAGCGGCTCGCCCGTCTCCTGCGCCGCGAGCGCCGCCAGCGCAGAGGAGTCGATCCCGCCGGAGAGCAGCACGCCGACGGGCACGTCCGCTAGCAGGTGCGCGCGCACCGAGTCGCGCAGCCGGCCGCGCAGCTCCTCGACGAGCTCTGCCTCGTCGTCCTCGCGGAGCTCGCCCGCGGCCACCGGCGCGGGTCGTGCGTACCGCTCGAGGCGCGTCCGCCCGTCCTCCCAGACCAGCAGGTGGCCCGGAGGGAGCTTGCGCGCCTCGCGGAAGATCGTCAGCGGCGCCGGGATCGCGTTGAACGCGAGGAACGCCTCGAGCGCGTCGAGGTCGATCTCTCCGCGCGGGAGCGAGCGCAGCTCGGAGGCGAACTCGAGCCCGTGGCCGTCGGGACGGTAGTAAAGCGGCTTGATGCCGTAGCGGTCGCGGGCGAGCACGAGCCGCTGCCGCGGCGCGTCCCAGAGCGCGACCGCGAACATTCCGCGCAGCCGCCGCGCGAACGCCTCGCCTTCCTGCTCGTAGAGGTGCACGAGCACCTCCGTGTCGCAGCTCGTGCGGAAGCGGTGCCCCGCCCGCTCGAGCTCCGTGCGCAGCTCGGGGTAGTTGTAGAGCTCGCCGTTCTGGACGACCGTGACCGTGCCGTCCTCGTTGGCGATCGGCTGGTCGCCGCCGGCGAGGTCGATGATCGCGAGGCGCCGGGCCGCGAGGCCGACGGGCCCGTCGAGGAAGGTGCCGTCGCTGTCGGGGCCGCGGTGGACGAGCTTCGCGCTCATCCGCGCGAGGCGCTCGGCGTCGGCAGGGCCGCTCGCCGAGACGATGCCGCAGATGCCGCACATGGCCGCCGAGTCTAGTAGTCGCCCTTGACCAGGCTTCGCAGCGTCTGGCCGAGGATGCGGACGGCGGTCGCGACGAGCGTGCGCAGGTAGAGCGGCACCGAGCGGTCGGCGATCCACTCGAGGTCGTGGGCGAGCTTCTCGGCCATCGACGTCTCGTAGCCGCGCCGCACCTGCGCGAACCCGGTCAGGCCGGGCCGGACGACGAGGCGCTGCCAGTACGCGGGCAGCTCGGACGCGAGCTGCTCGAAGAAGCGTGGACGGATCGGGCGCGGCCCGACGAGGCTCATGTCGCCGCGGAGCACGTTCCAGAGCTGCGGCAGCTCGTCGAGCTGCGCCGCGCGGAGGCGGCGGCCGAGGGGGGTGGTCTCCTCGCGGGTGCGCTGCACGAGCTCCTCGCCGAGGTATGGCCCGAGCCGCTCCTCCGCCCCGCGTCGGAGCGTGCGGAACTTGAGCATCTGGAAGATCCGCCCGTCGCGGCCGACGCGCTCGCCGCGGTAGAGGAGCGGACGCCCGCTCGTCAGCACCAGGCCGAGGGCGATGAGGCCGATCAACGGCGAGAGGAGGAGCAGGAAGAAGCCGGCGATGACGACGTCGAGCGTGCGCAGCTCGAGGTCGACGCGGCGCTTGGGCGACCCGCGGACGAGCGTCGAGAAGCGCTCGACGAACGAGTCGCTCGGCCTCGGCTGCGGAGCGGCCACGAGAGAGATGCTAGAGCGTTCTCGGCGGCTCGCCGACCCCCTGCAAACGCCTCCGCTCCCGGGGCACCCCTAACCCACCACCCAGCCGCGATCGTAACGAGGAAATTCGCGCCGATGTGCAACGGAATCGTGCCGAAAGTGTGACTACGACGGATAAGCTCACCTTATGGACACGCGTCAGCTCGCTGCGTTCTGCGCGGTCGTGGAGCGGAAGAGCTTCTCGCAGGCCGCCGAGCGCCTCGGCGTCACGCAGCCGGCCGTCAGCCTCCAGGTGCGCTCGCTCGAGAAGCGTCTCGGCCGCAAGCTGCTCGACCGCTCCGGCCGGCGGGTCGAGCCCACGGAGGCGGGCCTCGCGCTCTACCGCGGGGCGCAACGGATGCTGCAGCTCGAGGAGCAGCTGGTCGAGGAGCTCCAGGCGGGTGCGGGCGGCGAGCTCGCCGGCACGCTCGCGGTCGGCGCCTCGACCGGCCCGGGCAGCACCGTCGTCCCGGTACTGCTCTGCGAGTTCCAGCGCGCGAACCCGGGTGTTGCGGTCTCGCTCTCGATCTCCGACACGCAGTCGGTCGTCGACCGGGTCGCCGAGCGTGAGCTCGAGCTCGGCGTCGTCGGTGCCGCGCGCCGCCACCGTGGGGTCGTCTTCGAGCCCTTCTTCCGGGACGAGGTGGTTCTCGCCGTCCCCGCGACGCACCGCTTCGCCGGCCGCACGATCGTCCTCGACGACCTGCGTGAGGAGCCGCTGATCGTGATGCAGGAGGGTGCCGGCGTGCGGCAGGTGATCGAGGACGAGCTGCGCGCGGCCGGCACGCGGCTGCGCGACCTCGAGCCGCGCCTCGAGCTCGGCCTGCAGGAATCGGTCAAGGCCGCGGTCAGCGCCGGCTACGGCGTCAGCTTCATCTCGCGCGCCGCCATCGAGGCCGACCTCGCCGCCGGCACGCTCGCGACCGCGCGCGTGCGAGGCCTCGATCCCGCTCGAGAGATCTCGCTCGTCCGGTCGGCCGGCCGCTCGCCGACGCGTGCGGCCGAGGCGTTTCTCGCGTTCGCGCGGGAGCGGCTGTGATCGTCCGTTGGGGGCTCGCCGAGCTCGAGCCGCTGCTGCGTGAGCTGGGCCTCGAGCGGCCCTACGCGATCGCGACCGATCGCTGGGCCGACCTGTCCCTGCCGGCGGCCGGCCGCTGGCGCGAGGTGCCGACGGAGCGGATCCCCGAGGTTGCCGACGCGGCGGGGGACGCGGATGCCCTGCTCCCGATCGGCGGCGGCAGCGCGATCGACCTCGCGAAGGCGGTCTCGGCCGAGACGGGCCTGCCGGTGGTGTCGGTGCCGACGACCTACTCGGGCGCGGAGTGGACGCAGTTCTTCGGGATCCGCGATCCCGGTCGCCTGATGAAGGGCGGCGGGGCCGGTGCGCACCTGGCGGGCATCGTCTACGACCCGCGTCTCACCCTCGAGCTGCCGCGGGCGGAGAGCGGCGGGACGGCGCTGAACGCGCTGGCCCATGCCGCCGAGGCGCTCTACGTCGCGGGCCACAACCCGGAGGGCGACCGCCAGGCCCTCGCCGGCGCGCCCCTGATCGACGAGTACCTGCCGCGCGTGCTCGAGGACGGTCACGACCTCGACGCGCGGACGCACCTGCTGGAAGGCGCGCAGCACGCCGGCGCGGCGCTCGGCTCGGCCGGGCTCGCGCTCGGGCACGCGATGGCGCAGGCGGTCGGCGGCCGCTACGGCATCGCACACGGTGCCGCGAATGCACTCTGCCTGCCGCCGGCGCTTCGCTTCAACGAGCCCGCCGTGCCGGATGCGGTGGCCCGATTCGGCGAGGCCCTCGGAGCCGACGATCCCGCCGCGCGCGTGGAGGAGCTGGCACGCCTCTCCGGCTTCACCCGCCTGCGCGACCTCGGCGTGCCGCGAGACGAGCTCGACGAGGTGGCCGAGGCGACGGTTCGGCGTGCCGGCGCGAGGGCGAACCCGCGGCCGGCCGGAACGGCAGAGGTGGCCGAGCTCCTCCGCTCGATCTGGTGAGTCAGCAGGGCCCGGCGGCGGGCGCGCTGCCCGGGCCGTCGAGGTGCGAGGCGGAGTCCTCGATGCAGTACGTGCTCGCGTCCGCGCGAACGAGCTTCACGCCGAAGCCGCCGAGCGACGCGCCGGCGTAGGTCCCGTTCAGCGCGTGGAACGACTCGAGCTCGGTCTCCGCCTGCTCAAACGTGATGCCCGACGCCGACTGCTGCGCCTGCGCGATCTCGGCCGACGTCTTGCCGTCGCTCGCGCCCTGGTGCTGCGCCGTCAGCATCCAGCTGACGAGGAGCAGCGCGACGAGCAGGGAGAGGAGCGAGAGGCCGCGGGCCATGGCCGCAAGATCGGCACGGCGGCGCCGAAGCTCAAGCCGGTCGCAGGGCGAGGAACGAGAGCACGGTCACGCCGAGCTCGTCCTCCGAGTAGCCGCGGAAGCGCTCGGCGATCGGCAGCGAGCGCAGCTCCGCACGACCCTCGTCGCTCGGCCCCGACGGCCGCTCGACCACCAGCTCGAAGCCGGCGTCGCGGACGAGCTGCAGGTAGTCGGGCGACCGGAGTCGGTTCTGGTGGTGGAGCGGCGAGTTGACGACGCTCCACGTCCGGTCGGAGAAGCGCAGGAAGTTGTAGCGCGAGAGCGAGCGGTCGAAGTACGCGTAGTGGTCCTGCAGGTCGATCCGGCAGCTGAACGCGCCGCCGGGCCGCAGCAGCCGGTGGCACTCGCGGAAGATCAGCGCGAGGTCGTCGCCGGGGATGTGCTCGCAGGTGTCAGTGCTCGAGACGAAGTCGACGGAGGCGTCCGGCAGGCCGGTGTCGCGGGCGTCGCACGGCGCGAGGTAGCGGATGCCGAAGCGCGGCTCGAGCTCTTCGACCCGGGCGACCGGCCCGCCGAGGGGCCGTAGCTCGTGCCCCGCCAGCTGCTCGAGCTCGGGCCGCAGCCGCTCGAACGAGGCGATCGTGTCGTTCACGAGCTCGACCCGCGCGCTCGGACGGATGTCGACGAGCACCTGCCGGCCGAGGCCGAGCAGGGCGTACGCGACGGGGATCGCGAGATCCCAGCCCGCACCGAACTCGTAGAAAGTCGCCTCCGCGCGCGGCATGCCCGGCCCGTGCTCCTCGTAGGCGCCGAGGTGCTGCAGCGCGCGGGAGAACTTCTGCCGCAGCGCGCCGTCCCCGGCCGGGAGCGACCGGAGGACACGTCGCTGGAAGACGTAGTTCAGCTGCTCGCCCTGCGGAAGCGCGCCGAGGCCGCGCTGCAGGGCCGCTTTCGCGAGCCAACGCATCGGCGCGCGAGCATAGCCCGCCGCTGTGCAATAAGGTGTTCTAATGTCTGAGATTAGGGTACGATGGCCGCCGTGGCCGAACGGCTCTCATTCGACGTGCTCGTCGTCGGGAGCGGCGCCTCAGGGCTCGCGGCAGCGCTCTCGGCGGAGCGGGCCGGCGCCCGCGTCGCGCTCGTGACGAAAGGCTCGCTCCAGTCGTGCAACTCCGCGAAGGCGCAGGGCGGTATCCAGGCGGCGTTCCGGGACGACGACTCGCCCGAGCAGCATGCCGCCGACGTCTGGCAGAGCTCGCACGAGACGGCCGACCGCACACTCGTCGACGTCCTCACCGCCGAGGCGCCGTCCGCGATCCACTGGCTCGAGGAGCAGGGCGTCCAGTTCACGCGTGAGAACGGCGGCTACCGGCTGGCGCGCTGCGGCGGCGCGAGTCGCAAGCGGCTGCTGCAGGTCGGCGATCGCACCGGCCACGCGATCACGACGGCGCTGCGCGACGCCTACACCGCATCGGGCGGGAAGGCCTTTCCGAACGCGCCGCTGGTCTCGCTCGAGCCCGCCGAGCACGGCTGGGTCGCGACGTGCCGGCGCAAGAGCGGCGACGAGCTCGTGATCGACGCCGGCGCGATCGTGCTCGCCGCGGGCGGACGCTGCTTCCGTGAGGCGGAGGAGCGCGGCGAGCTGTCGACCAATCATCCCGGCGCGACGGGCGAGGTGACGCGGCTCGCGCTCGACCTCGGCGCCGAGAGCCGCGACCTCGACGCGCTGCAGTACCACCCGAACGGCGGCGCCTGGCCGCCCACGATGCAGGGCTACTCGATCCCGGAGACCACGCGTGCGTACGGCGCGACCCTGCTCAACGCCGACGGCGAGGAGTTCACCGACCCGCTCGGCCCCCGCGACGCCGTCTCGCAGGCGATCTTCGAGGAGGTCGACGCGGGTCGCGGCGTCGAGACGCCCGACGGCCGGCCCGCGGTGTACCTCGACACGACCCGCATCGCCGAGCACGACGCCGAGATCTCGCTGCCGTACATGCTGCGCCGCTACCGTTCGGCCGGCATCGACCCGTTGCGGGAGCCGATCCTCACTTTCCCGGTCCTGCACTACCAGAACGGAGGCCTCGTGATCGACCAGCACGGCGAGACGACCCTGCCCGGCCTCTACGCGTGCGGCGAGATCGCCGGCGGCACCCACGGTCGCAACCGGATGATGGGCAACAGCCTGCTCGAGTGCACCGTCTTCGGCCGCCGCGCCGGAACGGCGGCCGCGGAGGAGGCGGCATGAGCACGGTCGCCACCGACATCCGCCAGGCCGTCGAGGACGCGGCTGCACACCTCTACGTCTGGGCGTTGAAGGACATCCCGCAGGACCTGCGCGACGCGCTGCTCGACGCGCAGCAGCGCGAGACGTCGGTCCCGGGCAGGCGCGTGCTCGACACGATCGTCAAGAACGTCCAGGTCGCCGACGACCAGCACAACCTCGTCTGCCAGGACACCGGCATCGCCGTCTACACCTGTCGCGTCGGCGAGCACTTCCCGCTCCACCCGGCCCGGATCTACGAGGCGCTGAAGGCCGGCACCGAGCGCGCGACGCTGGAGCACCCGCTGCGCTCGAACGCCGTCCACACCCTCACGCGCGAGAACACCGGCCCGAACACCGGCTACCGGCTCCCGATCGTGCACTGGGAGTTCGTCGAGGACTGGGACGGGCTCGACGTCAAGTGCGTGCCGAAGGGTTCCGGCTCCGAGAACATGAGCTTCCTCAAGATGTGCGTCCCCGCCGACGGCGTGAAGGGCATCAAGCAGTTCGTGCTCGAGTCGATCGTCGGCGCCGGCGGCAAGCCGTGTCCGCCGGGGATCGTCGGCGTCGGCATCGGCGGCTCGGCCGACTACGCGATGTACCTCGCGAAGGAGGCGATCGCGCGGCCGATCGGCACGCGCAACCCCGATCCGCACGTGGCGCAGCTCGAAGAGGAGCTGTTCGAGCTGCTGAACGAGACCGGCATCGGCCCGATGGGCCTCGGCGGCGACGTGACGGTGCTCAACTGCCACGTCGAGCACGCCGACAC
>DATIER010000195.1:0-15753 GCA_035455605.1 Gaiellaceae bacterium
CTCGTCGACCGGCTCGTGCACGCCACCGCCTTCGCCTGCATCGCCGCCTACGCGCTGTACGGCTTCGAGGTGCCCGAGCCTGCCATGGCCCTGACGATCCCGCTCGTGGCGGCCGGCGTGTGCCGCTACCTGTTCGTGACGCAGTACCGCGAGCTCGGCGAGGAGCCGGAGCAGGTGCTCCTGAGCGACCCGGCGCTGATCGGCTCGGTGCTCTGCTGGGTGGCCGTGGCGGGGACGGTGCTCGCGAGGCCGTGAGAGCCGCGGCGGTTCTCGCCGTGCTGCTCGCGGCTGCCGCGCCGGCCGGCGGCTCGACGCAGCCGTCGCTGCGAGTCGAAGGGCCGTTCGGCCGGGGTGCGGCGCAGGTCTGGCTGCTGCGGCCGGCCTCGCCGCCGCGCAGCGTCGTCGTCTTCGGCCACGGCTGGAAAACGTCTCCGCCGTCGACGCGAGACGCCTGGGTGCGGCAGTTCGCGCCGTGGCTGGCGCACCTCGTCGCCGGCGGGAGCGCCGTGCTCTTCCCCCGCTACCAGCTCGGCGGCGGGGACGACTACGGCGCCGCACGGGTCGACTCGTACCGCGCAGGGCTCCGCCGCGGCTTCTCGCGTCTCGGCGCCGCGCACGTGCCGGTGGTCGCAGCCGGCTACTCGTACGGCGCGAGCCTCGCCTTCTACTACGCCGCGAACGCCGCGCGCTGGCGGCTTCCGCGGCCGGCCGCCGTCGACGCGGTCTTCCCGGCCGGAATGATCCCCAGCGCGCTCCTGCCGCGGCCGCCGCGCGCGATCGACGTCCTGATCGAGGTCGGCGACCGCGACAGCGTGGCGGGCCCGGCCGGCGCCCGCGCGTACTGGCGGTGGCTCGGAGCCGGAGCGCGCAGGCACCTGGTGACGGTGCGCTCGCGTGGCAGCTTCGTCGCCGACCACGCAGCGCCGAAGCTGGCGACGCCCGCGGCGCGCCGGGCGTTCTGGCTGCCGCTCGACCGGCTGCTCGCAGCCGCCCGCAGCTGAGCGCCGTCCTGCCGTCAGCAGGGGAGGGCGTGGAGGACGTACGCGTCGACGGCCGCGTCCTTGCCCTTCACCCTCAGGCCCGACCTCGGCTCGACGACCGCGCCGTCGGGGAGCCGCTCGTACGTCTGCGCGCCGATCAGGACGCCGCCCACCGGCGCCAGGCCCTCGAGGCGCGCGCCAGTGTTGACGGTGTCGCCGACGAGCGGGTAGGCGACGTGGCCCGCGCCGCCGATCTCGCGCACGACCGCCTCGCCGCTGTTCACGCCGACGCGCATCCGCGGCCACTCGGGGTGCTCCGCGGCCAGGCCGGCGAACTCCCGCTGGAGCGCGAGCGCCGCGCAGGACGCGCGCTTCGCATGGTCCGGCTGGTCGCCCGTGCGGTTGAACACGGCCACGACGCCGTCGCCGATGAACTTCTCCACCTCGCCGCCGAACCCGCGCGTGAGCAGCGGGGCCGCAGTGCCCCAGTAGGCCTGGAGCACGGCGGCGGCCTCGGCAGGGGTGGAGCGCTCGGCGAAGCCGGTGTAGCCGGCGAGGTCGCTAAAGAGGACGCTCACGTCCTGCCGCCGCTCCCGCGTCGAGGAGAGGTAGAGGTCGCGGAAGCGCTCCTCGCGCCACTCGCGCTGCGCGGCGAAGCCGATGATCAGGTACGCCGTCACGATCAGTCCGTGCCACTCCCACCAGCTGGCGTGCCACTTCCGTTCGCCGGTGAGCGCGACGCCGATCAGCGCCTCCGACAGCAGCACGAAGCACGCGACCACGGCGGCCGGGAGCAGGTTCGGCCGCGTGCGGAAGAGCGTCCAGTAGCGCGCGGCGCTGGCGGCGTAGACGACCGTGCCGACGACGGCGAACACGGCCAGCAGCGACCCCCTCGCCGCCTCGCTGTTCGCGCCGTCGAGCGGCGGCAGGCTCGTCACCGTCCAGACGAACCACCCGAGCATCGCCAGCAGGACGCTCGCGCGCAGGAGGCGGCGGTGGCGGATCGCGAGCGCGGCGAACTCCGGACGCAGGTCGACGAACGCCGAGGCCGCCGCGAAGCCCGCGCTGACCAGCAGGCCGACGGGGATCGCGACCTTGAAGCCCGCGTGGTCGGCCGTGAAGAGGACGCCCGGCGTGCCGAGCGCGTGCAGGCACATGAAACCGCCGGTCGCCATGAAGGCGAGCGAGAGCAGCAGGACGCGCGCGTCGCCGCGGCGGTTTGCCGCCTCGCCGGCCGCGTAGCCGAGCGCGAACGCGAGGCCGCCCGCGAGCCCGAAGAGGACGAAGTGGAGCCGGTAGTTCTCGAGGTGCGGGTCGAGCTGGGAGCGCAGCAGCAGCGAGACGAGGCCGACCAGCGGCAGCGCCGCCGCGAGCAGCGCGATCGCCGGCGGCACGACGCGGTGCCGGGTCGCCGACTGGTCGCGAATGCTCGCGGCTTCCATGACCACTCGACGCATGGGCGCGCGCGGACCTTCCCGCGTTAAGGTGCGCGGCGTGATCGACCACGTCGGCCTGCAGGTCCGCGACTACCGCCGCAGCAAGGACTTCTACGTCACGGCCCTGGCACCGCTCGGGTTCGAGCTGGTGATGGAGTTCGGCGGCCGCGCGGGCGGGTTCGCCCGCGACGGCAAGCCGTGGTTCTGGATCCACGAAGGCGAGCCCTCAGCGGGCGTCCACGTCGCCTTCAGGGCACCGGACACCGCCACGGTCGACGCGTTCTACGAGGCGGCGATCGCAGCGGGCGGAAAGGACAACGGCGCGCCCGGCGTGCGCGAGCACTACCACCCGACCTACTACGCCGCCTTCGTCCACGACCCCGACGGCAACAACGTCGAGGCCGTGAACCACGGGTAGCTAGTCGTCGAACAGCGCGCGGTCGGCCCGGAAGTCGGAGACGATGCGGTGGACGGTCGCCGCGTGCACGTCGTTCCGGTACGAGCCCAGCAGCGCCACGTCGAGCTCGGTCTCGCCGACCTGCACGGCGATGCAGTCCGCATGCCGCTCGAAGTACTCGAGCAGCGCTGCGAGCAGCTCCTGATCACCCACGTGTACGCGCAAGCCCGCCTCCCTGGTCGTCCGCACGTCTGCTGCACCGACCTTCGTGGATCGAGCCGGCCGGCGAGCCACCCGAACGGTTGGCCGCGGCGACCCGTGGGTCCGGTTACGCGACGTACGAGAGCGGGCGCTCGAGGACGCCGCGCTCGTAGGCGGCGTGCACCGCTTCGGTGCGGCTGGAGACCCCGAGCTTGCGGTAGATGTTGGTCAGGTGGAACTTCACCGTCTGCTCGGCGAGGAAGAGCTCGCCGGCGATCTCGGCGTTCGACGCTCCCGACTGCAGCGCCTCGAGGATCGACAGCTCCCGCTTACTGATGCCGACCTCCTGCGTCGCGCTCTGCTTGACGGAGGCGACCAGGTCGAGCGGACGGAAGATCGCCCCGTTGACGACCTCGCGGATCGCGGCCGCCAGGTCACGCGGCTCCACGTGCTTGAGCACGAAGGCCGAGGCGCCGCGCTCGAGCGCCGCCCGCACGAGCGCGGGGTCGTCGATGCCCGAGAACATCACGACCGCGACGCTCGGGTAGCGCTCGCGAACCTGCTCGAGGACGGTCAGGCCGTCGACGTCCGGCATCCGCACGTCGAGCAGGACGACGTCGGGACCGGTCTGGCCGACGAGGTTGGCGACCGTCGCGCCCGAGGTCGTCTCGCCGACGACCGTGAGGTCGTCCTCTCGCGCCAGCGAGACGCGAATTGCCTCCAGCATCAGCCGATGGTCATCGACCAGGAGCACCTTTAGTCGCCGCCGCAAGACCGCACTCTCCCTCTCTTGTCGGGAGCCGACCCGGCTCCCTGCCCGCTTGACAACGTATGGCCGGTCCGGGGTTCGTACAAGGGGGTGAGCCACGGTCCAGACCTTCCGGTGGCTCGACTCGGCCGGAGGTATCGCCAGCAGCACGGAGGTCGCGCCACCCGAGGGCGCTACCGCTGCCGCGTCAAATCACTTGAAGGGGTGATTCCCGTCCGGCGCGCGAGCCGTGAAAGTACGAGAGCGCCGGTTTCGAGGCTCCGGCGCATCTTGGTGGTTACTGCGGCCTTGGGGAAGAACATGCGGCAATTGAAGGTAGTTGTGGCGGATGACCACGGGTTGATGGTCGAGGCTGTCCGCATCGCGCTCGCGGAGCGGGCGGACATGGAGATCGTCGGAGTCGCCGAGGCGGGCAGCCAGGTGCTGCCGGTGGTTCAACAGACGAGGCCGGATCTCGTCCTGCTCGACCTGCGCATGCCGGGGATGGACGGCCTGACCTGCATCCCCCTCCTGCGCGAGCGGTGTCCCGACGTCAAGATCGCGGTCCTCTCGGGGCTCGACGGGGGCGAGACGGTCGAGGAGGCGATGCGCCTGGGAGCGAGCGCCTTCATCTCGAAGCGCGTCGATCCCGCGGAGCTGCCGGACGCGCTGCTGGCGGCGATGTCCGAGGAGCCGGTCCGGGGGCTGATCGGCCGCGCGGAGCAGCCGCGCGGAGCGGCCGTTCGCGACGCCGGCCTGACCGAGCGCGAGCTGCAGATCCTGCGGGCCCTCGGCGCGGGCCGTTCCAACCGTGAGATCGCGAAGACGCTCTGGCTCGCCGAGCAGACGGTGAAGTTCCACCTGACAAACATCTACCGCAAGCTGAACGTGAGCAGCAGGACCGAGGCGGTGCACTGGGCCTACCAGCACAACCTGCTCTCGGTCGGCGGCGACGGCGACGAGGAGCTGCTGCGGCGCCGCGCGTCAGGCGCGCAGTAGCGCCCGCACGTTCCGGTGTCGCGCCTGCCAGGCGCGCAGGTAGAAGGCGACCTCGACCCTCGCCTCCGCCTCGTCGGTCGCCTCGGCGTGGTCGACCGCGCAGGAGCGCCAGCCGAGCCGGCGCACCGAGCAGCCGTTCCGCCGGAGCGACGAGACGAGGTCGTCCATCAGGTCCGGGCGATTGAGATCCACGACGAGCGAGGTCACGGAGCGATTATCCGCGCTGGCGCGTGGCGAGCGAATCGGTCGATCGGCTGAGAAGCCTCGTACCAGCGGCTAGGTCGGGCGATCCGCCGTCGGCAGCTACGGGGCGACGAGGAGCACGGTCGCGATCGCGCCGAACGCGAGGAACGGCCCGAGCGGCAGGTGTCGCTTCAACGCCGGTCGTCCCTCTCGCGCGAGGAGCACCAGCGCGGCGACTCCGACGAGCGAGAAGCCGATCAGCAGCGCGGTGAGCACGGCGCCGCCGAGCAGCGCGCCGAGCAGGAGCGCGAGCTTGGCGTCGCCCATGCCGAGGTCGCCGGGCCTCACGGCCGCGGCCACGAACAGGAAGCCGCCGGCAAGTGCCGACGCGAGGAGGTGCTCCGGGAACCGTGCCGGCGCGACGACGGCCGCCGCACCGAGCACGACGACCGTCGCCGGCAAGATGATCCGGTTCGGGAGCAGGCGCGTCTCGAGATCGATCGCGGCCACCCACACGAGCACCCCGGCGGCGAGCGCTGCGACGACGTTCCACGCCGAAAGCCCGCCGCGGGCGAGGACGAGCGCCGCCACGCTTGCTCCGAGCAGCAGCGTGGGCGCCACGCGCGCGGGGCGGAGCGGAGCCGGCGTCACCGTGGTGGCGTCGATCATGCGACCACTATCGCCGACCGCACCCGCGGTGTCTGCGCCGAAAGGGATGGCCGAGTCAGGACCTTCGAGTGTGGGGCGGGCGGCGCCCGGCGGCTGAAATGCCGTGCGTCATGGACGCGTTCACCACGTACCTCGGACACGCGCTCGGCCGCGAAGACGGCCAGGGCGCCACGGAGTACGGGCTGGTGATCGGCATCGTGCTGCTGTCGCTCGCAGTGACCGTGGTCGCGCTCGCGACCTCGATCACGGCCTTCCTGAACGCCGTCGCCGCGGTCGTCGACGCGCTGCTGCCGTAGCGGCTTCCACGCCGGCGCCGGATCTGCACCGAAGGGCTGGCGGGCCAGGACCTTCGTGGGTGGGGAGTTCGATCGCCAGACGACTCAATTCCCTTCGTAACCACCATCGACAGGCGAGCACGAACAGGCCCGTCTGTCCGACTTACCTGGGGAGGTAAGACATGTCGTTCCAGCTGTTCGAGTACGTCGCCCTCGCGCTTGCTCGCATGAAGCGCGAGGAGGGTCAGGGCGCGACCGAGTACGGTCTCGTGATCGCGTTCCTCGTCGTCGCGCTGGCCGTCACGGTCGGGGCGCTCGGCACCTCGATCGGCAACTTCCTGACCGGCGTCGGCGGGGCTCTCGAGGCCCTGATCCCGTAGGTCGGGTACTGCGCGGGAGCTGGAGAGCTGTGGGGAGACGATCGTCTCTGTCCGGCGCTCGCGGCGGCAACGAGGCGCGGGCTCTGCGGAACGACGCCGAGTCCGCGCCCCCGTGCCGGCGAGCGCGGTCCGAGCGGGGCCAGTCGGCCGTCGAGTTCGCGCTCGTCGTGCCGTTCATCTGCCTGCTCGTGCTCGCGCTGATCGATTTCGGCAAGGCGGTGAACTACTGGCTCGACGCGAACCACCTCGCCAACGAAGGTGCCCGGCTCGCGGCCGTGCTGGGCGACCAGCCCGCGCCGGGCGGCAACCTTCAGCAGTGGATCCAGCAGCAGGCGGAGACGAACGAGCTCAAGAACGGGACGGGGTCGGTCAGCTCGCCTGCGCAGGTCTGCGTCAGCTTCCCCGACGGCCGTGAGATCGGGAAGCCGGTGACCGTGACGGTCACCGCTCCCTACAAGTGGATTCCCTTCATCGGCGGCACGCTCGACATCAGCGGCTCGTCGACGATGCGCCTCGAGCAGCTCCCGACCTACGCGGACGGCTGCTCATGAGCCTCGGTCTCGCCACCCGGGTGCACGCGGGCGAGGAGGAAGGCGGCATCCTCGTCCTCTTCGCGCTGCTCGTCCCGGTGCTGCTGCTCGCGTTCGCGCTCGCGGTCGACGTCGGCAACTGGTTCGTGCACAAGCGGCACCTGCAGATGCAGGCGGACGCGGCGGCCCTCGCCGGCGGCGCCCACTTCGGCGATTGCTTCTCGACCGACCCCGGCGTCTCGGGCGCGGCGGACACGACGATCGAGAACGCGGCGACCCAGTATGCGGGGAACGGCGCGAGCGCCTACAACCTCCAGATCGGGGGCGGCTCGACACGCGTCACGACCCTCTTCAACAGCAAGACCTTCGCGTCCGGCGGCCCCTCGGCCGACGACACGGAGACCGACGGCCCGTGCGAGACGCCGCACCTGATGCTCGACGTCAAGCAGACCGAGGCGAACGTTCCGTACATCCTCGGCTCGCTGGTCGACTTCTTCTCGCCGGGAGCGCCGAACGTCGTGCCTGCGATCAACGCCCGCGCGAGGGTCCAGCTGAAGCGCGTCCGGATCATGGCGGGCTCGCTTCCGCTCGCGGTCCCGGACGTCGACCCGAAGCACGTCACCGTCACCTACGTCAACGAGACTGCGGGCGGGACGCTGCTGGCCGGGCCGGTCGAGCTGACCAAGGGCGCCGCCGCCGGTGGGCTCAACTACTGGAGCGGCTCGAGCTCGGTGACGTTGCCCGCCGACACGAAGGTCGGTGTCCGCATCGGCCTCGGCGGCTCGAGCGGGCCGTGCGCAGCGGCGAACGGGACCGGCGGATCTGGCTACGTCTGTTACGACTACAACGACCCGACGCTCGGCCTGGCGGTGATCAGGAGCGTCGGCGCGGGCGGGACGCCGACGGTCCCGAAGCCACGGGTCTGGTCGACCACGAACTGCGCGCCGAGCGGCGGGCCGTTCTTCCAGCCGGCCGACGTCGCCGCTCCCGCTACGACGTGCGGCGCCTCGGTGCAGGTCGCGATGCAGGCCACGCCCGCGATCGACCCGGCCAAGGTCCTGACGGCGAACGCGATCCTGAACGGCGCGGGCCTGAAGAACGTCACGCAACCGCTCACCTACAACGCCGTCAACGGCTACTGGTCGACGGGCTACGTCTTCGGCGTGCCCACCGACGGCGGGCCGGTCGACGTGACGATCGAGTGGCGCTACCAGGGCGGCTCGAAGCAGACGTTCACGAACGTCCAGCGGATCTACAGCGGGACCGAGGACTCGTCGGGCCCGGTGAAGGCGCTCGCGCTCACGTCGTCGACCGCGACGCCCGGCGCGCCCTACACCGTCACGGCGGGGGCGCACACGATCACCGTCACCGTCGGCGTCGAGGGCAGCCTCAACCTGACCGACACGGCGACGACGACGATGCTGCGACTCACCGGCGGGAGTCGGACGACCGCGGTCGCCTGCGACGGCCCGGGCGCGGCCGAGTTCCGCAACTCGATCATCAACGGCTGCCAGACGCCGTACCAGATCAACGATCCGGACGTCTGCCCGGACCCGGCTCCGCCGCCAGGCCCCGCCGACTGCGTCCCCACGAAGACCGGCACGACCGCCGGCCCGACGCTCCAGGGCCTGGACGCCCGCTTCAGCGCCTGCCCGACGAACAACTGGCCGGACTTCGACGCGGGCACCGACCCGCGGGTCGTCAAGCTGATGATCACCGACTTCTCGTCGCTCGGGGGCAGCGGCACCACGGACGTCCCCGTGACCAACTTCGCGGCCTTCTACGTCACCGGCTGGACCGACTCCACGTGCGCGACCAACGCGCCGGCGCCGGGCGACGTGAAGAAGGGCGCCATCTGGGGCCACTTCATCAAGTACGTCGCGCCCGACCCGAACAGCGGCGGCACCGACGACTGCGACCCGCTGGCCATCACGCCGTGCATTCCCGTACTCGTCAAGTGACAAGCGATCGGAGGTAAGAAGCAATGGAGTTCGCACAGAGGTTGATCTCGACGAGGAGGGGCTCGCTCTACGTCGCGCTCGGCGCGGCGCTGGTCGCCGGCATCGCAATCCTCGTCTACCTGAACCAGTACCGCGACCACCTGCAGGCGGGGACGACTCCCGTCACGGTGCTGATCGCGCGGCAGACGATCCCGAAGGGGACGCCTGGCAGCGTCGTGGCCTCGAAGGGCATGTTCACCGCCACCACGATCCGCGAGAGCCAGCTGCGCGAGGGTGCGTTCAGCGACCCGGCCAGCCTGACCGGCAAGGTCGCGACGGCCGAGGTCTACGAGGGCTCGCAGCTCACCGCGAGCACGTTCTCGGCCTCGTCGACGGCCCTTGCGGGCACACTCACGGACCACGAGCGCATCGTCGCGGTGCCGCTCGACTCCGCCCACGGCCTGATCGGCGAGCTGGAGGTCGGGAACCGCGTCGACGTGTACGCCGGGTTCAACGTCATCCCGCTGGCTGCCGACGGCTCGCCGCAGAACGGCGGCCAGGCGCGGCCCGTGATGCGGCTGATCATGGCCGACGTCCCGGTCGTGGCGATCGGCAGCAACAGCGGCGGCATGGGCTCGAAGGCGACGAACGTCAGCCTGCGCGTGAACGACCAGCAGGCCGCCGACCTCGCGTTCGCGTCCGAGAACGGCAAGATCTGGCTCTCGCTGCGGCCGAGCGCCGGCGCGAAGGCCGGCCCGCCGCGGATCGTGACGGCCGAGACGCTGCTGCTGGGCGTGCGCCCGGTCACGGCGCTGCGCTCGCTGGGAGGCCGTCGATGACAGGCCCCGCGGCGAAGATCCTGCTCGTCCTCGAGGACGGGTTCGACGCTGCCGAGATCGAGGAGGCGCTTCCGGCCGAGGCAACGGTGCAGTCGGCTCGCCTGAACGGACGGCTCCCGCTCGCGGACGCCGCCGAGGCCGAGCTCCTGGTGGTCGCCTGCGCCTCCGACCGTGACCACGCGCTCGAGGCGATCAAGGCGATCCACGGCCAGCTCCAGAGCCGCCCTCCGGTCGTCGTGATCTACGCAGGCAGCCCGAACGGGTTCATGGAGCGGGCGTTCGAGGCAGGCGCGGACGACCTGATCGCGCTCCCCCAGCCGCGGGAGCAGCTGGCCTTCGCGCTCGAGAAGGCGCTCGTACGACGGCGCGGCGCGACCTCGACCAAGGCGGGGACGATGATCGCCGTGCTCGGGCCGAAAGGCGGCACGGGCAAGACGCTCACGGCCTGCAACCTGGCCGAGGCGCTTGCGGGCGCGGGCGCCTCGCCGGTGCTCGTCGACCTCGACCTCCAGTTCGGCGACGTCGGCCTCGCACTCGGCCTGCGGCCCGAGCAGACGATCTACAACCTCGCCTCGGCCGGAGGCTCGCTCGACGTCGAGAAGATCGAGAGCTTCCTCGCGCGGCATCGCTCGGGGGCGTCGGCGCTGCTGGCGCCCGTCCGGCCCGACCAGGCGGCGACCGTCTCGCCGGGGTTCCTCCGGACGGTGTTCGACCTCCTGCGCTCGAGGCACGAGTTCGTGATCGTGGACACGCCGCCGGCGTTCACGCCGGAGGTGATCGCCGCGATCGACGCAGCCTCGCATCTGTGCGTGGTGGGAATGCTCGACGCGCTTTCGCTGAAGGACACGAAGATCGGGCTGGAGACGCTCTCGCAGATGGGCTACGACCCCGCGGACGTCACGCTCGTCCTGAACCGGGCGGACACGAGCGTCGGTATCTCGATGGTCGACGTCGAGCGCCTGCTCGGCCGCCGGCCGGACGTGCTCGTGCCGAGCAACCGGGCGATCCCGACGGCGATCACCGAGGGCCGGACGATCGTCGACGCCGAGCCCGAGTCCGAGGCGGCGCGTGCCTTCGTGTCGCTGGCGCAGATGTACCTCGCGGGCGGAAAGATGCCGCGCCTCCTGCCGCTTCAGCCGGCTCCGAGGCGAAGGCTGCCGCTCCTCAAGAAGGGAGCAGCGTGATGGAGCTTCACGAGCGGCTTTCCAGGACGAACGGCGACGGGCCCGTGTGGACGGGCAGCACCGACCCGTTCGCGGAGGTCAAGAACCGGATCCACCTCGCCATCGTCAGCGAGCTCGGGCCCCGGCTCTTCGAGGTCGCCGAC
This sequence comes from Gaiellaceae bacterium, assembly GCA_035455605.1. GTDB lineage: Bacteria > Actinomycetota > Thermoleophilia > Gaiellales > Gaiellaceae > AC-32. Next base: position 10,905 of record DATIER010000195.1, read on the forward strand.
GGCGACTCCGCGCGCGACCGCGTCGTCGGAGAGATCAGGGTCCAGCTCCAGCAGGAGGTCGGCCTCTCGCGTGACGACCGCGAGCAGATCGCGTCCGAGATCGCCGACGACATCTTCGGCTACGGGCCGCTCGAGCGGCTCCTCCCGGACCACTCGATCTCCGAGATCATGGTCAACGGCCCGCACGAGATCTGGGTCGAGCGGCGAGGTTTGCTCTCGCTCACCGACCTGCGCTTCTCGGACGAGTCGCATCTGCGCCGGATCATCACGAAGATGGTCGGCCAGATCGGCCGGCGGATCGACGAGTCGTCGCCGATGGTCGAGGCGCGCCTGCCGGACGGCTCGCGCGTCCATGCGATCATCCCGCCGCTCTCGCTCACGGGCCCGCTGCTCACGATCCGCAAGTTCGCCCAGAACCGCTTCGCGATGGACGAGCTCGTCGAGATCGGGACGATCTCGGCCGGGGCCGCCGACTTCCTCACGCGCTGCGTCCGCGCCGACCTGAACATGCTGATCTCCGGCGGTACCGGCACCGGTAAGACGACGCTCCTGAACGCGCTCTCGGCGGCGGTTCCCGGCGGCGACCGGATCATCACGATCGAGGACGCGGCGGAGCTCCAGCTCTCGCAGGAGCACGTGCTGCGGCTCGAGTCGCGGCCGAAGAACATCGAGGGCGAGGGCGAGATCACGATCCGCGATCTCGTCCGCAACGCGCTGCGCATGCGGCCCGACCGGATCATCGTGGGCGAGGTCCGCGGCGCAGAGGCGCTGGACATGCTCCAGGCGATGAACACCGGCCACGAGGGCTCGCTCTCGACGGTGCACGCGAACTCCACCCGGGACGCGCTGAGCCGGATCGAGACGATGGTGCTGATGGCGGGCTTCGACCTGCCGGTGAAGGCGATCCGGCAGCAGGTCTCCTCGGCACTCGACGTCATCGTCCAGCTGGAGCGCCTCGACGACGGCACGCGCCACGTGACGGCGATCGCCGAGGTGCAGCGGATGGAGGGCGACACGATCACGCTGCAGAACCTGTTCGAGTTCCACGTCGAGCGGGTCGAGGCCGACCGGACGGTCGTCGGAGAGCTGCAGCCGACGGGTCTGCGGCCGGCATTCCTGCCGAAGTTCGCCCGCCACGGCATCGAGGTGCCGGCCGACCTGTTCGGCTCGGCCGCCAACGCCATGTACGGCGTGGGAGGAATCCAGTGAGGCGCGTGCTGCTCACACTCGCCCTTGCGGCCGCCGCCGCGACGGCGTCGACGGCGTCCGCGGCGGACGTCCAGCTGACGCCGGTCGGCAGGCTGCCGTTCCCCGACCGGGGCTACCTGGTCGACCTGCCGCCCGGCATGGCGGTGGCGCCGGGCGCCGTCGTCGTCCGCGAGAACGGGCGTCGCGTTCGCGATCTCGCCGTGTCCCCGGTCCAGACGTCCGGGATCCACTACGGCGTCGTGCTCGCGATCGACGCGAGCGACAGCATGCGCGGCGCGCCGCTCGACAACGCCGTCGCGGCGGCTCGCGCCTTCCTCTCGCACCGGACGGCCGACGAAGAGGTCGGGATCGTCGCGTTCAACGGCGGCGTCCGCGTGCTGCGCGCGCCGACCCCCGATCCTGCGCAGCTACAGCGCGCGCTTGCCACGCCGCCGACCGTCGCGTTCGGCACGCGGATCTACGACGCGCTCGCGCGCTCGCTCGCGGTGCTCGACCGCGCGCAGCTCTCGACGGGCTCGATCGTGCTGCTCTCCGACGGAGCCGATCTCGGCAGCCGCGCCGACGTCGACCGCGTGCTGGCTCGGGCGCAGGCCCGCCACGTCCGCGTCTTCACGGTCGGCCTGCACTCGACCGCGTACGACCCGCAGACGCTGCAGAGCCTCGCGCGGCGGAGCGGCGGGACCTACACCGACGCTCCGACACCGGCGCGCCTCCGGTCGATCTACGCCGAGCTGTCGAAGCGGCTCGCCGGCGAGTACCTCGTCCGCTACCGCTCCGATGCGATGCCGCACTCGCAGGTGCGAGTGTCGGTCGCGATCGGCGGCGTGGGCGCAGGCAAGACGCACTACACGGCGCCGACCCCGTCCGGGCTCGCTCCGTTCCACCGCTCGTTCTTCTCGCGGCTGCTGCTCTCGGGTGGCGCGAGCTTCCTCCTGAGCCTCTTCATCGCGGCGCTCGCTGCGGTCGCGATCGTCGCCTTCGTGCGTCCGCGCGGGCGCGCGATGGTCGACCGGATCGGCGACTTCGCCGGCGGCTCGGCACCGGGCACGCCCGAGGCGAGCGAGCGCCGCCTGCAGTCGCACCTCTCGAAGCGGCTGCGCGCAGGCGAAGGCCTGCTGGCGAAGTTCCAGGAGGAGCTCGAGGTCGCCCGTATCGAGACCTCGGCGACGCGCATCGTGCTGCTGACCGTCGCCGGCACGGTCGGCTCGATGCTGCTGCTCGGGCTCATCTCACCCGTCTTCGCGGTGCTCGGGCTGCTGGCGCCGGTCCTCACGCGCTCGTACGTGTCGCACCGCCTGCACAAGGTCCAGACCGACTTCGCCGACCAGCTGGCGCCGAACCTGCAGGTGCTCGCCTCGGCACTGCGCGTCGGCCACAGCTTCAGCGGCGCGCTCGGAGTCGTCGTCGACAACGCGCACGAGCCTTCGAGGAGCGAGCTGCAGCGCGTCGTCACCGACGAGCGGCTCGGGGTTCCCGTCGAGGAGTCGATCCGCACCGTCTCCCAGCGGATGTCCAGCCGCGACCTCGATCAGGTCGCGCTCCTGGCCGAGCTCCAGCGGACGGCCGGCGGCAACGCCGCGGAGGTCCTCGACACGGTGGTGGAGACCCTTCGCGAGCGCGCCGACCTCCGCCGGCTGATGCGGACGCTGACGGCGCAGGGGCGGCTGGCGCGTTGGATCCTCACGGCTCTGCCGGTGGTGGTCGGGCTCGGGATGTGGCTCTTGCAGCCGACTGCGATGAAGCCGCTGCTGACCACTTCGACCGGTCAGATCCTGCTCGTCGCCGCCACGATCATGGTCGTGGCCGGCTCGCTCGTCATTCAGCGAATCGTGGAAATCAAGGTCTAGGAGCGCACATGGTCATCCTGCTACTTCTCGGCATCGTCCTCACCGGCGTCGCGGTGATGGCCGCGGCACGCACGGTTGCGTTCGGCGTGCTGCGGCGACGCGAGACGCTTGCCCAGATCGACGCGTACGGCTTCCAGGGCGTCGACGTCGCTCCCAGGGAACGCCGGAGCCTCAAGGAGCTCGTCGAGCGCCTCGTCACCGCGATCGGCAGGCTCGCCCTCAAGCACCTGAATCCCGAGCACGAGGCGAAGCTTCGGTCCCTGCTCCGCGCCGCCGGGTACTACGGCACCGAGCCGGCGACGTTCCTCGGCTACCGGATCACGCTCGCCGTGTTCGTTCCGTTCCTGTGGCTCGTGCTGCTGACGGAGGCGGGCGCGCTCGGAGCGCGCGCCGTCGTCGGCATCGGCATGCTCGCCGGCCTCGGCTGGGTGATGCCGAAGTTCGTGCTCGAGCGGAGGGCGACGAAGCGCCTTCAGGACATCGACCGCGAGATGCCGGAGCTGGTCGACCTGCTCGTCACGACCGTCGAGGCGGGAGTCGGGTTCGCCTCGTCGCTCCAGCTCGTCGCGCGACGCGTAGAGGGGCCGCTCGGCCAGGAGCTGCGACTCGCGCTGCAGGAGCAGAGCATGGGAATGACGATCGAGGACGCGCTCAAGCACATGCTCAGCCGGGTCGACAGCGCCTCGGTACGAGCGTTCGTGCAGGCGATCCTGCAGGGTCAGACCCTGGGCGTCTCGATCGGGAAGATCCTGCGCGACCTCGCGGTCGACATGAGGAAGCGACGGCGGCAGGTGGCAGAGGAGCGTGCGCAGAAGGCGCCGACGAAGATCCTCTTCCCGCTCGTGATCCTGATCCTGCCGGCGCTGCTGATCGTCGCGCTGGGCGGGCCGCTGCTGGGTCTGATGCAGAACCTCGCGAGCGCCTGAGGGCTAGCCGCGCAGGCCGGGGAGCTCGGCGAGCGCGCGCAGCACGCAGCCCGAGACCCAGAAGGCGAGCGTTAGAGCCGGCAGCACGATCACGAGCAGGGCGAGCGGGACGGCGACCCCACCGAGCCCGATCAGCGCCTGGAAGACGGGGCTGGCCGCAGCCAGGACGACTCCGACCGCGACCACGGCCGCGATCACCGTCGTCGGCCGGCGGGGGCCGGTGTCCGGGAACCGGACGAGCAGCCACAGCGCGAGCGCTGCACCGCCGAGGCAGAACCCGAGAAGGATCGTGCTTCCGTTCATGGGCGCCCTTTCGACAGATTGCCGACCGGGCTTGAGCATAACGCTCCGCGCGGTCGAGCCGCGGGTCAGGCGGCGCGGCTGCCGGTCAGACGCTCGACGCGACGGCGGAGCGGACGACCTCGTGCGGGTCGGCCCCGTCGACGATCAAGCGGTGCGTGAGAACGGCGGGCGCCATCTCGTTGACGTCCGCCGACGACACGACCTCCCGGCCGTCCAGCCGCGCGTGCGCCTTCGCCGCGGTCAGGAGGTGAACCGCCGCTCGAGGGCTTGCTCCGAGAACCACGCCGTCCGCCTCCCGCGTCGCGCGGACGATGGAGACGCAGCGCTCCACGACCTCGCCGGGCACGGGCGTGCCGTCGAGCTCGCGCTGGGCGCGGTCCAGCCTGCCGATGTCGAGGACGGGGCGAACCTCGCCGACCACGTCCGGCAACAGCCCGTGGTGCGGAAGCCGAAGGATCTCAGCCTCCTGCTCGGCCGTCGCGTATCGGAGCTCGATCTTGAAGAGGAACCGGTCGAGCTGCGACTCGGGCAGCGGGAAGATTCCCTCCTGCTCGTAGGGGTTCT
>DATIER010000196.1:0-20307 GCA_035455605.1 Gaiellaceae bacterium
CCGACGTAGCGGCCCTCGACGAGGCGCGGCTCGCCGGTGTGCAGGCCCATCCGGACGCGCAGCTCCTCGCCGCCCGGCCACGGGTGCTCCGCCAGCGCCCGCTGGCCGGCCTCGGCTCCGGTGACCGCGTCACGTGCCGAGGCAAAGGCGACGAAGAAGGCATCGCCCTCGCTGTCGACGATCGTCCCTCGATGGTGCTCGAACGCCTCGGCCAGGAGCCGGCGGTGCTGCCCGAGCAGGTCGGCGTAGGCGTCGCCCACGCGCCGGAGCAGGCGCGTCGAGCCCTCGATGTCCGTGAAGAGCAGCGTGACCGTGCCGGTCGGAAGCTCGGCCATGGCCGGAACTATCGCGTGCCGCGGGCTAGGCCGTCAGGTCTGCCGCGAGCTCGTCGAACGCGGCGACGAACGCGTCGCAGTCCTCCTCGGAGTGGGCGACCGAGAGCGTCCACTCCTCCTCGCGCCCGGGCGTCATGTAGATGCCGCGGTTCATGTTGTAGAGCCAGGCGAGGTCGGCGAGCTCGCCGTCCTGGTTGGCCTTGAACGACTCGTAGTCGACCACCGGCTCCGGCGAGAAGGTGACGCAGCCCTTGGCGCCGAGCCCGACCGCGTAGCCGGGCAGGTTGTGGCGCTCGATCACGTCCTGGCAGCCGCGCAGCAGCCGCTCCTCGCGCGCCTCGATCAGCTCGTAGGCCTCCGGGGTCAGCACCTCGGTCAGGCTCGCCCGGGCGGCCGCCATCGCGAGCGGGTTCCCGTTGTAGGTGCCGACCTGGTAGACGCTGCCGGCCTCCACCGTCTCGAACGCCTCCTCGGTGCCGCCGATCGCGCCGGTCGGCAAGCCGCCGCCGAGCGCCTTCGCGAGCGTGACCAGGTCGGGCTCGACGCCGAAGCGCTCCACCGCCCCGCCGGCGGCGATGCAGAGGCCGGTCTTCACCTCGTCGAAGATCAGCAGCACGCCGAGGCGTTTCGTCAGCTCGCGCACGGCCTCGAGGTAGCCCGGCTCGGGGAGGATCACCCCGAGGTTCATCATCGCCGGCTCCATGATCACGCACGCCGGCGGGCGGCCTTCCTCGAACAGCGCCTCGATCCGCCGCTCCATCGCGCCGGCGTCGTTGAACGGCACGGGGATCGTCAGCTCCGCGACCGACTGCGGGATCCCGCCGCCGTAGGGCAGCGACTCGTAGCTCTCGCGGTTGCCGATCCGGTGGTACGGGACGCCGATCGAGACCATCACGTAGTCGTGGTGGCCGTGGTAGGAGCCGAAGATCTTCACGATCGTGTCGCGGCCCGTGTGCGCCCGGGCGATGCGGATCGCGTCCATGGTCGCCTCGGAGCCGGAGTTGACGAACCGCCAGCGCGGCAGCCCCCAGCGGCGCTTCAGCTCCTCGCCGACGACCACGGCGTCCTCGGTCGGCGCGGCGAAGTGCGTGCCCAGCTCCAGCCGCTCCTCGACCGCGCGCGTGATCGCGGGGTGCGCGTGGCCCTGCGGCATCGAGCCGAAGGCGTTGTGGAAGTCGACGCGCTCGCTGCCGTCGACGTCCCAGACCCTGGAGCCGACGCCGCGCTCGAGGTAGATCGGCCACGGCTCCCGCCGCTGGTACGCCGAGGCGACGCCGCCGGCGAGCGTCTCGCGCGCGCGCTCGTACATCGCGCGCGACCCCGGCGTCGAGTCGTCGAGCCGGCGCTGCTCGCGCTCGGTCAGCTCGGCGACGCGGGCCCGGTCGATCTCGGCGGTGGCGTGAATGCTCATCGCCGACAGTCTCGTGACGGCCCGTGCCGGCGTCAACACGGGCGCGTCCCTACTCCAGCTCGCGGAGCTCGGCCTCGGCGCTCGCGCGCGCTTCGGCCGCGGCCTCGACTGCAGCGGCGGCAGCGTCCGCGGCCCGGCGCAGGGCGGCCGCCTCGGACTCGGCGTTCTCCGCCGCTCGCGCCGCGCGCCGCGCCTCCTTCGCCCGCTCGCGCTCCTCGGCCCGGAGCTCCTTGACGCGCTCGCGCGCCGCGGCGACCGTCCGGCGGCGCTCGTCGCGGTCGTCCTTCTGCTTCGGCTTCGATCGCTGCGGCGCCCGCGGCGCGGGCATGCCGGCGAGCGCGTCGAAGCCCGGCGGCTCGAGCTCCTCGGTCAACCGGCCGCGCTCGAGCAGCGTTCGACCGTCTGCCGTCAGCGAGGCGGCCCGCAGCGTCTGCACTGCGCGCTCGACGACCTGTGCGCCGGCGCCCTCGCGCGCGGCGAGCTCACGCGCCGCCTCGGCCAGCCGCTCGAGCGCGTGCTGCTCCTCGCGCCGCGCCTCCGCGAACTCCTCGGCCGAGCCGTCGGCCTGGCTCGCCGCCAGCGCCTCGCCCGCCTTCAGCAGCCGCTTGACGTCGAGCTCGCGCTCGCGCGCCAGCCGGTTCGCGAGCCAGACCGGCAGCGTCGGCTTGCGCAGGCGCTTGACCTCGGCCGCGAGCTCGCGATTCCCGTCAGCCCGGAGGCGCTTCGCGGCGTCGTCGCGAGCCGCGGTGAACTCGCCCGGCGGCAGCGCGTAGAGGCGGTCGAGCTCCTCCCCGAGCCCTTCGGCCGCTTCCTGCTTCGACATCGCGCTCAATCGTAAGGCCGCACGGCGATACAGTCTGCGCCGGGCAACGTCATCCGAGAGGGGGTTGGCATGAAACGGCTCATCGTCGCGCTGCTCGTCGCCGTCGTCGGATTGGCTCTCGCGGGCCCCGCCTCGGCTGCGATCGGCGTCTCCGTCGTCGACGTGAGCGGAGACCAGACCTCGCAGAACGAGACGCCGCTGGCGGTCAATCCGGCCAACAGCGCGAACATGATCACCGGCGACAACGACTGGAACTACAACGACGGTTGCGGGGTCAACACGACGCTCGACGGCGGTCTGACCTGGACGCCCACGCTCCCGAACGGCTTCCTGCCGGGGGTGACCGAGTTCACGAACGACCCGGCCGTCCCCGGGACGGGCGCCTACGACGCCGGCGGCGACCCGACGATCGCCTTCGGTCCCGGCGGCAAGACCGCCTACTACGTCTGCCAGGCGTTCGACTTCACGTCGCCGTATCCGATCGCGTTGCTGCTGAACCGCTCGCACGACGGCGGGCTGACCTGGCAGCAGACGGGCCTGACGCAGGTCTCGACCTGGAACGGCAACGGCAAGAGCAAGGGCTCGCAGGGGCAGTTCCCGGACCACGAGAACCTCCACGTCGACACCAGCCCCTCGAGCCCGTACCAGGGCACGGTGTACGTGACCTGGGCGCAGTTCAACGGTCAGGGGACGCACTCCCCGGTCAACGTCGCGGTCTCGCATGACGGCGGGGCGAGCTTCACCGTCGCTCAGGTCACGGCCGGGAAGGTCCGGAACAACCAGGACCAGCGAATCGTCACGGCGCCGAACGGCGACGCGTACCTCACCTTCGACAACGGGGTCCAGGGTGGGAAGGGGACGGTGCTGTACGTCAGCAAGTCGACCGACGGAGGAGCGACGTGGTCGACTCCCGTCCAGTTCGCCGCGCTCACCGATCCCGTCTGCATCTTCCCCGGCTACTGCTTCAACATCTCCGGGACGCCGTTCCGTGCGGGCGGCACCTACCCCGCCCCCGCGTTCGACCCGGTTCGAAACCGGCTCGACGTGGTCTACGCCGACATCAAGAGCGGCTTCGGCCAGGTCTACTTCCAGTCGGCGCCGGCGAAGGACCTGCACGACTGGACCTCGCCGGTCGCAGTGGCGCCGGCCTCCGCCGACCAGTTCGAGGGCGAGCTGAGCGTCGCGCCCAACGGCCGCATCGACACCTCGTTCTACGACCGCAGCTACAGCGCGAACCGGCTGGTCGACGTCACGTACGCGACGAGCGCGGACGGCGGCGCCACCTGGCAGAAGGCCCGGGTGAGCACCGCCGGCTTCGATCCCGGTGCGTGGGGTGTCCCGAGTGGGGACAGCTTCCGGCCGTTCATCGGCGACTACAACGGGATGATCTCGACGAATGCTTTCGCCGGGATCACCTGGACCGGCGTAGCGCCGCCCCAGCCCTTCAACCTCGAAGTCGACTTCGCGAAGGTCACGCCCTAGCGGCGTCTGCTCGTCGAGGAGAGGTGGGCGACGTCGGTCTCCCGCCTCTCCTCACCGCCGATCCGAACGGGCGGGCGGGCGCTAGAAGAGCTGGTTCTCGCCCGCGAAGATCGCGGAGACCGAGTCGTCGGCGAACACGTTCAGGATCGTCTCGGCGAGCAGGCTCGAGACCGGCAGCACGTCGATCTTGTCCGGCCGGTTGACCGGGTCGATCGGGACGGTGTTCGTGACGGTGATGTGCTTGATCTTGCTCCCGGCCAGCTTCTCGAAGGCATTGCCCGGAAAGAGCCCGTGCGTGGCGCAGGCGTAGACCTCGGTCGCGCCGGCGGCGAGCAGCGCTTCCGCGCCGGCGATCAGCGTCCCGCCCGTGACGACGATGTCGTCGCTCATGATCGCGACCTTGCCGCGGACGCGGCCGATCACCTCGGTGACGGAGGCCTCGTCGTGGCCGGGCCGCGTCTTGTTGAGGATCGCGAGGTCGCCCTCGAGCATCTGGCCGAAGCGGCGCGCCATCTTCGCGCGCCCGGGATCGGGCGAGACGGCGACGATGCCCTCGCCCTGCAGCCCCTTGTCGCGGTAGTACTGCGCGAACAGCTGGAGCGCGGTCATGTGGTCGACGGGGATCGTGAAGAAGCCCTGGATCTGGCCCGCGTGCAGGTCCATCGTCACCACGCGGTCGGCGCCGGCGCTCTCGAGCGCATCGGCGACGAGTTTCGCGGTGATCGGCTCGCGCGGGGCCGACTTCTTGTCCTGCCGCGAGTACGGGAACCACGGCACGACCGCGGTGATCCGCTTCGCCGAGGCGAGCTTCGCGGCCTGGATCATGATCAGCAACTCGACGAGGTGGTCGTTCACCGGCTGGTTCCCCGACTGGACGATGAAGACGTCGGCGCCGCGGATCGAGTCGAGGTAGCGGACGTACGTCTCGCCGTTCGCGAACGTCTTCAGCTCGACCTCGCCGAGGTGGATGCCGAGCTTCTCGGCGATCTGCGCCGCCAGCTCGGGGTTGGAGCGGCCGGAGAACAGCATCAGCCGCTTCTGCGGGCCGCGCTCGATCCACGGCGTGCGCTCGTTGTCGGGCAGCACCGGCTCTACGGTCTCCAGCCCGGGCAGCGTCGCCTCGGTCACCGCTCCTGCTCCTCCTCCCGCTTCCTGCGCACGTAGCCTTCCTTCGTTTCCTGTCTCGCCCTGGCGACGGCGAGCGACTCCGGCGGCACGTCCTGCGTGATCACCGAGCCCGCTCCAGTCCAGGCGTCGTCACCGATCTCGACCGGCGCGACGAACGCATTGTGGACGCCGGTCCTGACGTTGCGGCCGATCGTCGTCCGGTTCTTTGGCCGGCCCGGCTGGTGCGCGAAGTTGGCGGTGATGTTGCCCGCGCCGATGTTCGTGCCGTCGCCGATGTCCGCGTCTCCGATGTACGACTGGTGCGGCACCTTGCTGCCTTCCCCGATGCGCGAGTTCTTGATCTCCACGAACGCGCCCGCCTTGGCGCCCCTCTCCAGCACGGTCCCGGGGCGAAGGTAACAGAACGGCCCGACGAGCGCTTCGGCGCCGATGCGAGAGTCGACAGCGACCACGTGCGGCCCCACCTCGGCGCCGGACTCGACGTGCGTGCCGCCCCGCAGCACCGTGAACGGGTGGATCACGCAGTCCGGCTCCAGCTCGACGGCCGGCTCGATCCAGGTGGTCGCCGGGTCGACGATCGTCGCGCCGGCCAGCATGTGCTCGTGGTTGATCCGGTGCCGCAGGACGGCGGCCGCTGCGGCCAGCTCGGCTCGGGTGTTCACGCCTTCGACCTCGGTCGCGTCCGCGGCCTTGTGGACGGCGACCCGCTCGCCGGCCGCGGCGAGGTCGCGCACGGTGTCCGTCAGGTAGAGCTCGCCCTGCGCATTGTTCGGCTCGAGCCGCTCGAGCGTCGGCCAGAGCTTGGCCGCCTCGAAGGCGTAGATCGAGGAGTTGACCTCGCGAATCCGAAGCTCGTCGTCGCTCGCGTCGCGCGCCTCGACGATCGCCTGCAGCGAGCCGTCCGCGCCGCGGACGACCCGGCCGTAGGCGCCAGGGTCGGACAGCTCGAACGAGAGCACCGTCGCCGCCGCCTGCTCGCCGCGATGCGTCTCGAGCAGCTGCCCCAGCAGCTCGGCCGTGATCGTCGCGGCGTCGCCGGTGACGACGAGCACGTCGCCGTCGAAGCCCTCGAGGCTCGCGCGGGCGGCAGCAGCCGCGTCGCCGGTTCCGCGCGGCTCGTGCTGGACGGCGACCGTGACGCCGTCGCCCGCGAAGGCGTCGCTCGCGTCCGGTGCCGTCACGACGACGAGCGGGTCGGGGCCCAGCCCCCGCGCGGCCTCGACCACCCAGTCCGCCAGGCGGCGGCCGAGCAGCGGGTGTAGGTGCTTCGGAGTCCTGGAGCGCATGCGCGTGCCCAGCCCGGCGGCGAGCACCACTGCGGCGAGCTTGGACTGGCTCATCAAGATGGCTGGGGCGCCAGGATTCGAACCTGGGATCGCGGGACCAAAACCCGCTGCCTTACCACTTGGCTACGCCCCATCAAGAGGGATGGAAGCTTAGCCCCGGTCGGAGAAGAGGAACAGGAGGGCGATTCCCGCGAAGATCGCAGCGAGGACGAGCGGCAGCCAGCTCAGGAGGACGCCGAGGATCACCACGACGACCGCGAGCGCCTGGGACGCGCCGGCGATCCAGCCGATCTGCCGCACGGTGTCGGAGTCGGCCTGCCTGGCCCAGAGGACGTAGATCGCGAGCACCGGGATCGCGATCGCGATCACGGTCCACTTCGTGAAGTTGGGCGAAACGGCGACGATGATCCCCTCGATCACCGCGATCCAGAGGACGATCCGGATGCGTCGCGCGCGCAGCCAGCGACTCGTTCGGCTGGAGCCGTGCTCGACCGTGCGCTGCGGCTGGACCGGCTCGACGGTGCTCATCGCGTCAACCGTACCAAGCAGGAACCGTGATCCAGGTGCGGCCAAGCCGCCTCACGGCGCGCTCTGCGGCGACCGCCGGCTCACGGTGCAGGAAGAGCCCGTAGACCGCCGGTCCGGCGCCGCTGACGTCGGCCCGGAAGGCGCCCAGCTCGAGCAGACGATCGGCGTGCGGCGAGCTCGCCAGGTCGTTCCGCGGCAGCGCCGCCAGGCCGCGCGGCCGGCGCGCCTCCGCGAGCACCTGGGCGAGCTGCGCGCGCCGCTCGGCGAACCCGTCGGCGCCGTCGCGCCGGTCGAAGGCGGCGTAGACGTCGGCGGTCGACGTCTTCGACGCGTCGTGCGGAAGCAGCAGGACGATCCAGTAGTCCTGGGGCAAGTCGAGCGGCTCGAGCTCGGCACCCGTCCCGGTGCCCAGCTGGGGGCCGCTCGTGAGGAAGAACGGGACGTCGGCCCCGAGCGCGGCCGCGACCTCGTGCAACCGCTCGGGCGGGAGCGGCTCGGCGAGCGTCGCGTTGGCCAGGCGAAGGGCCGTCGCGGCGTCCGAGCTGCCGCCGCCCACGCCGGCTGCGACGGGGATGCGCTTCCAGATGCGGGCCCGCCAAGCCGGCTCACGGCCCGCCGCGTCGGCCAGGCGCTCCAGCGCCGTGCGGACGAGCGTGTCCTGCGCGAAGCCCTCGACCCGCAGGCTCGCCGCGGGCTCGACGGCGACGCGATCGGCGAGATCGATCCGCTGCAGCACGGTCGCGACCTCGTGGCGCCCGTCAGCACGTCGCGGCCCGACCACGAGCGCGAGGTTGAGCTTCGCCGTCGCGGGCGCGCGGTTCACCGCTCGAGCGCGTCGGTGAGGGCGACGAACTCGTGCGGCGCCAGCTCCTCCGCCCGTGCGGACGCCGGCCGGCCGATCGCGGCGAGCGCCTCGACCGCGCTGGACCTACTCGCGAGCCCGGCCAGCTCGAGCGAGTTCGCGAGCTGCTTGCGGCGGTGGGCGAACGCCGCGACGACCACCTGCTTCACGCGCGCGTACGCGCGAGGGAGCTCGTGGCGGTGAAAGGCGACGAGGGCGGAGTCGACGTTGGGCCTCGGCCGGAAGACGGTCCGGCCGACTGGGTGGAACCCCGTGCGCTCCGCCGCAAGCTGCACGAGGACCGAGACGGCGCCGTACGCCTTCGTGGACGGCTGGGCGAAGAACCGGTCGGCCACCTCGCGTTGCACCATCACCGTCCACCGCCGCACGCCCGGCAGGCTGTCGAGGCTCTCGACGACGAGCGGCGTCGCGATGTTGTACGGCAGGTTCGCGACGAGCTTCGTCGGGCTCGGAGCGAACGACGAGAGGTCGACTTCCAGCGCGTCGCCGAAGTGCAGGTCGACGTTCTCGCGCCCGCCGAGCGTCTCGTGCAGCGGCAGCTCGAGGCCGCGGTCGACCTCGACCGCATGGACGTGGGCGACGCGGTCGGCGAGGTAGGCGGTGAGGACGCCGAGGCCGGGGCCGACCTCGAGCACGACGTCCTTCGGGTCGAGCTCGGCGAGGCGGCCGATCACGCCGAGCAGGTTCTCGTCGACCAGGAAGTGCTGGCCGAGCTCCTTCTTCGCGGCCGGACGGCTCACGGAAGACCGAAGGCCGCGGCCGCGTTCGCGTCGAGCTGGACCGCGAGCGCCTCGGGATCCTCTGCCCGTGCCTCCGCGAGCGCCGCGGCCGTGTGGACGACGTTCGCCGGCTCGTTCGGGCGTCCGCGGCGGGGCTGCGGAGAGAGATACGGGCTGTCCGTCTCGACGAGTAGGCGGTCACGTGGAACCGCCCGTGCCGAGTCCCGCAGCTCGTCGGCGTTCGGGTACGTGACGTTGCCGGCGAACGAGACGAAGTAGCCGCGGTCGAGCGCCACCGGGAGGAGCTCCGGCGCGGAGAAGCAGTGCAGGACGACGGTGCCGCGAAACGAGCCGAGCGCCGCGGCGGTGTCGTCCGAGGCCGCGCGAGTGTGGATGACGATCGGCTTCTCGAGCTCCGCCGCGAGCTCGAGCTGCCGCTCGAAGAGGGCGAGCTGCCGGTCGCGCGGCGCGTAGTCGCGGTAGTAGTCGAGGCCGGACTCGCCGACCGCCACGGCTCGGTCGTCGCGGAGGAGCTCGCGCAGCTCGTCCAGCCGTTCGGCGTCGGCGTCGGCGGCCTGGTGCGGATGGATCCCGAGCGCGGCGAACACACCGTCGCTGCGTGCGGCGATCGCGAGCGTCTCGCGGCACGACTCGATGCCCGAGCCGACGGAGACGATCGTCGTCACGTTCGCCTCCCGAGCGCGGGCGACGAGCGTCTCGACCGGCTCCTCGCACGCGTCGAGGTGCGCGTGGCTGTCGGTCACGCGGCCGCGGTCGGCTGGTCGACCCGAGGGAACAGCGGTGCGGCCGCCTCGATCCCGTCGGTCGTCGGTGTCGCACCGTAAGCGATGCGGCCCAGGCCCAGGTCGACGGGCTGGCGAAGCGCGGCCAGGATCTGCGGCACCGTGCGCGGCAGGAACGGCGACAGCGCAACGGCGAGCGCTCGTATGCCGTCGGCGAGGTCGTAGAGCACGCCGTCGAGCTCCCGCGCACGCGTCTCGTCTTTGGCTAGCTGCCACGGCGCGGTTGACTCGACATGTCGATTGAGCCAGCGGACGACCTCCCATGCCTCCTCGAGGGCGCCGGTGAGATCCCACGCATCGAACCGCTCGACGAGCTTCGAGCGCAGGCGGTCGAGCAGCGCCGACAGCTCGTCGTTGGGCTCGGTCGGCGCAACACGGCCGCCGCGGTACCGAGCGATCATCGCGGTCGTTCGCGACACGAGGTTGCCGAGATCGTTCCCCAACTCGCGCTCGTAGCGCTCGTGCAGGCCGTCGAGCGAGGCGTTGCCATCCTGGCCGAACGACACCGAGCGCAGCGCCCAGAAGCGGACCGCGTCGCTTCCGTACAAGTCGACGAGATCGAGCGGGTCGACGACGTTCCCGAGCGACTTCGAGATCTTGCGGTCGTCGAGCAGCAACCAGCCGTGGACGAAGAGCTGCCGCGGCACGTCGACCCCTGCCGAGAGCAGCAGCGCCGGCCAGTAGACGCAGTGGAAGCGGAGGATGTCCTTGCCGAGCAGATGGTGGACGTGCGGCCAGAACTTGCCACGCAAGTCCTCCCCCTCCTGCGCGTAGGACAGCGCGCTCAGGTAGTTGATCAGCGCATCGACCCAGACGTAGGTGACCTGCTCGGGATCCCACGGGATCGGGACTCCCCACGGCTGCCCGGCGCGGCTGACGCTGAAGTCCTCGAGGCCGCCCGCGATGAAACTCCTCGCCTCGTTGTACCGGAACCGCGGGAGGACGAACTCGGGGCGCCGGTCGTAGAGGTCGAGAAGCTTGTTCTGGTACGCGGAGAGACGGAAGAACCAGTTCGTCTCCTCGATCCGCTCCGGCGCGACGCCGTGCTCGGCGCAGAGCCCGTCGACGAGGTCGGCTGCGCTCTTGAACTCTTCACACTGGACGCAGTAGAGGCCGGAGTAGACGTCCTGGTAGATGTCGCCGTTGTCGTAGATGCGCTGCAGGAACTCCTGCACGACGCGGTGGTGGCCTGCGTCGGAGGTGCGGATGAAGAAGTCGTACTCGGCGTCGACGCGCTTGGGCAGCTCCTTCCACTGCTCCACGATCTCGTCGACGTAGGCGCGTGGGTCAAGCCCTCGCTCCTCCGCTACCCGATAGACCTTGGAGGCGTTCTCGTCGGTCCCCGTGAGGAAGAAGGTCTCGTCACCGCGCTGCTTGTGGTGCCGGACGACTGCGTCCGCGGCGATCGTCGTGTACGCGTGCCCGATGTGCGGGCTCGAGTTCACGTAGTAGATCGGCGTTGTCAGGTAGTAGCGCATCGCCGCCAATGATACGAGCGGCCCTGCGGACGAATTCACGGGCGCACAAGGCGAACGCGAGGGCGACTGCGAGCAAGAGCGCGACCACGGCGACGGGCGGCAGCTTCGAGCCGTGATCGGCAGCCGCCGAGGCGTGACCCGCGGATGCCGCGAAGAGGTCGGATGGGCGCACCCACGTGGCAAGGGGCTGCGGAGCGACCGCTGGGCGCGGCGCCGCATATGCTTGCGGCGCGACCCGACGACTCGACGGCGGCAGGCTCGCCGGTGCCGGCGGAACGATCGGCTCGACGGGGTGGCGGCCGAAGACTCCGCTCGTCGCGAGAGCAGAAGAAGACGGAGCGATGGGAGCCACCGCGGAGGACCTGCCCGCCTCGACCCCAGCCTGCGCGCCGCGCCTCACGATCGTGCCCGAGCTCGGCTGCACGTCGGGCCGGGCGGATGTGGAGCCGACGGGAGCCGACGTGCGCTGGGGCACTGCGCGGTCGTTCGGAGACGGCGCAGGCGCCGCAGCAGGCGGAGGAGTCGCGGGCGACGGCGGCAATGCGGGCGTCGGTCGCGGATCGCCCTCCGGCGCCAGCTGCGGGGGGACGTCGGGAGAGGCGGGCGGGGGCAGGAACCCCTGCGGGTCGCGGTACCCCTCCGGGTCGGAAGTCAGCCTGACGCCGAGCTGCAGGTACGGGACCGCGTACTCGGGCACGCCGCTCGAGCCGACGGTCGCAACCGGCTGGCCCTCGTCGACGGCGGCCCCGGCCGCGACGAGCGACGACCCGAGATGCAGCAGCGTCACCGTGTAACCGTCCGACGTCTCGATCGTCACGGTCAGGCCGTTCGCGGCGACACGTCCGACGAACGTGACCGTGCCGGAAGCCGGAGCGAGCACGGAATCGCCCGTAACGCCCTGGATGTCGATCCCGCGATGCTGTCCCGGCGCGAGCGGATCCTCCTCCGAGAAGAGGAAACCGCGGAGGACCGGGCCTGCGACGGGCCACGTCCATGCGCCGGCCACCGCGGGAGCGACCAGCGCGGCTACGGCGACCGCGACGACGGCGGTGAGAATCGACGGGTGTCGTTGCCACTCTTGCAAACTGCGACTACGGTAACAGGCGTCGCTGGTGTTGTCAAATCGGCTTACAGCGAGCGTCGGTAGAGCCGGTTCCTGGCGACGCCGGTCAGCGCGGCGATCACCTCGGCAGCCTTCCTGCGGGCCGCGCCCGCGGCCACCAGCTCGGCGACTGCGGCGACCGCGGCGGCATCGTCAGCGGCTGCGCGAGCAGCTTCGCCGAGGACCAGCGTGATCTCGCCTTTCACGGGCTCGTCGAAGCGCTGCGCGAGCTCGGCGACGGACCCGCGCGCGATTTCCTCGAACCGTTTCGTCAGCTCGCGCCCGACGGCGGCCGGCCGTTGAGGCATCACGCGCGCGAGAACACCAAGCGAGCGCGGCAGTCGTTGCGGCGACTCGAACGCGACCACCGGCCACGGCCAGCGGGAGAGCTCCTCACCCAGCTCGATCAGCGCCCGCTCGACCCTCGGCAGGTAGCCGACGAACTGGTAGCGCTCGCCCACGAGGCCGCTGGCGACGAGCGCCGTCTCGACCGCCGACGGCCCGGGGAGCACGGTCACCTGCACCCCGGCGTCGAGCGCCGCCGCGACCAGGCGCGTGCCGGGGTCGCTGATGCCCGGCAGCCCGGCGTCGCTCACGAGCGCCACGCGCTCACCCGCCTCGAGGCGTGGAAGCAGCTCCGCCGTCCGGCGCGCCTCGTTGTGCTCGTGGTACGAGACGAGCCGCGCCTCGATGCCGTGGCGCGCCAGCAGGCCGCGCGTGTGCCGCGTGTCCTCGGCGAGCACGACGTCCGCCTCGCGGAGCTCGCGCAGCACGCGCAGGGTGACGTCGTCGAGGTTGCCGATCGGCGTCGCGCAGACCGCGAGCGGCACCTACGACCCCGCGCCGAGGGCCTCGAACGCGATCATCCCGGCGCCGATCACGCCGGCGTCGGTTCCGAGCTGCGCATGCACGATCCGGACGGTGTCGCGGCCGGGCTCGAGCGCATCGCGTTCGAGCACCTCCCGCGCGGAGCCGCGCAGGAACTCGAAGGCAGCCTCGCCGAAGCCGCCGCCGACGACGACCAGCTCGGGCTCGAGCGCGTTGACGTACGTCGCGAGCGCCGCCCCGACGTAACGGCCGATGCGATCGAGCAGCGCGACCGCCTCGCCGTCGCCGTCCTGCGCGAGCCGAACCAGATCGCGCTCGTCGACGCTCCTCCCGAGCTGCTCGTGCGCCAGCTCGCCGGCCGCCGGGCCCGTCGCATACGACTCGAGGTGGCCGCGGCCGCCGCACCGGCAGGGCCGGCCGTCCAGCTCGACCACGACGTGCCCGAGCTCGGCGCCGCTCCCTGTGGCGCCGCGGTACGGCCGCCCGCCGAGGACGAGGCCGCCGCCGACGCCCGTCCCGAGGGTCATCATCACGACGTGCTCGGCGCCGCGGGCGGCCCCGGACTGCCACTCTGCGATCGCCGCAGCATTGGCGTCGTTGTCGATCCCGACCGGCAGGCGGTGGCGCTCGCGCATGCGGTTGCGGAAGTCGACGTGCTGCAGCGGCACGTTCACCGACGCGACGGCGCGGCCGCGACGCTGGTCGATGCGCGAGGGCAGTCCGAACCCGATCGCCACGACATCCGGGTGCTCCCCGCGGAGCTCGTCGACCAGCCCGTCCAGCTGCGCGAGGAACGCCGCTTCCGAGGAAACGTCCGTGGGGCTCTCGGTCTGCGCGCCGACCGAGCCGTCACGCGAGACGACCGCGGCGAGCACCTTCGTGCCGCCGACGTCGACGCCGATGACCGCCTGACCCGCCAAGACGCGCGGGTACCATACGCCGCCGGATGTCGTCGCCCGGCGGAGAGAAGCCGTATCGCCTCTATCGCGGCGGGCGCACGAAGGGACGAGTCCCCGCCGTCGGCAGGCCGGAGAAGTCGCCGCCACGTGCGCGCGCCGGACGCGACGGGCGCGGCCGTTACCGCGGCCCCGGCCCAACCAAGACCACCCGCGGGCCGAGACAGATCCGGTGGGCGCGCGAGCTGACGATCGCGCTCGTCGTGATCATCCTCTTCTTCGTCGTCTGGGCCGTCGCCGGGTACCTCGTCTTTCGCGGTGGTGTCTCCGAGGCCAACAAGCGCCTGCCGCAGTCCGCGCGCAGCGCGCTCGCGCCGGACAAGGGCAGCCTGCTCTCGACGCCGACCGCGATCCTGCTGCTCGGCACCGACCACTCGATCGCAGCGGCGCGCGCCGGCGACCGCCACTCGGACTCGATCACGCTGCTGCGCACCGACCCCCCGCACCACCGTCTCTACTACCTCTCGATCCCGCGCGACCTGCGCGTCGACATCCCCGGCTACGGCTCCGCGAAGATCAACACGGCCTTCCAGGTGGGCGGGCCGCGCCTCGCCGCGCGCACCGTGGCCGCGTACACCGACATCCCGATCAACCACGTCGTGATCGTCAACTTCGCCCAGTTCAAGGACCTGATCGACGCCGTGGGCGGCGTGGACATCGTCGTCTCGGAGCGGATCCAGTCGAAGTTCGACTGCCCGTACGCGACGAACGCGCGCTGCGCACGCTGGCCAGGGTGGCGCTTCGAGCCCGGCAAGCAGCACATGAGCGGCCAGCGCGCCCTGATCTACTCGCGCATCCGCAAGAACCTGCTCAACCCCGGCGACAGCGACATCACCCGCGAGGCGCGCAACCAGCAGGTGATCCAGGCGCTGATGAGCAAGCTGGCGAGCTTCAGCACCTTCGTGCGCCTGCCGTTCATCGGCCACGACCTGATGAGGCCGCTCGCGACCGACCTCTCCGCCAACGACTTCGTCGGGCTCGGCTGGGCGAAGTTCCGCGCCGGCCGCACGCTGCACTGCCGCCTGGGCGGAATCTCGACCGGCGGCGACATCACGCCGAGCGAGGACAACGCGAAGGTGATCCTGATGGTGCTCGGAAAGTCGGCGCCGCAACCGCCGGCGCCGTCCGGCGACACCTACCCCCCGGGATGTCTGATCGGCCGCACCGGCTAGCGGCCTAGGCCTCGGCGGCCTTCGGCTCTTCCTTCTTCGGCTTGCTCTCGCCCTCGCTCGACGAGCCGGAGCCGTCCTTCGACGCCGGCTCCTTTCGCCGCGAGCCGCGCCCGTAGTCGGTCGTGTAGAAGCCGGAGCCCTTGAAGTGCACCGCCACCGGATAGAGCACGCGCTCGACCGGTCCTTCGCCGCAGACCTCGCAGGTCTCGGGCATCGGGTCGCCGATTCGCTGGAACAGCTCGAACAGGTGGCCGTTCGGGCACCGGTACTCGTAAATAGGCACGGAGTCGAAGAATAGTGCGGCCGGTGGCTATGGCCGCCGTTCGCGCACCAGCGTCTCGCGGTAGCAGGGCGCGTCCTCGAAGGCGGCGAGGCCAGGCTGGAGCGGGCGCTTACGCTGCCGCTTCCGGCGCGCGGCGGCGAGCACGGCGGAGGCGCCGACGAGGCCGCCGATCAGGAACGACCGCAGCCGGCCCGAATGGCTCTGCCCGTCCACGCGGGCGATTGTACGGTTGGCCGCATGATCTGCACCCTCGGCGACCTGCTGCTGGACGTGATCGTGCGGACGCCGGACGCCGCGCTCGCGTCCGGGGCCGACACGCCGGTCGAGACCCGGGTTGCCACGGGTGGCCAGGCCGCGAACGTGGCGTCGTGGGTCGTCGAGCTCGGCTCCGACGCGCGCTGCATCGCGAAACGGGGCGACGACGCGGCGGGAGCGCTCGCGGCCTCGCTCGTCGCAGGGCGCGGCGTCGAGCTCGTCGGGCCGGTCGTCGGCGGGTCGACCGGCGTCGTGGTCGCGCTCGTCGCCGGGGACGGCGAGCGCACGATGGCGACTGACCGCGGCGTCGCCGTCGAGCTGCAGCCGGACGAGCTCGACCCGGAGTGGCTGGACGGCTGCGCCTGGCTCTGCCTGAGCGGCTACTCGCTGCTCGCGGAGCCGATCGCCGAGGCCGCGCGCGCCGCGACGCGAATGGCCCGAGCCCGAGACGCGCGGGTCGCGGTCGACCTGTCGTCGTGGAGCGCGATCCGGGCGTACGGCGCCGACCGTTTTCGCGCCAACCTCGACGCGGCCGCGCCGGACGTGGTGTTCGCCAACGAGCCGGAGTGGGAGATGGTCGGCGGCGCCTACGCGCTGGCCGAGACGGCGGTCGTGAAGCGTGGCTCGCGCGGCGTCGAGGTGCGGACGCCCGAAGGCGTCGAGCGGTTCGAGCCGCTCGGGGCGGACGTCGTCGACACCACGGGCGCCGGCGACGCGCTCGCCGCGGGCTTCCTGGTCGGCGGGATCGAGCTCGGGCTCGAGGCGGCGGCACGGTGCGTCGCGCAGCTCGGAGCGGTGCCTTCGTGATGGAACTGCTCCAAATCGCGCCGGAAGTGCAACAAGGCCTCCGCGACGGAGGCGCCGTCGTCGCGCTCGAGACTACGCTCGTCGCACACGGTTTCCCACCCGGGGTGGGGGTGGAGGTGGGACGGGCCTCGGAGGCAGCGGTCAGGTCCGAAGGGGCCGTGCCCGCAACGGTCGGGGTGCTGGACGGAGCCGTCGTCGTCGGGCTCGACGACGAGCAGCTGGAGCGGCTCGGCGAGGCGGGCGGCGCCGCGCGCAAGGCGGGGCCTCGCGACCTGGCGGCGTGCGTGGCGAGCGGCGACCTCGGCGCGACGACCGTCGGCGGGACGCTCGCGGCGGCGCGGCTGGCGGGGATCCGCTTCATGGGCACGGGCGGAATCGGCGGCGTCCACCGCGGCTACGCGGAACGGCCCGACGTCAGCGCCGACCTGGCGCAGCTCGCCCGCACGCCGGCGCTCGTCGTCTCCTCCGGGATCAAGTCGCTGCTCGACGTGCCGGCGACGGCGGAGCTGCTCGAGACGCTCGGGATCCCGGTGCTCGGCTACCGGACGGACGAGCTGCCGCTCTTCTACAGCGCCGGCGGCGGCCCGCCGGTGTCCGCCCGCGTCGACGAGCCGGGGCAGGCGGCCCGTACGGCCCAGGTGCACTGGGAGCTCGGCGGGGCCGCGCTCCTGCTCGCTCGCGACCCGGATGACGGGGTCGACGTCGAGCCGCTCGTCGCCGAGGCGCTGGCGGCCGCGGCGACGCAGGGCATCTCCGGCCAGGGCGTGACGCCCTTCGTGCTCTCGTTCCTGCATGAGCGGAGCGAGGGCCGGACGCTGGAGGTGAACCGCGAGCTGATCGTCGCGAACGCGCGCCTCGCGGCGCAAGTCGCGGCCGCCGCTACTCGCTGAACGACGAGAGGAACTCGTCGACCGACAGCGCCGTCAGCGTCTGCAGCTTCGCGCTGCCGCGGGCGCCGAGTGCCACGGACACGCGCGCGATCGTCTCGGCGTCCGGCGCCTCGACCACGTTGACGAAGTCGAACGGCCCGAGCGTGGCCCACTGGTGCACGACTTTCGCGCCGAGCTCCTCGACGTCACGGTTGACCTCCCGTAGCCGGTCGGGGTTCGCCTTCAGCGTCTGCACGCCCTGCGCGGTCAGGCTCGTGAGCATGATGTACGTCGGCATTGCGGCGCCTCCTGGGTCGGGGGCCCGACTCTAACCGCGCGACCTGGTCGAAGTAGAGGAGGCTTGCGCCGAGCACGACGACCGGCCAGAGCAGGCCTTCGGCGAGGGGCCGGGCGATCTCCGCCGCCTGTCCACTCCCGGCGTTGAGAGCCAGCGCGAGCACGCGTGTCGAGAGGTAGAAGACGATCCCGAGCGCCGCCATCGTGCCGAGCGAGTGAACGTAGTCGGCGCGCCCGAGCCGGAAGCCGCGCTTGAGCGAGCCGACCACGCCGGTTCCCTCCATGACCGCCGCCGGCACCGCGAGCCCGACGAGCGCAAGCCAGGCCACCGCCGGAAGGATGTAGAGCAGGACGAGGGCCGGGAAGGGCACGAACACGATCAGCCCGGCCGCGAACGCGACCGCCAGCCGGCGCCGCGACACCGGCCCCTCGGCCACGATCGCGGCCGCGCCGACGTACGTCAGCGTCAGCAGCACCGCGCCGAGCGTCAGGCTGACGATCACGCTCGTCCAGCCGTGCAACACGCTCGTGAGCGCGCCGAACGCACCGATCGGCACGCCGAGCGCGAGACAGGCCCAGAAGCGCCGGCCGTAGAGTCGGATCGCCTCGGCGATCAGCTGCCCGACCGGGCGCTCGCCGGGCGGGAGCGGCGGCGGCAGCGGTTCTTTCGGGCGGGCGTTCCTCGTCACACGCGACGTTGGCTACGACGGCCTGCGCAGCAGGAAGAAGCTCTGCAGCAGTCGCCCCCGGCGTTCCCGACGCTCACGGCCACGGCGAATCCGCTCGTCGTAGCGGACGGCGAGTTCGCGGAGCTCCTGCTGCTCCACCGCCCACCGTTCGTCGCGCCGACGGCGCTCGGCGCGCTGTTCAGGCGTTTCCTTCCTCTTCCTCATCGTCCTCGCGCAGTCGCCACAGCACCTCGTCCAGCTTAGCCTCGATGCGCATGACTGCCCGGATGAGGCCGCTCACGGTCTCGTCATCGAGCGGCGGCTCGCGAGCGCCTGCGCCACATGTGCGGATCGTTCCGGCGGCTCCTTCGCTTCGCAAGATGACCGAAGCGGCTAGGCCGCCGCCGGCTCGGCGGCGCCGGCCCGCTCGAACACCAGGCCCTCGTCGCCGGCGTCGGCGCGGATCGTGTCGCCCTCCGAGAACTCGCCCTCGAGCAGACGCAGCGCGAGCGGGTTCTCCAGCAGCCGCTGGATCGCGCGCTTGAGCGGTCGCGCGCCGTAGGTCGGGTCCCAGCCCGCCTCGGCGAGCACGGCGCGCGCCGGATCGGTCAGCTCGAGCCGGAGCCCGCGCTCCGCGAGCCGCTCCTCCACGCGCCGGAGCTGCAGCTCGACGATCTCGCCGATCTGCTCCTTTGAGAGCGGGTGGAACTCGACGATCTCGTCGATCCGGTTCAGGAACTCGGGGCGGAAGTGCTCGCGCATCGCGTCGGCCGAGCGGACGTTCGAGGTCATGATCAGCACGGTGTTGCGGAAGTCGACCGTCCGGCCCTGCCCGTCGGTCAGGCGGCCGTCGTCGAGGATCTGTAGCAGCACGTTGAACACGTCCGGGTGCGCCTTCTCGATCTCGTCGAGCAGGACGACCGAGTAGGGGCGCCGCCTCACCGCCTCGGTCAGCTGGCCGCCCTCGTCGTAGCCGACGTAGCCGGGCGGCGCGCCGACCAGGCGCGAGACCGTGTGCTTCTCCATGTACTCGCTCATGTCGAGGCGCACCATCGCGCGCTCGTCGTCGAACATGAATTCGGCGAGCGCGCGGGCGAGCTCGGTCTTGCCGACGCCGGTCGGCCCGAGGAAGACGAACGAGCCGATCGGGCGGTTCGGGTCCTGCAGGCCCGAACGCGCGCGGCGCAGTGCGTTCGCGACCGCCGAGACCGCCTCGTCCTGGCCGACGACGCGCTCGTGCAGCCGCTCCTCCATGTGGATCAGCTTCTCGGTCTCGCCCTCCAGCAGCCTGTCGACGGGGATGCCCGTCCAGCGCGCGACCACGGCGGCGACGTCGTCCTCGTCGACCTCCTCCTTGACCATCGGCTCGGAGGCGTCCGGCGCCGCCTCGCGCTCCTCGAGCTCCTTCTCGAGCGCGGGCAGCTCGCCGTAGCGGATCTCCGCCACGCGCTGGAGCTCGCCGTTCCGCTCCGCGCGCTCGGCTTCCATCCGCAGCTCGTCGATCGAGCGGGTGATCTCCTTCACGCGCTCGAGCTGCTCCTTCTCGCGCGACCAGCGCGCGGCCAGCTCGTTGCGCCGCTCCTGCGCCTCGGCGAGCTCGCGCTCGAGCGGCTCGCGCACCTCGGCCGACTCCTTGGCCATGGCGGCGAGCTCGATCTCGAGCTGGCGCACGCGGCGCTCGGCCTCGTCGAGCTCGAGCGGCGAGGAGTCGATCTCCATCCGCAGCCGCGACGCGGACTCGTCGACGAGGTCGATCGCCTTGTCGGGCAGGAAGCGGTCGGCGATGTAGCGGTCGGAGAGGACGGCCGCGGCCACCAGCGCTGCGTCGCGGATGCGCACGCCGTGGTGGGCCTCGTAGCGCTCCTTCAGGCCGCGCAGGATCGCGATCGAGTCCGCCACCGACGGCTCGCCCACGAGGACCGGCTGGAAGCGCCGCTCGAGCGCGGCGTCCTTCTCGATGTGCTTGCGGTACTCGTCGAGCGTGGTCGCACCGATCGCGCGCAGCTCGCCGCGCGCCAGCATCGGCTTGAGCATGTTCGCGGCGTCGACCGCACCCTCGGCCGCGCCCGCGCCGACGATCGTGTGCAGCTCGTCGATGAAGAGGATCAGCTCGCCGGCGGCGTTCTGAACCTCGGTGAGCACGGCCTTCAGCCGCTCCTCGAACTCGCCGCGGTACTTGGAGCCCGCGAGCATCGCGCCGATGTCGAGCGCCCAC